>PBSR01000024.1 GCA_002726335.1 Gemmatimonadaceae bacterium
CTAGTACGAGAGGACCGGGATGGACGGACCTCTGGTCTACCAGTTGTTCCGCCAGGAGCATTGCTGGGTAGCTACGTTCGGACGGGATAAACGCTGAAAGCATCTAAGCGTCAAGCCCCCTCCAAGACTAGATTTCCCGTGGGGTTAACCCACCTGAAGGCCCCTCGAAGACTACGAGGTTGATAGGTCGCAGGTCGAAGCACGGTAACGTGTGAAGCCGAGCGATACTAATTGGCCGTGCGGCTTAACCATTATTCTCTCCTGTATGTGACACAGCATGCTACGCGGGCAGTGACTCGCGTGTGAATCCGTATTCGAAACTGCTTCGCAGTTTTTGTGAGTTTGCTTCGCAAGCTCTGTGACGATTTTTCGGAGTTTCGCTACGCGAAACATCCATTCGCACGTCCAGGGGGGCGACACACCTTCTCGACTGCGGAACATACAACTGGAATGTTGATATTCCGGTGGCTATAGCGGAGGGGAAACACCTCTTCCCATTCCGAACAGGGCAGTTAAGCCCTCCTGCGCCGATGGTACTGCTGGGGTCACCCGGTGGGAGAGTAGGACGCCGCCGGATTTTACTTCGAGAGGCCCCGTCAGCGATGACGGGGCCTCTCGTCATGTACCCCTGCCAACCTTCCGAACATCCTCAAGCAAGCGTTGCAGTTTGCCCATTCGCAACAGCCTCGGGTAGGCGGCTACCAGTTCCTCGTAGCGTTGGAACCACAGCTGGAAATCCGGATACCGAGCGTAACGTGCCATGGCTTTCTGTCGCTGGAAGTACCAGGGCTTGAAGCCGGCGAAATGGGTGCCGTAGAGTACATCGAGGCTGGGGTAACCGCTCAGGGCACTGTAGCGCACATCGATGTTCCGCCACCGACCCGACCACCGCATCGTCAGGTACTGCATATCCGGCCAATCGAAGAGATCTCCTACAAGCCGGCGTACCTCAGGCCGTGTCAGATCCTTCAGGATGGCATCGTACTCAGCCATCGATGGCTGCATGACAAACAGGGATCCGTTGAAGCCCATGTTCGTGGGATCCTGTCCCGGCCGGTCTGAGATGTGGCGGGGCACGGGCTCGCCGTGCAGACAATCCGCATAGATCCGGTGCCAGATCCAGCGTCCCTCGGCCGCCTCGGGTGGAATGACGTACTGACCGTTTTCATCTGTCTCCGCCAGGTGTGACCGGTCCTCGTTGAGCACGCCAGCCGGCGCCTCGAGGTCCAGAAGTGCCGCGTAACCGCGCAGCGGCAGGACATCGGCGTCGATCACGACGACGCGGTCCAGGTCGAATCCCAGATCGCCGTCACGCCCCAGTCTCAGGACCTGGATGCGCGTGAAGTAATAGGGCCGGTCCTGTCGTTCCTGACGGCGGGAATGGGGCACGTACACGCGATCCACCTCGACAACGTGGTCGTACAATTCTGCGAGGGCCTCACGTGCCCGCGGCGACACGCCATCTGTCACCAGCACGATCAGGGGCGCCTGCACGTTCTGTCGGCGCAGGCCTCCGGCCAGCACCAGGCAGCCGGGCAGGTAGTTGTCGTTGAGCATCAAGAAAGTCGCGAAAGCACTGCTCATGAAGGCATCCAGGGTATCGGTGGGAGGGCTTCCAAGGCTGCGGCTCGGCGCGACCCACCCCGAGGGGGGGACCTTGACATCCGGTCGAATTCCGGCATAGTTTCCGCCGTCTTCAGTTGCCGCCTGCAGCGGGTACGATGCTTCTTATCAGGTATCCGCCGGGCGGTTCCCCTTTCGCAGTTTTCTCCCCAGGGGAGTGGTCATGTCACATACGATCGAGCAGGTTCGGAACCTCGCCCTCACCGGCCACAATGGCGCCGGAAAGACCGCCCTGGCCGAGGCTCTCATCTTTAATACCGGGCAGTTGACGAGACTCGGACGCGTCGAGGACGGGACGACCGTTTCCGACTACGACACCGAGGAAGTGGAGCGCAAGATGTCGGTGAAGACGTCACTGCTCACCGGCGAGTGGAACGACTACCATTTCGACGTGATGGACACGCCCGGCTACGCTGACTTCATCCCGGAAACGATGTCCGCTCTGCGCGTCGCAGACGGCAGTGTGGCCGTCATCGACGCGGCATCCGGCATCGATGTCGGCACGGAACGAGTGTGGCGCTACGCCAGCGACTATAACCTGCCACGGATGGTTCTTCTCAACAAGATGGATCGTCCCGAGATCGACGTGCCGGGTCTATTGACGCAGATACAGGATCGGTTTGGTCGCCAGGCTGTGGCAATTCAGCATCCCTTGAACCCCGGAGAGGGCTTCCATCAGGTCATCGATCTGATCGATATGAAGCTGATTACCTACGTCGATGGCAAGGCCGACGAGGGTGAGATTCCCGCCGATGTGCAGGACGAGGCCGCCACTCTCCATGAACAACTCGTCGAAGCCGTGGCCGAGACTGACGAGGAGTTGATGGAAACCTACTTCGGCGACGGGGGTCTCGAAGTAGAGGCGCTGAAAATAGGGCTGCGCAAGGCCATCCTCGCTGGCCAGTTCTTCCCGGTGCTCTTCACCGACGCCTACAACAACGTCGCCGTCGACAGGTTACTCAGGGCGGTGGCCGATTACTTCCCTTCGCCTGCAGAGAGCCCCGGTCTCCATCTGACGGATGCCGACGGGAATGAGAGCGTTCTGGTCGCGGCCGCCGACGCGCCACTGGCAGCCTTCGTATTCAAGACGGTAGGAGAGCAGCACGTCGGCGAACTCAGCTACATGAGACTCTATGCCGGCAGCCTCCATCATGGCGACGAGATAAACAACCCTACGCGGCACAAGACGGAGCGGATCGGCCAGATCTTCCAGCTCAACGGTCACGAGCGCCAGGAGGTAAAGAGTGCCAGTGCCGGGGATATCGTCGCCCTGGTGAAGCTCAAGGACACGCACACGGGTAACACCCTGTGCGCCAAGGGGGCGGAACTCGAGTTGCCAGAAGTGATCTTCCCGGACCCATTGATTCGTGTGGCCATCTCAGCCAGCGAGAAGGGAGGGGACGAGCGGATGGTCTCCGGACTCCAGCAGCTGCACGAGGAGGATCCGAGCTTCAGTTTTCGTTTCGACGGCGAGATCAGGCAATCGGTCCTTGCGGCCCAGGGAGATCTGCATCTCGAGACGATCTTCAAACGGCTACGCGACCGGTTCAATGTCGAGGTCGACACGGAGACGCCACGGATTCCATACCGTGAAACGATCCGGAGTCGGGCCGAAAGCCAGTATCGACACAAGAAGCAGTCCGGGGGGCGTGGCCAGTTTGGCGAGGTCGCCCTGCGTATCGAACCGCGCGAGCGCGGCGCCGGGTTCGAATTCCGCAGCGAGGTCGTGGGTGGCAGCATTCCGACAAATTTCATTCCGGCCGTGGAGAAGGGTCTGCAGGAATCTCTCGACCAGGGACCGATCTCAGGTTCCCACGTTGTCGATGTCGCCGTCGTTGTCTATGATGGCAAACATCATGCCGTGGACTCGGACGAAGTATCCTTCAAGATCGCTGCATCACACGCCTTTCGAGATGCCTTCGTCAAAGCCAAACCCGCGCTCCTCGAACCGATCTACAGCGTCACAATCACAGTCCCTGAAGAGTTTCTCGGAGAAGTGATGGGAGACCTGACGTCGCGCCGCGGACGGATCAGCGGCACCAGTGCAGACGGTCACTTCCAGGTGATCGAGGCCGAGGTACCCCTGGCTGAAATGGATCGCTACGCCACACGGTTGCGCTCGATGTCACAAGGCAAGGGGATGCACACACAAAGTCTAGATCGCTACGACGAGGTCCCCAACGAGGTGCAGGCCCGCATCGCCGAGAGGGTGGCCAGCGAGCAGGCTCAGGCGGCCTGAGGTTGGCCAACTGGCCGGGTTCTATCGGGGAGGCGGGCGCCAAGCCTGCCTCCCGTTTTACGTCCTGACCAGGATCTCGAGAGGAGTCCCTTAGTCGTTGTCTCCCTGCGAGTTAAGGGATAGATCAGTTGCCACGGCCCGCCCCAGTCCGTAGATTCTGCCCACCCTTCCCGACTCACGCGCAAGAGGTTGAGAGCACGATGTCCGGTCACTCCAAGTGGAGCACCATCAAGAGGAAAAAGGGCGCCGCCGACGCAGCTCGCGCCAAGCTTTTCACCAAGCTGATTCGCGAGTTGACCGTGGCTGCCCGAGAGGGTGGTGGCGACGAGGACGCAAATCCACGGCTGCGCTCCGCGATTCAGAACGCCCGGGGTGCCAACATGCCGCTGGACACGATTCAGCGGGCCGTCCGCCGGGGGACCGGCGACGAACCGGGCGCGGTGTATGAGTCCTCGGTCTACGAAGGCTATGGCCCGGCAGGTGTCGCCATCATCGTCGAGACTCTGTCGGACAACAAGAACCGCACCGTGTCTGAGGTCCGGCATGCTTTCACCAAGCGCAATGGGAATCTCGGTGAAAAGGGGGCCGTCTCGTGGATGTTCGCCCAGAAGGGGCTGATCGAGGTGGACGGAGCCGACGCCACCGAGGAGGATGTCATGCTCGCCGTCATGGATGCGGGGGGCGAAGACATACAGAGCGCAGACACCGTCTTCGAGGTGCTCTGTCCCGTGGACAGCTTCGAAGCGGTCAAGCGGGCGCTGGACGATGCCGGCATGACGTACAGCCAGGCGTCGCTGGCCTGGATCCCACAGAATCTGCTGGAGGTCGAGGGGGATGACATCGCGGGGATCCTTCGTCTGCTGGAGGATCTCGAGGATCTCGATGACGTACAGAAGGTGTTTTCCAACTTCGATGTGCAGGAAGAGGAGCTGGCCAAGCTGCTGGCCTGACCGGCCGCCGGCTGCAATCCTTGCTCGTCCTGGGGCTCGATCCGAGCAGCACCAGCACCGGATATGGTCTGGTGCGCAAGCGGGGTCGCTCCCTCCTGTTTGAGGACTGTGGTTGTTTTCGGCCTCGACAGGGGGCGAGTTTTGCCGACCGATTGCAGACGATGTACGACGGTCTGGTGGTCTTGCTTACGGCCCAGCGACCCGATGAGGTCGCACTTGAGAGCAGCTTCTACGGCAGAGATGCCGATGCGGCCGCCAAGCTGGGTGAAGCCCGGGGCGTGCTGCGTCTTGCCCTCGTGCAGTCCGGTTTCGAGACGGCGCTTTACACGCCGGCGGAAGTCAAAAAGGCGGTTGCCGGCAATGGACAGGCGACGAAAGAGGCCGTTCAGGGTATGGTAACCCGTCTTCTGAAGATGGCCGAAGCGCCACGACCCCTCGATGCGTCAGACGCCCTGGCCGTTGCCATCTGTCACCACCATCGTGGTCCCGCGTCCAGCACGTCGACCGGCGGGAAGCGGCGCCGTCCAGAGGTCGAAGCACTACTGCGCCGAGTCGCCCACAGATGACAAGACAGCTCTCTTGATCCACCATCTTCGCGGCACTCTCATGGAGAAGACTCCGACACAGGCCGTCATCGACGTCGGGGGGGTGGGATACGGGCTGTCCACCTCACTCAACACCTTTGACACACTGCCGGCTGTCGGTGAACCCGTAGGTCTGCATACCTACACGTACGTGCGCGAGGATCGGATTCAGCTGTTCGCCTTCTCAGATCCAGCCGAACGCGAGATGTTCGAGTTGTTGATCGGCGTCTCCGGCATCGGCCCGAAACTGGCCCAGACGATCCTGTCCGGGTTGTCGGTGACGGATCTGCAGAAGGCAATCCTCCAGGAGCGGGTTACCGAATTGACTCAGGTGCGGGGGGTTGGCTCGAAGACAGCCCAGCGCGTGGTTGTTGAACTGAAGGACAGAATTCGGCTGTCCACGGCTCTTGGCCACGAGGAGGAGGGCGAGTCACCGGGCGATGACGATCCTGTCGGTCAGGAAGCGACGATGGCTCTCGAGGCCCTCGGTATCGCTACAGCTGCGGCACGAAAGGCGGTGACGGCAGCGCGTCGAAAGCACGCCGGGGACGAGCCGACGGTGCAGGATCTGATCAAGGGCGCTCTGCGGGAACGGTGATCCGGGATGGACCAACGACAGGTAAATCCCGGCTCCGAGGGCGACGACCGTGATGCCGACACCACGCTGCGGCCACGGCGCCTTGATGAGATGCTCGGTCAGGCAAAGGTGAAGGAACAGCTGCGCATCGGCATCACCGCGGCAAGAGAACGATCCGAAGCCCTGGACCACGTGTTGCTGTCGGGCCCCCCCGGCCTGGGAAAGACCACGCTTGCCCACGTCATCGCCAACGAGATGGACGTCGAGTTGCACGCCACATCAGGTCCTCTGCTCGACAAGCCCGTGGATCTGGCCGGCATCGTCACCGCTCTGGGGCCCCACGATGTACTCTTCATCGATGAGATTCATCGGATCAACCGAGCCGTCGAAGAGTATCTGTATTCGGCGATGGAAGACTATCGCATCGATATTCTGATTGACTCGGGACCGACGGCTCGCTCGGTGACCCTCGATCTGGAGCGTTTTACCATGGTTGGCGCCACCACGCGTCAGGGCCTGCTCTCGGCACCGATGCGGTCCCGGTTTCATATCACCGCCAATCTCGACTTCTATGGCGTCGATGAACTGGCTGAGATTATCGCGCGTGACGCACGCCTGCTCGGCTTCAAGGTTGAGGCCGGCGGCGCCGAAGAGATCGCCCGGCGTTCTCGCGGCACGGCGCGACTGGCCAAGCGCTGGCTGCGTCGGGTTCGAGATTACGCCCAGGTCGAGCTCGACGGCATCGTTAACCAGGACGCCGCCGCGGTGGCTCTGGAAATCCTCAAAGTCGACGAACTCGGCCTGGACGAGACGGATATCCGGTTGCTGTCGGTGATTATTGACCGATTCGGCGGCGGTCCGGTGGGAGTGAACAATCTCGCTGCCGTGATCGGCGAGGAAGAGGACACGATCACCGAGGTATACGAGCCGTATCTGATCCAGCAGGGCTTTATCAAACGGACCCCTCGCGGTCGCCAGGCCATGCCGAGGGCGTATGAGCACCTGGGTCGACCCCTGCCGCCGGACGGTGAGGATCGGGAAGACCAGTTGGGGTTACTGTAGTCGGTATGCTCCTTGCCCTCGATACGGCGACACCCGCTGGCAGTGTGGCAGTCGCGGAGTCAGGACAGATTCTGGCCCTGCGTACCTTCGATGCGCCGCGTGAGCACTCCCGTCGGCTCTTTGGTGAGATCGACGAGGCATTGGCCGATGCTGGGCGCGAGCGGTCGCAGGTAACAGCTGTGGCGGTCACCAACGGCCCTGGTTCGTTTACGGGTCTGCGTATCGGTCTGAGTGCCGCCAAAGGGCTGTGCATGGCCCTCGGGGTCGAACTGATCCCGGTATCCACCCTGGCGTCTCTGGCGGCGCGGATTCCATTCTGCAGGCTGCCGGTGTGCGCCCTGCTGGACGCTCGCCGCGGCGAGGTGTATGGCGCCGTCTACGATACGTCCAGCGGTGTCCCGCGAGAGGTCCAGGCGCCCTGCGTCGATGAACCAGGATCTCTGCTGGCGCGCTGGGGTCTCAAAGACGTACTGTTCACCGGTGACGGTGTCGACAGATGGGCTCAGTTGCTGTCAGGAAAGCCGGGAGCGAACCTGGCCCCCATGGCGGCGCGTCGGCCCTGCGCCGACGCTGTAGCCTGGCTGGCCACCCAGCGAACGTCACGAACTGTCGTCGATCCGGCTCGGGTGGAGCCGGTCTATCTGCGTACGCCGACCTTCGCCCCGGCGGGTCGGCCGAAGGATCTGCCGTGAGACCTCAGGCCAGGAGCCTGCGGCTGGCGCCGGGGGAGATCCGGAATGTGCTGGCGATCGAACAACGCCTGTTTGCCCATCCGTGGACGCTGGCAGATTTTGAATGGCTGTCGCAGGATGGGCGCAGCCTGAATCTGGGACTGTGGAAAGGTGAAGAGCTCGTGGGATACGCCGTCGGCGCCGTCGACGGGCCGGTGTTCCACCTGGCGAGCCTGGCGGTGGACGGCCCATGCCAGCGTCGCGGGTGGGGCGGCCGCCTTCTCCATGCTTCACTGGAGCGTGCCGCGGGGCGCGGCTGTCGGTCCTGTCGACTCGAAGTGCGCCGCTCGAATGTCGCGGCACAGAGACTGTACGCGAAATTCGAATTCGTCGTGGACGGGGTTCGGCGACGGTTCTATACGAAACCGGTGGAAGACGCATGGCTGCTCAGCCGACCGCTTCCAACCGAACCGGAATCCCAGACACGCTGACCATGGTGAGCGCAGGAGGAGATGATGGCCGAAGTCATTCTTAAGGATGTGAGGAAAGTCTTTGATAAAGACGTCGTCGCCGTCGATGACGCCAATATCGAAATCAGGGATCAGGAGTTCGTCGTCCTTGTGGGTCCCTCGGGCTGTGGCAAGTCGACGACCCTGCGCATGGTGGCCGGGCTCGAGGAAGTAACCGGCGGCGAGATCTACATCGACGGTACGCTGGTCAACGACATCCCGCCCAAGGACCGGGATATCGCCATGGTTTTCCAGAACTACGCCCTCTACCCGCACATGACCGTCTATCAGAACATGGCCTTCGGCTTGAAGCTGCGGAAATACCCGAAGGAGGAAATCGAGACTCGTGTGCGCGAGGCGGCCGATATCCTCGGGATACAGGATCTGCTCGAACGTAAGCCGAAGGCGCTGTCCGGAGGACAGCGACAGCGGGTCGCCGTGGGCCGCGCCATCGTGCGCAAGCCGAAAGTCTTCCTCTTTGACGAGCCTCTTTCCAATCTCGACGCCAAACTGCGTGTGCAGATGCGTGCCGAGATCAGCAAGCTGCACACGCGGCTCGAGGCGACGATGATCTACGTGACTCACGATCAGACGGAGGCCATGACGATGGGGGATCGCATCGTCGTGATGAAGGACGGGCAGATCCAGCAGAACGACACCCCGCTGAACCTCTACAACCATCCGGTGAACCAGTTCGTCGCCGGTTTCATCGGCAGTCCGGCCATGAATTTCGTGCGCGGATCCCTGGCCTCCGAAGGCGGCGGACTTGTGTTCGACGAGGGCAATCTCCGGTTGCCTCTGGCCAAGGACCAGCAGGAAGGGCTGAAAGATCACGTCGGCAAGGAGGTCACTCTCGGCATCCGGCCCGAGGACATCCACGACCCCGATACGATGGGCCGTGGCGTCGATACAGCTGTCGAGATAGAAGCCAAGGTCGAGGTCGTCGAGCCGATGGGCAACGAGGTCACTCTGCATCTGACGACGGGCAAATCGTCCTTCGTTGCCCGAGTCGACCCTGATCACATACCCACGGTCGAGCAGAATGTCCGACTCGCAGTCGAGATCGACAAAGCCCACTTCTTCGATCTCGGGACCGAAGAGAGTCTCGTGCGTCGTTCGTAGACCCTGAACCCTTGTCGTTCGATCGAATCACGGGACAGGCGCGGGCCAAGGCGCAGATCAGCGCCTGGTTTGCCACGGGGCGGTTGCCGCACGCAGTTCTGATCACAGGGCAGGAGGGCGCCGGCAAGCGCCACCTGGCTCTCGAACTGGCAAAGGCGATCAATTGTCGTCGACTACCTGGGGTGGGTTGTGACAGCTGTAATTCGTGTACCAAGGCGGACAGCCTTACACATCCCAACATCCATGTGCTGCTGCCGCTGCCGACGGGCACGTCCCGGACCGGATCTGACGCCGAGCAGTTCGCGGCGCTCCGCGAGACAGCTCTGGAGTACGTTGCCGGGGGAGCCACGTCTCGGAGTGGCAGCAACCTGCCCAAGGATCACATCCTGCTGTTGCAGCGTGAGATGTCCTTCGCGCCGACCGAGGCCCCGAAGAGGGTGGCCATCATCTTCGAGGCCGACTGCATGCAGAAGGCCGGCGCGAACTGCCTGCTGAAGATTCTCGAGGAACCGCCGCGTCACGCAGTCTTCCTACTGGTGTCCACTACCACCGAGCGCTTGCTGCCGACCGTTGTGTCGCGCTGCCAGCGGTTGCCCCTGCGCCCGCTGACGGCAGCCGAAGTCCGCGATCAGCTCGTGAACGAAGGTGTGGCGGAAGCGCGGGCTGACCTGGCGTCCGGCCTCGCTGCAGGCAATGGCATTCGCCCGGCAAATGTTGGCGGAGACGACTTTGATACACTGCGGGATCTCGTCGAGCGCTTCTTCGATTCCGCCCTGTCCGGCAAGGAGGATGAATACTGGGGCTTGCTGGATGACCTCGGTGGCCGGCCGGACAAGCAACGGATGGAAGGGTTCATAGGACTGTGTTCGGCGTACCTGCGAGATCTCTTCCTCATGGGCCTGAACCACGGATCGAGCGTGGCCAACACGGACAGGATGCCGCGGTTGGAAGAATGGTCAGGTCGTGTCGATCCCCGGCGCCTCGAACCGGTTGCCAAAACCCTGGACGCCGCCATCGACAGCCAGGGCCACAATGTCAGCCCACAGTTGCTGTTGGCCGACATCTGGCAGCAACTGCGCCGGTCGGGAATCGTCTCAGGTTGAACCGTCCCCAACGGCAGCGACAAGGGCTCCCCCGGCCGCGCAAGCGATTCGGTCAGCACTTTCTCGTAGACGGAGGTGTGCTGCAAGATATTGCTGAGCGTGTGGCGCCCACGCCGGAAGATCTGGTTCTCGAGATCGGTCCTGGTCGGGGGGCCCTGACAGCACCGTTGCGGCAACGTCTTGAGCGTTTCGTCGCCATCGAGATCGACCGCGACCTGTGTGCCCATCTGCGTGAGCGCTTCCCGGAGCCCGAGGTGCGCGTGATCGAGGGCGACGTGCTGCATCTGGATCTGCGGCAACTGCTCGAAGAGGAGCAACGGTCAACCCTTCACGTGGTTGCCAACCTTCCATACAACATCACGGCTCCCGTGCTCTTCCGTCTGCGCGACCATGCCGATGTGGTGCGGCGGGCGGTGCTGACCTTGCAGAAAGAGGTCGCCGAGAGACTCGTGGCCCAGCCGGGGTGCCGGGCCTACAGTCAACTCACCGTCTTCCTCGGCCAGTGTGCCCGGATCAGCATCGCCCGGTTGATTCCCAGCACCGCATTCAAGCCGCGGCCCAAGGTGGATTCCGCTGTCATCGACGTGGAGTTCCAGCCGGGCCGCGTTCCCGTCGACGATCTGCGTCTTTTCGAGACTGTGGTGAAGGCGGCCTTCAGTCAGCGTCGAAAGATGCTGCGCAATGCCCTCAAGTCGTTGCCCGCCCCTGACGGCACAGGGACCGTGACCACCGTCGACCTGGAGCGTCTGGCGGACGAGGCAGACATCGATCTGACCCAACGCGCCGAAGACCTCTCCATCGGTCAGTTCGCGCGTTTCGCTGCGGTCGTGGGAGCAGCAGGATCATCGGCATGAGCCGCTGGATCACTGTTGCCGTGCTTCTCACGGCAACGATGGCGTGGAGTCAGACCTATTCCCTCCACTTCAGTCGGCGTTCTGATCGGATGACCTGGCGACCGACGTTTCCCAGTTGGAACTTCTCCACACCCGTGACCCTGTCGACGGCGGGGGATTCGACCTCCATGCTGCGGGTCAATGCCTCCATGTCCCTGAATGCGATCCTCGACCAACGAAACGGGCGCAACAACTGGACCGAAACGGCCAGCATTCGTTCCTCGGTGAACTACCCGATTCTGGGACCTCGAGCCTCGGTGGGAATCACGGCGAGCATGTCGAGCCGCAACGCGACGCTGCTGAACCAGAAGACGCGCAGCCAGACATTCAACTTCCGATTTCAGTATCAGCCACTCAGTGGTTCGGACGGCATCTTCAGCGATATACGGTTCGATGTCGTTCCAGGGGTGATCACGGCGCGGCGTGCCAGCCCCGTAAACCCCGACAGCCTCCTGGAAGAGACCGGCCTGCAATACAACGGCTCGATGCGCACGTCTCCCGACTTCGACCTGTTCGGTGAACGCCTGACGACGAGCTTCTCTCTCGGCAAGACGGACAACACGCTGAAAAACAACAAGAGTCGCAGCGAGAATCTGCGCGCCAGTTCCGCGTATACCTTCCCAGGAGATGTTCGCACAAATCTGTCGATCTCCGAGTCGCGCTCGCAGACCGGCGTGACACGCTCCGTCATCAGCAGTCTGGACACGGCGGTGGTGGCCGAACTTTCGGAGCGTCGCAGCAGAACGGTCAGCACATCGTTGACCTCAAAGATCCGTGGCTTCAATGTCCGTTCCCGGCAATCGTGGTCGGAGGGCCTCAACACCAATACGGCCAATGCGGACAACGATCCACGCAACCGGTTTTTTGCCCGTGATCGGGAGAGCGAGCGCTGGAACCTGTCCGGCAGCGTCGACGGCCGGCTCGCCGAGAGTCTGACCGGTTCAGCGCGACTGTCCTGGGCGACGACAGATGAAAGGCGCCTGCCGGTGGCACAGCTGACGGGAGGGACGTACCGCGATCCCACAGACGACCGGGAGGATCAGGATCTGCAGGTCGGTGGCAGCCTGGACTGGCAATTCGGCGACGGCAACCAACTGCAAGCCTCCGGATCGACCCGCATGAACCGCGTCGACAACCCGGGCGCTTCAGAGCAGGACCGCGACAGTTACAACCAGGTGGCGTCCCTCACCTTCCGAGGGAAACGCGAGGGCTCCATGCGCTATGACGTCTCACTGTCTTCGAGTCGAGCCCACCGCGTCAACCTGGACGCGACCCGGTCTGCCGACAACCAGCGCTCGAGCGAGCTGCGGCTGTCGACGAGCACAAGCTACGAGCGCCTGGCAGCGCAGATCTCCCACAACTTTGAGATCTCCGCGCGCCGGACTATCTTCGATTTCGACCGCAGCGTGAACACCAAAACCATCAATCGGCGCAGCAACATACGTCGAGGCTGGTCGATGCGTCATACCGTCCGCCGGTCTCTCTTCGAGACCCTTCAGCTGAATTCGACGTACGCCTTCAGTGCTGATGACTTCGGCACCTTGCTGGTAGGGGACGGGTCACAGATCGTCGAAGAGGACAACAACGATCATCGATTCAGCCTGGCGATGAACTACCGTCCCAGCAGCGCTCTGGGCTGCGGCGTCAGATACAGCTATCGGTTGGACAGGCAATGGGGGTTCTTCTACGCTCGTGACTCGGTTGATCGAGAGCTGTCTTTCCGTAACGCCCACCGGAATATCGCTCTGAACATGGAGTACAAACCCACCGGCTACACCGGGTTTCAGGCCCGCGTCAGTCGTTCACAGCAGCGCAGCGGAACCTTCGACGATCTCTCTTTGAGCCTCAGCCGCACATTCTGAACTTCCCTAGCCCAGCGCCCGCGCAATGCCGGCGCTCAGGAGTTTTGTCCATGCCCCCGATGCCCAAGTCCGACAAGATCTGGTTCAACGGCGAACTCGTTCCCTGGGATGAGGCCAGGATTCACGTCCTGGCCCACGTCGTGCACTACGGATCGTCGGTGTTCGAGGGGATTCGCTGCTACGACACGAAAAAGGGTCCTGCCGTGTTCCGTCTCGATGAGCATGTGGATCGCCTGTTCGATTCGGCAAAGATCTACCGGATGGAGATCCCCTACTCGCGTCAGCAGATCTGTGACGCAGTTCTCGAGACGATCCGGGTCAACAAGCTGGACGCCTGTTACGTCCGTCCGGTCTGTTTTCGCGGCTACGGCTCGTTGGGTGTCGATCCAACCACGTGTCCTGTGGAGACGGTAATCGCCGTCTGGCACTGGGGCCAATACCTCGGCGAAGATGCTCTCAGGAAGGGTGTGTCGGTATGCACGTCCTCGTGGAACCGATCAGCACCCAATACCATGCCGAATCTGGCCAAGGCAGGGGGGAACTATCTCAATTCCCAGCTTGTCCGGATGGAAGCCAATCTCAACGGCTACGACGAGGGGATCGTTCTCAGCCCTGATGGTCTGGTCAGCGAGGGCAGCGGCGAGAATATCTTTGCCGTGAAGGCGGGCAAGATCGCCACACCCATGTCGTACCAGTCGATCCTGCCTGGAATCACCAGGCACACGGCGATTACCGTAGCTCGGGAACTGGGAATCGAAGTGGAAGCGCGGCCGATTCCACGGGAGTTTCTCTACGTTGCAGATGAGGTCTTTTTCACCGGGACAGCCGCGGAGATCTCTCCGATCCGGGCCATCGACCAGATCCAGATCGGCGATGGCGCACGGGGCCCCATCACCGAGAGGATCCAGACGCGATTCTTCCAGACGATCAACGCCGAGGTCGAGGACCGACACGGTTGGCTCACTTTCGTCTGATCGCAGCAGGCGCCACTTCGCCGATCTGGCCGTCCGTGACGCCCGATCCACTGAGTCCAAGATCGCGGCAATCCCCACGGTCTCTGACTCCGCGCAGGCGTCGTAATTCGATGTTATGCACCCCTGTTAAGGGATACAAAAACAACATGTTACGCTATTGTCAGCGTACGTTGACTTACCAAGAGATGGCCGCCTGGACGCAGGTGACTTGAGGCGTCGGCGCAAGCCGTTGTACTATTGGGTTGCCTTTTGTCGGAAAATTACCGACCGTTTCGTGAATCATTACTCTCACACATTGACTCGGAGCCCGCAGAAGAGCACATCACCGCAGGCAGATAATCAGTTCAGTTGGTTCTTCCAGGTTGCGTCGCCGCCGGCATCGCCGAATGTGCGTGTGGCCCAGTTGGATCAGGCCATCGTGCTGGATTGGGGCTGGGATCCGGCCTCCGTGGACGAGACGGAGAATGTGGCTTCAGACGGGTTCGAGTTCGAGGGCTACAACGTATATCAGAAGCCTTCAGCGGAAGCCAGTCTGGATAACAGCGTCCTTCTGGGGACATTCGATAAAGAGAACGGTGTGACAACCCTTCTCGGTATCGATCTGGATGTGGTTTCGGGTATCGTACTCAACGTGCCACAACAGGTGGGCAGCGATTTCGGAATTCGACGGAACCTGACGATTTCGAAGGACGCTGTCCGCGGTGGGCCCCTGGTCAACGGCCAGGAGTACTACTTCGCAGTGACGGCCTACAATCGCGCCACCGGAGAGGCTTCGGCAGTCACGACGCTGGAGAGCCCTGGCCTGTTGAAGATCACCAAACCCCAGGATCCGCCCACAGGCTCCCGGTATGGGTCAGATGCGGCGCAGGTTATCGCCGGAACGCACACGGCCGGCGGCAGCGACGGCTCGGCGACGGCCACGGTGGTCGATCCGACCCAGACTACGGGTCATGACTACCAGGTAACCTTCGGCAACGACGCGGACGGCAACGTCACCTGGTCGTTGAGCGATCTGACCATGAACATGACGCTCGTGGCGGACCAGTTGGACCAGACTGGCACAGCTGTGTATATCGGCGCGGACGGGTTCGAGATCGCTGTCAACGGCCCTCCGAACGGAATGAAGAGTTGGGGGGCTCCCGAGACTACCCTTGCGGCCAGCGGCAGTAGTCTGGAGGACTTCGTTGACGCATCGGACCACAGCAGCGCTACCCGCTGGTACACGTGGGCCGAGGCCGACTTCGGCGCTGAGGGTTTCTCCGGTGCCATAACAGGGGATGTCAACAATGTCTGGTTCGAGCCGTCTCCTGTGACTGCGGAAGATCTGCGCACCGTTGAGTTGCGTTTCACCTCGGTGAACGAGGCGGAGGGTGAGGACCAGTACAAACCTCTGGATCTGGCCAACGAAAACGTCTCCTACGCCTACCGATACCTGCGGGGTGCCGGGAACGACCCGCCCGCACAGGCTGACATGACCTCCACCACAACCCCATGGGACGTGAGCAAATACATCACCAACGCTGAGGGCCCGGGGATCTATGTCTACCAGGAGAGGGTACCCATCGCCCTGTCGGCGTGGGACGTCGAGTCGGTTCCACCACGGCGGTTGGCTGTAGGGTTCCTCGAAAACAACCAGCCCGGTGGGCTGGTGAACGGCGCCTATGGTCCGGCCTTCTACAACGACGCCGGCAACGTGGCAGGAGGCGGCCCTCGCGAGTGGCTGTTTATCTTCGACGCGGACTACACAGAGCAGGGAAATGACAACCCGGTGCTGACCGACTTCGGCTTGCTGCCGGTCAACAGCGGTGACGCGTCCGAGCCGATTATTCCGATCATGTGGGCGGTGTTCGCGGGCCGGCGTATCGCTGATCGGTTCCCAACGGATGGTTTTCAGTTCCTGCTGATGGCCAACCACGTCAACACGACTGCCGATGTGTTCAACCTTAGTGTCGCCGGGGTTGAGACGTCGGACGCGTTTCTCGCGGAGGACGTCAAGAAGATCACTGCCTTCCCGAATCCCTACTACGGAGTGAACTCGGCCGAAGTCAGCCGCTACAACCACTTCGTCACCTTTAGCCATCTACCGAACAATGTCACGATTCGAGTGTTCGACATGTCCGGCACGTTGGTGCAAAAGCTTGAAAAGGATAACAACGATCAGTTCCTGCAGTGGCAGTTGGACAATGAGAACGGTCTGCCCGTGGCCAGCGGCATGTACTTCGTGCACATCGATATGCCCGATCACAACAAGACGAAAATCCTGAAGCTGGCCGTCGTCGGTGAGCAGCAGTTCCTCGAGAATTTCTAAGCCAGCACCAAGTCAGAAGGAGATCAAACGAATGATACGTACTTTCAAGATCGCCTCCGCGGCGCTGGCTCTGGTCCTGGTGGTGTGCGCCGCGGACATGGCGCACGCTGCCGGCCAGAATCGAGCCGGCACGGCAAGCGCTACGGAACTGTTGATCCCCGTCGGGGCCCGGGACATGGCCATGGGGGGGTCTTCGGTAGCCACCACAACCGGACTCTCCGCCCTGTTCTGGAACCCGGCAGGACTGTCTCGGTCCGCCAATAACACCGATGTGATGGTGTCATCCATGTCCTACCTGGCGGACGTCCGGGTAAACTACGTAGCCCTGGGCAGTCGTTTCACTTCCATCGGGTCCTTCGCTTTCGACATCAAGTCCCTGGACTTCGGTGACATTCCCATTACCACCGAGGATCGGCCGGACGGAACGGGGGGTACCTACTCACCCACCTTCTTCACCGTTGGGTTGCACTACTCGCGGGCGTTGACCGACCGTATCTCGGTAGGCGGAACCTCGCATTACGTCGTCAACAAGATCGAGCGCGTTGATGGCACAGCCCTGTCCTTCAGCGCCGGTCTGCAGTACAGCAACCTGGCCGACATCGACGGGCTCAACCTCGGTGTGGCGGTGAAGCACATCGGTCAACGCATGCAGTACGACGGTTCCGGCCTGCTGAATCGTGGTACGATCGACGATCTTCGTCGCCCGGCGTCGGATTACAAGGTGCAGTCTTCGTCGTCCGACCTGCCGTCGATTTTCGAGATCGGCGTCGGCTACCGTTACAATCCCGCCGGCATGGGCGAGGTCAACCTCTCGTCTGTGTTCCGGCACAACAACTACACCTACGACCAGTACCGCAGCGGTGTTGAGTATGTGCTCAACGACATGTTCACGCTCCGTGGCGGCTTTGACGTAGGCGACGGTTCCGGTGACGACTATCTATTCGGCACCAGTTTCGGTTTCGGCATTCAGAGCGACGTAGGCAACTTCAAGGACGTTCGTGTGGACTACGCCTACACCTCGGTCGACCTGTTCGATGCGCTCAACACGTTCACTTTCCAGGTGGGCTCCTGAGAGCATGCGGCTGAAACAGGTAGCAGCAGCGTTTGGGGCCACCCTCCTTCTGGGGGGTGGCCTCCTCGCTTTGGGTTGTCAGAGTTCGGCCCTGGCATCGGGCAAGCTTTACATCAAACAGCAGAAGTACGACCAGGCCCGCGAGCAGCTCGAACTCGCCGTGGAGGCAGAACCGGCCAATGCTGAGGCGCACTTTCAGCTCGGGCGGATCTGTGGACTGCAGGGAGACTACGTGGAACTGGCCCGAGCCTACGACCGCGCTCAGGAGCTGAGTGCCGACTATGACGCGCAGATCGCCGAGGAGCGCCTGCACTACTGGTCGAGGATCTACAACGACGGCGTCCGCGCCGCCTCGGGACAGGGCGCTGACCTGGTCACCGCCAGACGACATTTCAGTACGGCCGTTCAGGTCTTGCCTGAGCGCCTCAAGGCCTGGCGCAACCTGTCTGCAGTCGACTACCAACTCGGCAATATCGACGATGCTCTGGCCGGCTATCAGCATGTTCTGGCGGCAGCGCCGGAAGACACGTCAACGGCACGTGTCATGGGTGTCATCTACCTGAACGCACAGCGCTACGAAGAGGCCGTAGCCAGCTTCGAGCACGTGCTGCAGTACGGCGAACACCACGGGGTCCTGATCAATCTGGCGATCACGCAGATGGACAAGGGCGAAAGTGCCGCAGCGACAGAATCTCTGCAACGTGCCCTGGCCCTTGAGCCTGACTGCTTTACCTGCCACTACAATCTGGGCAATCTGTACTGGGCAACCGAGGACCACGAGAATGCGCGAAGCAATTTTGAGCGCGCCGTCGCCTTGAAGCCAGGTGATCTCGATGCCAGGTTCAACCTCGCCATCACCTACCTGGCCCTGGAGGAGTTGGATTCCGCCCTCCCGCTGCTGGAGTCATTGTCCGAAGAACGCCCCGACGACGGCGTCGTCTGGCGGGAGCTCGGTCGCATCTATGCCCTCACGGCGCGTATCGCTGACAGCGAAGCCGCCTACGCGAGGGCCGAGTCCCTGGGCCAGTAGAGCATCTGTTCCGTACCGCGGGCCTCAGGGCTCGCGAGTACGGTCCGGCCGCGCCTTAGTCTCTCCGGCGGCTGGGCCCCTCCGTCTTCGATCCCGGCTACATCAGGTGCAGCCAGTCATCGAGGAGGAAACCGATCCGACCGATCAGCAGCGACAAGCGCGCCATGATCGTGTAGCCGAAGGACGCCCCGAAAGAGATCATCAGGAACCAGATCCCGAGGCGGGACGCGTGTCCCACCACCCCAGTGTGCTCTACCGAAAAGAAGAAATAGACGAGGACGGTGATCACCCCGATGAGAACGAGGATCAGGTTGAAGCCCTCCCAGCTCATGCCGATCGGCGCCAGACTGGGTTCGACCTGGCCGAGGAGGAAGGAAGACATGAATCGGGGTATCGTCAGACCGGCGCCCACGCCGACGACAAAGGCAAAAGAGATCCGGCTCAGCCAGCTGAATTTGCGCGAAAAGCGTGTCAGCATCAGAAAACCGAGAAGTGTGGGAAACAGCAGGACCCATGGATTGTGGCCGCCGCCATTGGCACCCTCGGCACCCGCGCCGATGTCGAAATAGCTGACGATGATCTCGCCATAGAGGGAGTTGTACCAGGTGATGCCGAAAATGTAGGCCGCCGCCACACCGACGTAGACATGCTCGGCAACCTTGAACAGGGGATTGTCCTTGTAGAGGAAGCTGTAGAGTGCCAGGGTGCAACCGGCAGCGACCATGACACCGATGCCGTCCCAGTCGAAGGCCAGCAGCCCCTTGCCAACGAGAACTGTGTTGGTGACGAAGAACAGGCCAACAAAACCGACGAATACGTATCTGTCCCGAGTCATGTTCGCTCCTCCTCTAGGCCTTGCCGCCGCGGCGGCGGGTCGTGAAATAGACCGTGTTGCCGAGGAGGATGAAGAAGATGATGATGAGATGGGTGACGGACTGGGGTTCCATACCTGCCGTGGCGCTTCCTGGTGTATCGATGATGGTCTCGTACTCGGCAGCGCCGGCGAGTCCGCCCAGCAGGCCGACAAGCTGTTTCGACTGCAGGAAGGGGTACAGGTCGGGTGCCATCACGGCCGTGCAGCCACCGGCAAAGGGAAATCGGTGCTTCTCCTGGCCGAAGGGAATCCACCAGAATTCCATGGAATCGCCGGCGGCGAAGTCGAAGACGAAGGAGAAGTCCTTCAGGTTCGTTACGCCGGCCAGCACCGGCAGTTCGCTCACAGCCGTTCCCGCCGTATCGAAGGGGAAGGTGCCAGCCACGCTCTGGCCGAGGTTCAATACCACTGCCTGAGCCCCCGGTTTATACCCCAGGAACGCGTAGTCGGTGCCATACTCCATGTCGAACTCCGCTGCGAGTTCGTTCATGATCGGTTCGGCAAGGCCGACAGCCTCGGGCCACAAGCAGATACCGACCACCTTCCGTCCACGACTGAACAGGTGTCGCAGGATCGCCCGGGTCATCGGCTCCATCTCCGGCACCGTGCTGGCACCATAGGAGAAACTGAGGAGAACGGGGCGGTCTGGATCCTCGACGCTGATGCGTTCGATCTCGTCGTACACGGAGCGCACCGTCGGCGTCGGCTTGATCGGCAGGTGAATGTCGACGAGCAGGGGGATGGCGACACCGAGAAAGACGAAGATGAAGATGATCCTGCGGTCGATGTTGATCAGGCGTTCCACTTCAGTCACCTCCTCCGCCAAGGTAGGAGCGCTCGATGCCGAAGATGATGCGCAACGACGTGGCGATGGCGCCGAGGCTCACGCCCAGCAAGATGCCACGTTTGGCGGCCATGTTGGGTACCGACATCAGCCACTGCATGGCTTCCGGTATCACGTCGGAGATGTAGGCGCCGATCGGCACGCGGCCGAGCATGACGACGATTGCCGATGCGAGCAGGATGGCCGCTTCGGGAGTGCGGGCACGAAATGTCCGGTAGGCGGCGGAGGATATGAAGAAGGCGAGCATGGAGAACATGGTCGCCGAACTGGCCACGTGGACACTGGTGAACACCCACTGGTACGGGCCCGTCGTCTCCTGTGGGGCGAAGGGCCCACTGCCGTCATTGTAGACGACGAAGAGGAACATCACACCGAAGCTGATGTAGACGACGAGGCTGTAGGCCCAACCTGCCTGCCGTTGCCTGATTTTCGACCAGTGCAGGCTGAGGAGGCTGAAGAGACCGAGGAAGTAGGAAAAGGCGTAGACCAGACGCAGCCACAGGGCAAACTCGCGTTCCACTGCCTGGGCCCACCCATGGGGAATGTAGTAGATGGCCCATCCGGTCACGCCGAAAGCGAAGCAGAAGAGAAACGGTAGGGTTCGAGTCAGAAACAGCATCGATCTCTCCTCTACAGGGCGGCGAACAGGTGGGTGAGATAATCAACGCCGAAGGACGCCAGGGCCGTGCCGACGAGGAGCAACCCGATAATCAGTGCCTTGCCCACGTCCTGTCCCTTCAGGCTGCCGAGCAGTTTTGGTTCCTTGGAGAGATAGGCGCTGGCAGCGTAGAGTTCTTCCCCCATCAAGGTGTAATCGCAGGTGGTGACGAAGAAAGGCAGTTGTGTGTACGCGTCCGTGCCGGCAATCTGAATGGCGCCGGTAGTACTGCCAGTCTCCGCCAACAGCAGGGATTCGGCGTAGAAGTAGCCCATCATGATGTGCGCCGCCGGTCGCTCCCGCACCATGATCCCCTCCACGGCAGCGGCGTAGGAAAACTGCTCCGTAGCGGCCATGAAGACGCTGTCCGGACGGTAGGCATCGGGGCGGCCCTCCTGCAGGTAGGCCTCCTTGATCACCTCCTGGCTCACGGACATGACTACGGGATCGACGTTGGCCACACGCAGGTCGGTGTCGAAGCGGGCGGTTCTTCGGGCGACTCGACCAAGGATGTTGACGGCGGCGATCGTCGAAATCTGGTCCATGCCCTTCAGACCGTGGATGAAAAGTGCTGACTTTCCCATCTCTGTCGCCCGGCCGAGGGCCTCGTCGAGAGCTTCCAGTCCGGCGATCCGGCGAATGAACAGCTCTTTCCGCCGCGCGATGGAGATGTAGAAGAGGATGACCACTGAGAGGCCGACGGCCAGGATGACGTTGTTCCACTTGGCGCTGTTGAACCAGTTGCCGCCGGCTACCGCCGAGGCGACCGGTCCCAGAACTTCTCCCGACGCGGTCTGCGCCCCGAGGCGGACGAAGTACTGTGTGTCATCCTGCAGGGAGGTACGCTCATCGCCTTCCCCAGTGTCGTACCCGGAGATGTGGAGAACGTGAAACCCTTCGTTTTCTTCGGCGTAGCCGAACAGCGCCGGTTCGGCTGACTTCAACCCCGGGGTGGCCGTTTCTGTCGCCAGCTGAAAGGGTCCCTCAGCAGCGGTGGCAACGTAGACGCGGTAGCTGGTCGCCACGCCTGGGTCCGCGCGAGGCCAGGTGACCGTCAGGCTGCCACCGGCGTCGTTCGGCGTGTCAAAGGCCTCGACATCATCGACGCCGCGGGCCCCGGCGGCGACACTGAAGACGATTCCGGTCACTGCGATCCAGGACGCGATCTTACTCAAGTCGTCTCTCCCTGCCCACAATTCGGGCACTCCTCGAGGGATGACATTTACTCCTCGATCAACTCTACATTGGCTCGGGGTACCACGGCTCTCGTGCCATCTTCGAACTCGACTTCGAGAACACGCACGGCGGCACCCGACTCGACCTGTTGCAGGTCAGCGATCAGCTCACCGACCTTGCCGATGCGGCCGAAGTATGGCGCGCGAATCACCCTCAGCGCGTCACCCTCTCCCATGCCCTCGCCGTGGCCAGCAGGGGTGGCTTCCGTCTGTGCCGCGCCGTCCGGATCGGGCACGATGATCTCGGGACGCATGACGCCGGCGCGAATCTGGGTCGCTCCCGAGAGGGAGGCCTCCCTCTCGTGGCAATCCCGGAGGATGTCGAAGGTGCGTCCGGCCATGGCGATACGCCCGAAGCCCTCGGTGAGAATAACGGTGAGGCCGATGTCCTCGGCCCCCGTGATGGCGACACCGAGGTCATATCCCAGCAGCTGGCGCAGATCGCTGTCGTGTATTCCAGCGCCGATCACACCGGCAGCGCCCACCTGGCGCGCCTTGTCGATGGCAGCGTGAGGGACGAGTCCGGTGGCGACAACGATACGCCCTGCGCATCCTTCATCGATGGCTTCGGGGGTCAGATCCTGCCCCGGTCCCGTGCTGATCACGTGCAGCGGACCATAGGCCTCACCGCCGATGCCGAAGATGCCCTGCACGAAGGCGCCCCGGGTTTCGACGACGACACCCTCATCAGGGATGATCTCGACAACGGTACCATCGACGTAGGCCAGTACCTCCACCGGCAGCGGCGGTTCACGTAGCAGCACCTGACCCGTGACTGCAGAGATGCTTTCCGCCGTGCCATCGATCTCGGCCTCGACTGTCGTCTTGAACCACTTGATCAGCGGCCGTGTCTCGGCGATGGCGTCACCTTTGTGAACCGGATCACCCTCGTTCTTCAGCATGAAGTCGGGCAGCTCCTCGGCGGAGATTCCGAGGCGATTGACGACATTCATCGTGCGGACATTCCCGGGCAGTTCGGTGCGGGCCACCACCTGCTGACGCTGCACGACGTCGCCGTCATGCACCAGGACCTCGCCTTTCATCGGCAGTCGTCGCGTCCGGCGCAGGGCGGTGCCAGGCGTTACCCGCAGGCCTGGTGTGTAGGCGTGGGCCATGTCAGCTACCCCCTTCGCCGTCTTGGGAATAGAGCCCCACTGCCTGGTTCCATCGACTCAGGCACTCCCGACGCTCTGTATCGTCATCCGGTAGATGGATCGGTCGCCCACGGCCGTCGAGAATGAGACCGACCACGCCGCCGCGTACCCGGGTTCTCAGTTCCTGCCCGGCACCCGCACCGACATCCCAACCCCGCGACGGTTGCAGCACCAGGTCGCCTTCCTCGCCCTCGGCGAGGGGGAGGAGCTGGACCTCGCCGAAGGTCAGACTTGTCTGCCTCCCGGCTGCCTCAAGACCATCGATCGTGAACTCGTAGGTCATGCATGTTTCGCCGGTCTTGCCGGTGCCCACGGGAGCGACGCACGTGCCGAGATAGACGATGCAATCGCGTTCGAAGACATCGGTGGCGGCCTTTTCGTCGACGGAGGCGAGGACGCCGAGATGGGGCATCATGAAAATGCTGTCCACCGCCAGTTGCGTGACACCTTCGGGCTGGAAGGAATCGACAAGCATCGATGCCGTCTGCGAACGACTCGGCGCGTGTGACAGAACGCCGCCACTGCCCACCAGCAGGTCGAGAGCCATCATGTCGATGAGGCTGTCGCCGCTGGCGCCCTGATCGAATACGTCCGACAAGGTCCGTTCCGTCTGCACGCCCTTGAGTCCTACCGCCAGTTCGCGGTGCTGCACCAGGGCAAGCCGCAGTGCCTCCCGGGCCACGCCATGTTCGATCTGCAGTTCCTCGAGCATGTGGGGGATCGTCGTTGGCCGGATCATCTTGTTCTTGATGCGATCACGGAGGTCGGCCTCGTCGATCTGTGTCGGCAGCCAACGCACGACATTGGCCATCGTCGCCTCAGCCAGGACATTGGAAATGCTGTACGACATCCCGAGGTTGGCGCTCACTGTGCGGTTGAACACGGGTTCGGTGGCGACACCGTCGTCGCCGACGGCGGTGAAGACGCTGAACACATCCGTCGTGGCGCCACCGATGTCGACGCCGAGTACGTTGATGTTCTGCCGCCGGGCGATGGTCTGCATGATCTGCCCTACCGCCGCGGGCGTGGGCATGATGGGAGCGCTTGTCCAGGACATGAGATCGCGGTATCCCGGAGCCTGGGCCATGACATGCTCGAGAAACAGGTCGTGTATGACGTGCCGCGCCGGTCCCAGATTCTCACGTTCGAGGACAGGGCGGATGTTTTCGGTAAGGTGCAGCGCCATGCCCTGCCCAAGGACGCGCTCGATCTCGGGTTTTGCATCCTGGTTGCCGGCGAAGATCACGGGCAACTCGAAACCTGTACCAAACCGAGGACGTGGATCGGCAGCCGCGACGTACTCGGCCAGTTCGACCACGTGCGATATGGTGCCACCGTCTGTACCACCCGAGAGCAGGACCATGTCGGGGCGCAGATGCCGGATCCGCTCGATCTTTTCATGGGGCAGGCGGCCATCGTTGGCGGCCAGGACGTCCATCACGATCGCCCCGGCGCCAAGGGCACATCGCTGGGCGCTTTCGCCCGTCATCGAACCGACGACACCGGCCACCATCATCTGCAGGCCGCCGCCGGCGCTCGATGTTGAGATGTAGATGTCGACGCCCCGGTTCCCATCGGCGGGGGTGATGATGTCCTCGCCATCCAGAATCTGTCGTCCCGAGAGTTCTTCAACCTCCTGGATGGCGTTCAGCACGCCCCGTGTGACATCCTCGAAAGGTGCCTCCACCGTCGTCGGCGCTTCGCCCCTGCAGGTCTGACGGTAGACGTCGCCCTGACGTTCGATGAGGATGGCCTTCGTCGTCGTGCTGCCGCAATCGGTGGCGATGACGACGTCCAGCTTAGCCAAGATGCTCGTCTTCCTGTCGGTGAATGGTGTCGATGACCAGGTCCAGGCTGTGCCGTCTTTCCAGCAGACGGATGAGGCGGTCGGTGTCGGCCTTCGAGAACGCCACCTTCAGCAGGGGGCCGAAAAACGCCAGGATCTGACTGCCGATGAAGCTCAGGGGGCGGGCACTCTCCAGGGCCATCAGTGCCGGTGCCGTCAGCCGACGGCGGACCACGAGGCGAGACAGCCGTTCCACAAGCTCCTTTTCCTGGTCGGTGAAGTCCGCACCAGAGTCCACGGCGAACGCATGGGCGAGAGAGGCGCGCAGGCGCTCAGCCAACATGGGCTCGCACCAGAGAGTCGATCTCGTCGCCATCGACACCGGCGCCGAACCGCAGAAAGACGCCACGGAAGGAGTCGAGTCGATGGGGCTGGCGGAAGGGACTCAGGAAGAGTCCGTCAGGATGACGGACGACACGCCGGAAGGTTGCCCAGCGTCGCCGTCGCCACACCAGCAACTTCCATGATGCCCCTTCAGAATCGATGAGGTAATCTGTCGGCAGGAGGTACCCCAGCATGGCCGCGACCAGGACGATGAGGGAGATGATGCCGTACACAGGGCTCCCCAGGCCCACGGCCATCACGGCGGCACACATCGAGATGGTGGCGCTCAGCAGGACCGACTTGAGAGTCGATTCCTCCCGGAGTGGATGACAGGACCAGGCACACTGCTCCAGCCGACCCTTGGGGACAGCTGGTGCCGGTATCGCCGGCGGCGTTGTGTCCTGCTGCGGTTGATTCATCGACTCACGCGTGTCGTTACGGGGAGCTAAAGTATAGAACACGCGAGCGTGTTGGTGCGAATCGTTCAGCGGAGGAATTCCGGCACCATCTCGTTCTGCAGGATCTGCTCGAGAGTCTGTCGCCGACGGGCAAGGTGGAAGGTGCCGTCAGATCCCAGCAGGACCTCCGGTGCCTCGGGGAAGGAGTTGTAGTTCTTGGCTGACATGGCGGCGCAGTACGCCCCGGCACCGTCGATGACGATGGCATCGCCGATGCGCGCCTCCGTCAGTCTCCGTGTCAGCAGGCCTTCCGGATTGTCGGGCTCGGGAGTGAGTATGTCGCCACTTTCGCAGCAGTGGCCCACCACCAGGTAGTCCTTTGCGGGCCGTTCCTGCTCGACTCGCGGCACGACAATGATGGGGTGCTGTGACCCGTACATGCTTGGTCGCAGGATTTCCGTCATGCCCGTGTCGGTCTTGATGAAGGAGTACCCCTCCTTGCCCGTGTCGACGACATCGATGACGCTGGCGACGACGGCTCCCGAGTTGCCGACGAAGAACGTGCCCGGTTCGATCTCAAGGTGTAGCTGCCGGCCCTCCTCGGTGGCGAATCGGCGCAGCTCCGCGGCGATGGGCTCGCCGGCACGCTGCAGGTCGGTGGAGGGCTCCGTGCTCATTCGACCCACCTTGTACCCGCCACCAAAATTGACCTCTGTCACATCGGGCAGATGGCGGACCAGATTGATCGTCAAACCGGCACACCGCTGCCAGACCTCAGGGTCGCTGCCGGAGCCGATGTGGGTATGCAGCCGGGTGATCTTCAGATCGTGTTCCCGAGCCGTGGCCAGAACCCGTTCGAGGTGGCTGTGCCAGATGCCGAAGCTCGCTGACGGGCCGCCGACGTTCGTGCGGTTGCTGTGGCCTGAGCCGAGGCCCGGGTTGAGGCGCACGCTCACCTGGTGGCCAGGACAGACCTGCCCGAAGGCGGCCAGCTGCGCCAGCGAGCAGGCGTTGAATCGAATACCGAGTTCTGCCACCTTGGCCAGGTCTTCCGGGGCCTGCTGTGCGGTCAGCATAATCCGCTCAGCCGGCACGCCGGCAGCCATGGCGCGATGTACCTCAAAGCCCGAACTGGCGTCGATGTGCAGTCCCGCTCGGGTGAGCACGCGCAGGACGGCGGCGGAGGGACAGGCCTTCATGGCGTAGCGAACGGTGAGGCCGAAGGGTGCGGGGAAGCCGAGGGCGATGGCAACCTGTCGCTCCAGAGAAGACTGGTCATAGACAAACAGGGGGGTGCCGAACTCGGTCTGCAGCCGTCGCACCTGTTCCCGGGTGAGGAATCGCAGCTCTTCCATGCCTGTCCTGCCGTCTCTATCTTGCTATTTTTTATGGGACTTGGTAGCTTGTCGAAGCTGCTGAAAATCGCCTCCGCCCCGCACCTCGTCAAGAAAACTCACGCCACGTGCCGCGTCATATCCTCGGCATTTCCGCCTACTACCATGACTCCGCCGCCTGTCTGCTCAGCGACGGGCAGATCGTCGCCGCGGCGCAGGAAGAACGGTTCTCGCGCCGCAAGCACGACGCGCGCTTCCCGGAACTGGCAGCCAGGTACTGCCTCGACCAGGCCGGGATCGGCGTCAGCGATCTGGAGTGTGTCGGGTTCTATGACAAGCCGTTGCTCACCTTTGAGCGATTGCTGGAAACACATCTCGGAACGGCGCCCAAAGGTCTGCAACTCTACTGGAAGTCCATGTCGGTCTGGCTCAGCCAGAAACTGTGGATTCCTCAAGAGGTCTGCCGCGGTCTGGGTGCCGACGTGCAGGTGCTTTTCGGGGAACACCACGAATCGCACGCCGCCTCGGCCTTCTATCCCTCACCATTTGAAGAAGCCGCCATCCTGACAACGGACGGTGTCGGCGAATGGACGACGACGAGTTTCGGCTTCGGGCGGGGGACTGAACTGCACACCCTGGGAGAGATCAAGTTCCCTCATTCCCTCGGGCTGCTCTACACGGCGTTCACCTACTTCACGGGATTCAAGCCGAATTCCGGAGAATACAAGCTGATGGGGCTGGCCCCCTATGGCGAGCCCAGGTATGCAGATCGCATCCTCGACAAGATCCTCGCCCTCGCCGAAGATGGCTCCTTCCGCCTCAACCTCGACTACTTCAACTATGTTGCCGGCCTGACGATGACGAGCGGCGCCATGGACGATCTGTTCGACGGCCCGGCGAGGACACCGGAAACACCGCTGTCGCAACGGGAAATGGATATCGCTGCATCCTGCCAGAAGGTGACTGAGGAGGTACTTCTGCGCATGGCGGCAACGGCGCACCGCGAGACCGGGATGAAGAATCTGTGTCTGGCAGGAGGCGTGGCCCTCAACTGCGTTGGCAACGGTCGCATTCTTCGGGAGGGACCGTTCGAGAACCTGTGGATCCAACCAGCCGCCGGCGACGCCGGAGGGGCAGTCGGCGTGGCCCTGGCGCTCTGGCATCGTCATTTCGAACAGCCGCGCCGCGTGGAGGATGGTGACTCCATGTCAGGATCCTACCTGGGGCCGGCCTATGCGGACGATGAGATCGAGTCCTTTCTGGCAGCGCAGAAGGCCCCCGCGACCCGCCTGGAGGCAGATGAACTGTCCGTCCGCGTGGCCGGTATCCTCGCCGACGAGAAGGTTGTAGGCTGGTTTCAGGGACGTATGGAGTTCGGGCCACGGGCCCTTGGAGCGCGCAGCATCCTGGGTGATCCGCGCTCCTCGGCGATGCAGTCGCAGATGAACCTGAAAATAAAGTATCGCGAGAGCTTCCGGCCCTTTGCGCCCAGCGTGCTGCGGGAACACGTGGACGAGTGGTTCGACATGGATACGGATTCACCGTACATGCTGCTCGTCGCCCCGGTGAAAGAGGAAAAGCAGATCCGCATGACGGCTGAGCAGGAGGCCCTGTTCGGCATCGACAAGCTCCACGTGCCGCGTTCGGAGATTCCCGCCGTCACCCATGTCGACTACTCGGCGCGGGTGCAGACCGTCCGGCGCGAGGTCAACGCCCCCTACCATGATCTGTTGGCAGCGTTCCACCGCCTCACCGGCTGCCCGCTCCTCGTCAACACCTCTTTCAACGTGCGGGGCGAGCCCATCGTGTGCACGCCCGAGGACGCCTACCGCTGCTTCATGCGAACAGAAATGGACTATCTCGTTCTGGGGAACTTCCTGCTCAGCAAGCAGGACCAGCCCCAATGGCACGAAGACGTCAGCTGGCAGGAGGAGTTCGAACTTGACTGACTGGCGGCGTCGACGAAGACCCCCGGACGGGACGGTGGCTCAACGCCGCCAAGCCGAGATCGCGCCCGTCCCCGCCCCATTCCACCCGGTGCGCGATCTCTACGGGAGCTCTGATGACTGGCAGCGTCAGGCTGGGCCATCTCCAGGTGAGGGACCATGAGCGCACCCCTCGATCTACCCTTCTGGAAACCGCCGCCGCCCGAGGTCAGTGACCTGCGGAAATTCGGTCTGCTTTTCGGCGTGCTCCTTGGCGCCCTGGCGGGCTATCTGACCTGGCGCCGGGGCGTCGAGGCGGCTACCCTCCCGGCGGCGATCAGCGCCGTACTGCTGCTGGCCGGTCTGGCGCTGCCGTCGGCGCTGAAGCCGTTCTGGTGGCCATGGATGGTTCTGGCCCGTACTCTGGGATTTGTCAACAGCCATGTGCTGTTGGCAGTCGTGTTCTATCTCATGTTCATGCCGGTCGGTCTGACGATGCGTCTCTTTGGCCGTGACCCGTTGGGAGACAGGAAGTTCCTCAAATCACGTCAGGTTGCCGACGAGGGTGGCAGTCTGTGGTTGCGCCGGGACAGTGCGCAACTGCCTCCGCACCACTACGAGCGTCAGTTCTAACACGACCCACGCCGAGCGGGTTTGATCGGGTCAGAAACCACCGTATATTCTCATGTCTGAACTTGCACCGGATGTGGGCGACGAGGCGGATCGATACTGGATGGGTCGAGCCCTGCAGCGGGCACATTTCGCCGCTGAGCAGGACGAGGTGCCCATCGGGGCGCTGGTGGTACGCGACGGCGCGATCGTCGGCGCCGGCTGGAATCGCACCGAGCGCGACCAGGACGGCACGGCGCATGCCGAGATCATGGCGCTGCGCCAGGCGGCCATTTCTCTGGGCTCACGGTGTCTCGAGGACTGCGTTCTCTATGTGACGCTCGAGCCGTGTGCCATGTGCGCTGGGGCGGTCGTCCTGTCTCGCATTCCTCGACTCGTTTTCGGGGCGTACGATCCCAAAGCGGGGGCTTGCGGCACGTTACGGAACGTGGCTCAGGATCCACGCCTCAACCACAGAAGCCAGGTCATCGGCGGTGTGTTGCGCAACGAATGTGCCGGCCTGCTCCAGAGCTTCTTCGGCGGCCTGAGGGATCGCCGGCAGGAGTAGGCAGAGCAGTCGGAGAGGTGCCAGAGTGGTCGAATGGGGCGGTCTCGAAAACCGTTGTGGTCGCAAGGTCACCGTGGGTTCGAATCCCACCCTCTCCGCCATTCACCTTGGTTCCGGTCGAGGTGGAGAGATGACCGAGTGGTCGAAGGTGCACGACTGGAAATCGTGTGTAGCGTTTATAGCGCTACCGTGGGTTCGAATCCCACTCTCTC
>PBSR01000025.1 GCA_002726335.1 Gemmatimonadaceae bacterium
GCTGTCGGCCTTCCACAACATCTACAGCGGCCGCCTGGACGAACGCTCCAGCTGGTACAATCTCGTCAACCTCATCCGCCCGAGGCCCGCGGATGTGGCTGACATCGAACCCATCTTCCGCGACCTGGGCATGGCAGACAAGCTCTTCGCCAGGGTGTCGACGTTGTCCGGGGGACAGCAGCAAAGGATCGCCGTGGGGCGCGCCGTGTATCGCGGCAGCGATGTGATCCTGGCCGATGAGCCGGTGTCCGCCATCGACCCCCACCAGGCCGGAGCGGTTCTCGACCTGATCAAGTCGCGCATGGGCACCGTAATACTGGCCATGCACGACGTGCAGCTGGCGCTCGAGCACTTTCCGCGCGTGATCGGCCTGCGAGATGGCGGAGTCTTCTTCGACAAACCCTCTGCCCAGGTGGGTGACGAAGATCTGGCCGAGCTCTACCGCCGCGAGAAGGAAACCTCCGTCGATTCGTAGTCGGCGGTACGATGCTTCGCGTCAGCCTCAGCTTCGTCGCCGTAGCCGCAATCTGCCTGTCGCTGGCCGACATCCAGGTAACCACCCTGGAGCCGTGGGGTGAGATCGGCAGAATCGCGCAGGGTTTCGTCACCCCGGACGTCAGCGCCCTGCTCGGCATTCGCAACGCCTTCCTCAACACCATCACCTTCGCCTTCTGCGGCATCTCACTCGGCGTCGTCGGTGGCTTCGCCCTCTCCCTGTTCTTCTCCTTCGCGCCCGTGCGCCTCGGATGCGCGCTGGTGCGATCGATTCACGAGATCTTCTGGGCCTTTCTCCTGCTCCCCGTCGTCGGGTTGACACCGGTGTGCGGCATCCTCGCCATCGGCATCCCCTATGCCGGTGTCTTCGGCAAGGTGTATGCGGAGATCCGCCAGGAGTCGGATCAGTCGTCTCTGCGGGGGCTTCCCCTGGATGCGGGGCGTCTCAGCAGGTTCTGCTACGGTGTGCTGCCGATGATCTGGTACGACGTGAAAGCGTACACGTCCTACCGGATGGAGTGTGCCCTGCGGTCCAGTGCCGTGCTCGGATTCATCGGCCTGCCGACTCTCGGCTTCCATCTGGAGACGGCCCTTCGAGAGGGACACTACAGCGAAGCGCCGGCCCTGCTCTACGCGTTCTATCTGCTGATCGCGTCATTGCGCTACTGGGTCAGGCCCCGATTGGTACTGGCCTACGTGGTGGCTTCCTTCGCCTTCCTCTCGACGGAGGTCCACCTCTCGTGGGCCAACGTCACGCATTTCCTCACGTACGAGATCCTGCCCTGGCCGATGCGACGGGAAGGCTTCTACGAGGGCACGGGAGAGGTGCACCTCGCCCTCGGTGACGTGCTCGACTGGGCCGTGCAACTGTTGAGCAACGAGGTCCTGGAGGGCGTGTGGAATACCATCGTGCTGACCCAGATCGCTCTGGTGGGCACGGGCATCTTCGCCCTGGTGGCGTACGCGACGGTGAGCCGTCACTTCGCCGGCAGGGGCGTCAGGGCCCTGTCTGGATACGGCCTCATCGTGTTGCGCACGACGCCTGAGTACATCCTGGCGTACGCCCTGTTGCAGTTCTGTGGCCCCAGCATGCTGCCGGCCATCGCGGCGATCATGCTGCACAACGGCGCCATTCTGGGATATCTGACGGGCACGTCGGCGGACGGAGTTCAGCTGCGGCCAGATGCCCCGCGAAGCAGGCGGGACCGGTATTTCTACGAGATCACCCCCCGCGTGTACGGACGGTTTCTCGCCTTCCTGTTCTATCGTTGGGAGATCATCATGCGGGAGTCGGCGATCCTCGGCATTCTCGGGATCCACACCCTTGGCTTCTTCATCGACAGCGCCATCAGCGATGATCATCTGGACAAGGCCGTGTTCCTCATCGTCACCACCGCCGTGCTCAACATGGCCATCGACATGGCGTCGCAGCGGATCCGCGCCCGGTTGAGGGTTTCCACGGGTACGACATTCACCTACGACCAGTAGATTCAGTCGCCGGCGTTTTCGATGAAGCGTCTCCGCCTCTGACTTTCGAGCACCTGCTGCTCGATCTGCTCCGGGTCTCCCCAGATTTCCAGCAGCCGCTGCTGCATGTCTTCCAGGAGGGGCTGATGCTCGGCCGAGCCGGCCAGATCATCGAACTCTCCGGGGTCAGCCGACGTGTTGAACAACTCCGGCGCGTCGCCCAGACTGATGTTGAGCTTGTAATCGCCCTGCTTCAGCATGCTGACGGGTCGCAGGACCCCATGGGCGAGGTATTCGCAGAAGGCCTCGTCTTTCCAAGATTCGGCGGCCTTCGTGTGATCACACAGCAGCGGCATCAGGCTGTCGCCATCGAGGGGGGCCACGTCCTGCGTCGCCTCGGAAACCTCGACGAGGGTGGCGACGAGATCGACGAGGGAGACGTTCTGCGACACGCGACGTCCGCCGGGGATGTGTCCGGGCCAGGCGATCTGCAGCGGGATACGTGACGAGGCCTCGTACATGTTGGATTTCCGCCACATGCCGTGTTCACCGTTCATCTCGCCGTGATCGGAGGTGTGGACGATGATGGTATTGTCGAGCTGCCCGGTCGATTCGAGGGCATCGATCAGCCGGCCGATCTTCTCATCCAGGTAGGTGATGAGGCCGTAGTAGCCGGCGCGACCCCGGCGCACGAGGTCTTCGGGGAAGTCTGCCAGGCCGAACATCCGGCGCATCCGCTGGTAGACGGGATGCATCGACTGCAGATGGCCTTCCGGTATGTCCGGCATGTCGATCTGGTCAAGGGGGTACAGATCCCAGAACCGCTGCGGTACCACCAGCGGGAAGTGGGGGGCGATGAAACCGACGTTGAGGCACCAGGGCCGGGCACTGCGGGCCGGATCGGCCAGGTAGGCGAGAGCGGCCTGCTCCACCTGGTCATCTACTTCGATGGACGTCGTTGTTCCGGGGCCGGCCTCCTCCAGTCCACCCCACGGGCGCTTGGCGTCGACGATGCCGGCTTCCCAATCGGGCGCACCGCGAGGTACGCCGTCCCGGGTCCAGAGCTCGGCATGAAGGTCTCGTGCCAGCTGCGTGCGGAAGCCGTGAAGCTGGTCGGAGCCGCAGAAGTGCTGCTTCCCCGACAGGACGACGTCGTAGCCTGCCTGGCGCAGACTGTGCGCCCAGGTCACGGTGGCCGACGACAGGGGAAAGCCGTTGTCGTAGGCGCCGATTCTGTTGATGTAGCGCCCCGTCATGAAGGACATGCGCGAGGGGCCACAGATGGGTGAGTTGCAGTAGGCGTTGTCGAAGGTGACACTCATGTCGGCGAGTCGCTCCATATTGGGCGACTGTACCTGCGGATGGCCGTGGAGGCCACTGTACTGGGGTGCGTGCTCGTCAGACATGATGACGAGGATATTGGGCCGGTCGGGCATGGGGGTATCTTACGACATTATCAGAATCCCCGCGGAAGAAAGGAACGAGCGTGAGAGAAACCGATCCATCAGCAGGAGGACGATCATTCGCCCTGGTAGTGTTTCCGGCTTCGATCACCATGCTGCTGACGGCCTGCGGTTCAGGGGATCTGACGTTGAACGAGGCCGATCCGGATATCGTCGCACAGAAGCCGACCTGGACCCAGGTGGAACCGATCTTTCAGCGTGAATGTGTGCCCTGCCACGCAGGAACGGACGAAACTGGTGACGACGATGACGATGACGCGAGGGACAAGCGCTTGCTGGCAGCAGCCAGCAGCAACGACCCCGGCCTGGAATCTTGTCGGTCGGTGATGAACAATTCCGAGGACATCATCAGCGAGGTCTTTCGCAACAACACCATGCCTCCCGGGGCCTGGCCCCGTCTGACCAGCAAGGAGCGGCTGACGATCGAACGATGGATGGCGACGGGGCAAGCCGCATGCGACTGAACCCGCTGCACGTTCTCGCCGTAGCAGCCACACTGGCACTTGCGATGTCGGCCATACAGGCTACACCGATGTACGCAGCACGGTCGGCCCGCACCTGCGACAACTGTCACCTCTCACCGAACGAGTGGGTGAACCCGCCGGTGGCAGAGCGCAAGTGCAACATGTCCTGCCAGTCCTGCCATGTGGATCCGGCAGGGGGAGGCGTGCGCAACGCCTCGGGGCGCTTCTTCGGTCAATCGACACTGCCTGCCATCGCCACGAGCCCACGCCCGACAGATGACTGGGATCGCAATGCACCCCGTGTCGGCCGCCGGGATCGGGCCACGTCGTACGACCACAGACAGCCCGTCGGTCCCGACACGTTCCTGCAGGCGGTGGAGGAATTCCAGACCCTCAGGGAGGCGACTGACGACGGCTGGGCGTGGGGAACGCCCGGCGGCGAGCCGGACCGCTACGGACTGCTGCAGGGACGGTACGGACGTCTGAACGCCGATCCCATGTTGCGTGTCGGGGCGGACCTGCGGCTGGCTTTTCTGAAGTCGGGATCGCTGTTCTTCCCCATGCAGGTCGATGTGCCCGTCGTGTTCCATCCCCGTCATCACCTGACGCTGCTGGCCAACACCGGCGCGCGCGGCCGGCTCAGCGGGTACTCAGACACCTTCGACCAGGATCACTCATTCTATTTCCGCGAGGCATTCATCATGCTGCACGAAGCGCCAGGCCAGGCTTATGCCAAGGCCGGCCGCTTCGTACCCTCCTTCGGATTGCGGCTTGACGACCATACATCCCACATCCGTCGCAGCTTCGAACTCGACGGAGGGTTGCCCGAGTCCCGTGTGAGCGGCATCGAAGTCGGCGCCATGCCCAACTACCCCTTCGTCAACGCCTCGTGGTTCAGGATGGCGGCACGCAACCGTGTTGCCGGCGCCTGGGATATCACCGATGTCGACGATGGTTGGGGGACTGCGATCAACGCCGGCTGGCGGGATCTGAGCTGGAGCGTGGGCGCCAGTGCCATGCTCCGTCGTCGTGACCTCGAAGAGGGAGGGGACACCTCGACCTACGGGCTCTATGGTGTGTGGAACCCGTGGCGCCACAACAAAGGTCTGCCACTTACCTACCAGGCCGAGTACGACGTCGGTAGCTTCCAGAGATCCAGCGGGCGGCAGACCGATCAGTCAGCGTTCTACCAGGAGGCCAACTGGGTGGCGTACAATGGGATGGTGGTGCTGCTGGCACACGACTGGAGCGATCCCGATACCGAGATCATCGACGACGAGGACCACCGTCTGCAGGTGGGGCTGCAGCTGTCGCCGATCGCTGGTGTGACGGTGGATGGCCGTTTTCGCGTCCTCCTTCCCACCCAGGGAAAGGCAGATGCTGATCTCTTCTTTCAGCTACACCTTTATCGATAGTCAGGTCCGACAGCAGGTGCACATCGTCGAGAAGCCCCACCCTCAGCGAAAGAGGGTGGGGCCCCATATCCGTTGCGCGATGACAACTCGAAGCCGTGTGCCCAGATCCGGCTCCGGGCAGGTGGGCGGGTGCACTCGCTGCCGACAACACGTCGTCCGTTGGCCCCCGTTTGTGCCGGGGCCGGCGTGAGGTCGGCAGAGCAACCTGACTCCGTGCGATTCGGTCAATCCGGTCGATCGATGCTCAGCACCGAAGGTCCCCCGTGCTGGCGGGTCAGAAGAGCCTGCAGGAACGGCACGAAAGCCTATGATTGCTGACGGATGTACATCCTCAACAGCCGTCCGAATGTCGCCTTGATCTGGGTTCCGTCACCGGTCGTGGGGAGCATGAACGGGGTGCCAGTCGGACGAAACCCAATACGGTTCAGCCAAAGGCAGCCTCCTTTCAATAAACGCAGCCACCGCGAATCTCCGGGCAGCCACGATCCCGTTGCCCCTTCGTTCTCCATTGTAGCGAAGCGTGACCCGAAGTCAACAACAGATCAAGGAGCATTGTCATGGAGAAATGGGCAGAGAACGACTATTTACTGCTGACTCCCGGTCCGCTGTCTACATCACCCACCGTGCGTCGCGCCATGGATCGCGACTGGTGCACGTGGGACGACGAGTACAACGCCGGTGTTGTGACACCTGTCCGGGAAAAGCTGGTGCAGCTTGCTACCGCATCGCGACCCGATCACTACACCTGCGTGTTGATGCAGGGCAGCGGCACGTTCTCGGTGGAGGCCATGGTCGGGTCGACGATTCCACGTGACGGCAAGCTGCTCGTTCTGGCAAATGGTACATATGGCCAGCGACTGGCACAGATCGCCGACCGTCTCGAGATCCGGCACGTGGTGCACGACAGCGGTGAGCTCGACCCGCCGGACCTCGGCAGACTGGACCAGGCACTACGAGAGGACGAAGCGGTCACGCACGTGGTGCTCGTGCACAACGAGACCACCACCGGGATGATGAATCCCCTGGAAGAGATCGCCAGCATCGTCAAGGGACATGACCGTCTGCTGCTGGTCGATTCCATGAGCGCCTTCGGTGGTGTGCCGATGGATATCGCCGAGATGGGGATCGACTACATGGTCTCGTCGGCCAACAAGTGTATCCAGGGCGTTCCCGGTTTCGGCTTCGTCGTCGCCAGGATCTCCCATCTCGAGCAGACCGAGGGCTGGTCCCGTTCTCTGTCGCTGGACCTGTACGATCAGTGGCAGGCAATGGAGCAGGGCAACGGTAAATGGCGGTTCACCAGCCCCACGCACGTGGTGCGCGCGTTCTACCAGGCTCTGATCGAGCTGGAAGAGGAAGGCGGCGTGGCGGCACGGCATACCCGCTACCGTGAGAATCAGCGTCGGCTAGTGCAGGGAATGCAGAGATTGGGGTTCCGGTGTGTGTTGCCACCGGAGTACCAGAGCCCGATCATCACCGGGTTCTATAATCCCCCGCACGCGGAGTACGACTTCATGAAGTTCTACAGCTTGCTCAAGGACAAAGGCTTCGTCATCTATCCGGGGAAGGTCACAGGTATCGACTCCTTCCGAATCGGTACCATCGGTCACGTCTTCCCCGAGGATGTCGACCGGTTGCTCGTCGCCCTGGAACAATCGATGTACTGGAACGGGAAACAGCATGCCAGCTGAAATAGAAAGCGGCGAGTCCGCACACGAGACACTTCTGGACGAATTGCAGGGCGGCGGCGAACATGGTGACAGGGCCTGGATCCGATGGGTAGCTCTCACAGCGATGATTCTGGCGCTGTTCTCCTCGGTGGGGGCGCTGCTGGCAGGGATCACCTCCACCGAAGCGGTGATGGAGAGAACGGAGGAGATCCTCGAGCTGTCGAGACTGGAGGGGGACAGACTGCACATCGAGATCCTGCGGTCGAAGCATGACCTGCTGAGATCTCAGGAGAAGCCCGTGGATCCCGCGGAGATCGAGAGGATTCAGCACTACGAAGAGGAATCCGCCGAGCTGGCGATCGCCGTGGCCCGCGAAGAGGTGCAGGTGGGGATGGCCAACGACAAGCACGGGATCTTTGCTCTCGGCGTTACGCTGCTGTCCATCGCGATCACGCTGAGCGGGATGTCGATCATGGCAGACGTATCTATGACCATCAGGTCGGCAGTCCGCGTTCGTCATATCCGATGATGTCATCAGCCGCGCTACCGGTTCGCCGTGGCAACGCAGCACATCGGCGGCTGATCTCCATGATCTCGTCCTTGAGGCTCAAGGGGCTTCTGCCGCCCTCACGCCTCAAGCGTTCGCGCAACGAGACGGTCACCGTCTGAGTGATGGTCTCACCCATCAAGCCTGCAAGCTCGCGGGCAAGGCGGTCTGCTTCAGGGTCCTTGATGTTGAGGGACATCGAGTTTCTCCAGTAAAGAAGTATTGGAACATTCTTTACTCTAACACGGGATCGCGAAAAGCGCGACAAAATCCAGGTCGCCGTCCCCGTCCACATCCCCCAACGATCCGCTCTTGGTGTTATTCGTCGCTGCGGCGAGATCACTGCCCCAGCTCCAGCGCCAACACCATCACCTTCTCGGGGCTGTCCCTGTCCGTGGCGGACGGCGCCAATGATACCTACACCCTCAGCGGTTACTACAGCGACACCAGCAGCCTGACCGTCGATCAGACCTTTTCGTTCTCGGTCGATGGCGACACGGATGCCACGGTGTCGATCAGTGGTTCGGAGATGTCGGGCAGCAACACTGCCGTCAGCAATGCCGCCGCGGCGAAGGTCGCCATCTTCCTCAACTCCGACGGCACGCTGACCGCCAGCAGCACGCTCGACGAATCCAGCGCTATCGGACTGAGCATCGATGCGCGGAGCGCCAGCAAGGCCGTCGACCTCTTCGACTTCACCCTCAGCGATGGCGGTGGTGGCGATGGGTTGAGCTTCGACGTCACCCAAATCGTGCTGGCCACATCGGGCACGGCCGATTTCAACGCCGTCACCTGGCTGCTGAATGGGCCCGATGCCAGCAGCGTCACCGGCACCGTCGGCAGCAACACGCTGACGTTTTCAGGGTTGTCGATCTCTGTCGCCGAAGGCGCCGGCGAGACCTATACCGTGAGCGGCTACTTCAACGACGTCAGCCAGGTCGTCGACAACGAGACCTACCTGCTCTCCATCGATGGCGACACGGGGCTCACTGTGGCTTCGACCGGATCGTTGATCTCGGGCAGCAACAGCACCGTGAGCAACTCGGGGACGGCTGTGGTCATCCCGACGTTTGCGGAATACGTCAGTTGGCTATTGGGGGCAACGATGGCGGCGTACGCCGCCTGGAGACTGCGATGAGCCGTCGACGTCGTCAGGCAGCGTCGGCAGGCCGAACAGAGCGGGCAATCTCCGCGCCCCGCTCCTTCTCGACCACGGCGATGTCGTACTGGCTCTGCAGGGCCAACCAGAACTGCGGCTCATTGCCGAAGTATCTCCCCAGACGCAGAGCGGTATCCGCGGTGATCGAACGCCGCCCATTGAGGATGTCTGTAATGCGCCCCGAAGGCACGCCCACATCCAGGGCCAGCCGATTCGCACTCAGATCGCGGGCTGTGAGTTCGCGTTTCAACAAGCGGCCGGGATGTGCTATCGCTGCCATGTCATCATCCTCTGTGATAGTCGACGAGTTCAACGTTGTAGGCGTCACCATCGCTGAACTCAAAGCAGATGCGCCAGCGCTGATTGACGGTCATCGCCCACTGCCCTCTTCGATCTCCCTTGAGCTTGTGCAGACCCACGCTCCGGAGGGGGCTGAGATCACTCAGGCGTTTGGCAACGTTCAGCGCCAGCAACAAATCGATAGCCGTCTCAAGATCAACCCCTCGGTAGCTGCTGGGCCGTTCGCCTTCCCACACTCTACGAGTCGAGGTGTTGCGCCAGGTCTTGATCACGGCAAAAACATACTACACCTGGCGGAGAACGGCAATCGAGTACACTGCACCCCAAAGCGTTGCAGTCATCGATATCTCCGTGCGTAGCTCGCGTCTCACAGACTCCTACCACCTGCCCCACCGCGCTCTTTACCGGCGCAGCGAGGAGGCCCTCTACCAGGCGGCGCGCACCCACTTCCGCGGCCGACGTGGCGAGCTACGCCGTATGGTGCGCCGCTACCTCAAGCCTCACCGCCACGACCGCTCCTTCCTCGCCTCTCTTGTCGCCTCCGTCACGCGGGCGCTGTTCGTCGCTCTGCTCATGCTGCAGCTGTGGGCCACCCCGGCACAGGCGCAGCCGAGCTTCTCCTCGTCCTCCCCCGCCAACGCGACGCATGCCACCGCCGTCGGCAACAACATCAGCGCCACCTTCTCCGAAGCGATCGCGGGCGGCACGGTGTCGGCGTCGACCTTCGTCGTGCACGGGGGCTTCACCGGACAGCATGGCACGGGAGGTACCGCCAGCACCCATCGCGATGCGACGCTGACCGGAGGCGGCAGCACGACGCTGACCTTCGATCCCGGCACCGACTTCGCCCCCGGTGAGCTGGTTGGCGTGACGTTGACGACGGGGCTGCAGAATGGCAGTGCCCAAGCGTTGTCGGCGGCGAGGGTGTTTCAGTTCCGTGCGGCGACGACGGGTGGGCCGGCCGTCTTCAGCAACGCCTCGCACGATGTCGACTCGGCGACAGACAACGCCCGCGCCACGACGCTCGGCGACCTGGATGGCGACGGCGATCTCGACCTGGTTGTCGGCAATTACTCCCAGGTGAACCGGGTGTACTTGAACACCGGCACGAGCCACTTCTCTGCTGGCAGCGATGTTGAAACCGGGACGACGCACAAGACGCGGTCCGCGCCGCTGGGCGATCTGGATGGTGATGGTGACCTCGATCTCGTCACCGGCAATTTCAGCGCCGTCAACCGCGTGTATCTGGGCGATGGCAGTGGTCCTTCGCCGCCGGCAACGACGTCGAAGCGACGACGAGCAAAACTGTGACGGCTGAACTCGGAGACCTGGACGGCGACGGCGATCTCGACCTGGTCACGGGCAACAACAGCGCCGTCAACCGGGTGCACCTGGGTGACGGAAGCGGCGGCTTTGCCGGCGGCTTCAATGTCGAGACGGGCGCGACCAACTTCACCCGAGGTATGGCGCTGGGGGATGTGGACGGTGACGGGGACCTGGATCTGATCGCGGCCAATCTGGGTGTGAATCGTATGCACCTAGTGCTCTGTTAAAGAGTCGGCATTGAGTTTTGGACTTTGGCTAACTGGGTGTCTTCGGTGTTTCGGTTTCGCCATCGGA
>PBSR01000026.1 GCA_002726335.1 Gemmatimonadaceae bacterium
CCCTGCCGGTGCGTGCCCCGGAAGTCTACGAACCGGAAACCGGCCTCAACGACACGGGGTTGAACAACATCGACATCGACAAGGAAATGACCGATCTGGCGGAGAACCACCTGCACTTCAACGTCGGCGCGCGCCTGCTGTCCGGCGGCTTCGACGGACTGCGCAAAGCCATCACCGGTCGCTCAGGCTGACGGCCGCCAGACTCCAACCATCCAGTAACCGACAACCGGGACATCATCATGCAGATCTTCGACACGCTCGACATCAGCGCTACAGGCCTGAGTGCCCAACGGCGCAAGATGACGGCCATCGCCAGCAACATCGCCAACGTCGACACCACACGGACGGATGAGGGGGGGCCGTACAAGCGCCGCCGTATGGTCATGCTGGAGGCACCGAAGCTGACCAAGTTCTCCACCATGCTGGAGCAGAAGAAGAGTCGTCTCCTGCGAACCGATGGCAATCACATGCTCGAAGGCGAGCCTCGCCCGGACGAGATCTTCACCGGCTCGGGCGTCATGACCCAGGAGGTCCGCGAAGAGCCCATCAAGCCGCGCATGGTCCTCGACCCCAATCATCCGGATGCACGCGAGGACGGCTACGTCGTCTATCCCGATGTCAACGTGGTCACCGAGATGGTCGACATGATCGCCTCCTCCCGTGCCTACGAAGCCAACGCCACGGTCCTGTCCGCCGCCAAGGACATGATCAACCGGTCCCTCGACATCTAGCGCATCGACCAAATCATGAATGTCCGCGCCGCACAACCACCCCGGATTCCCGCACAGGGGTCCACACGTCCGGGTTTCGACGTCACCGTGGCTGACGATGGGGTGCAACAGCACTCGCAGGCGGCGCCGAAGATGGTGACCCCGCCGAAGGTGGCAGCCGCCACGTCGGTCCGTACCGTCGAGCCCACATCGACACCGGAACTGTCAGCCACCCTGTCAATCGAGGAGAAGGGCGCCCTGGCCGAACGTTTCTCGACGCTGCCGGAACAGGGGTTGACCGGCTCTGGCGTCTACGATCCCCGGGGCCGGACACCGACACTACCTGCCGCCCAACACGGGCGCCTGCTGGATATCACAGGTTGAGCGCGATGCTGACTCCGAGACCGTCCACCTCCACCTGTCGTCGGCTTCTGCGACCGGCCGTGTTGCTCGCCGGACTGCTGGCCTCCGAGGGCTTCGCCGCCTCGACCGAAGAACAGACACTGACCGCCATCGCCCGCCGCTCCTTTGGTGCAACCGAGGCCCTGGACATCGCCCGGCGGAGCCTCGGCGAATCGGGACGCAAACCCGTCGCCACCACACGTCGACGGATCGCACTGCAGCCATCGCCGGGCAGGACGCGGCGCCCGCCCCTCGACGCGGCCCGTCTCGAGCGCACGGCGCGTTACCGCGAGCTGATCGAGCACCACAGCCGTCTCAATCATGTCGATGCAGCTCTCGTGCAGGCCATCGTCTACACCGAGTCGGGCGGCAATGCCATGGCCGTGTCGTCGGCAGGTGCCCGCGGGCTCATGCAGTTGATGCCGGCCACGGCCGACGATCTGGGTGTGACCGATCCGCTCAACCGATTGACAATCTGGGCTATATTCCTTTCAATCGAGTTGTGCGTACAGCTGCCAAGGACCAGACTCCCTTCGTCCTGTCCTTTCCGTCTTCCCCGGCGGCGGCTGTCGTGCGTATCGCCAACCGGCTCGCCGAGAAACAGACTCTCCCTGCGTCACAGACAGTGGGGGCTTTTCTCCACCGGGTCCTGCGTCGTTTCGAGCACCCATCGTCACGCATCCGCCGCAAGCCACTCCAGGAGGTCTGGGCAACCCCATGAGCGCCAAGAACACTCCTGCTCAGCGCGCCAGTCGGCAATACGAGAAACAGTCGACGGGGTCTACCGGTCCCGGCAAGGGCGAGAAAGGCCCGCTGGAGGACTATCTCCCGCTGGTCAAGTACATCGCCGGCAGACTCGCCATCGGGTTGCCACGATCGGTGGAGATGGATGACCTCATCAACGCCGGAGTTGTGGGCCTCATCGAAGCCTATCACAACTTCGATTCGGACAAGAACGTCAAGTTCGAGACCTATGCCTCCCTGCGCGTGCGTGGTTCCATCCTCGACGAGTTGCGTGGCATGGACTGGGTTCCCCGATCCACGCGAGCGCGCTCGCGTGAGATCGAACGGACCATCTCCAGACTCGAGAGCGAGCTGGGCCGGAGTCCCACGGAGGTGGAACTGGCCGCCGGTCTCGGCGTCGAGTTGAAAGAGTACTACAGCATGATCGACGACGTCAGTTCCACGTCTCTGTTGTCGTTGGACGATGTGACCCACGGCGACGATGATGACAAACCCGTACCACTGGTGGACACCCTCAAGTCCCAGGAGAGTTCGACGGCCCTGACGCGACTCGAGGCCGAAGAACTGCGCAACCTGCTGGCCGACTCCCTGGGGCAGCTCACCGAACAGGAGCGACTCGTCGTCGCGCTCTACTACTATGAAGAACTGACGTTGAAGGAAATCGGTCAGGTCCTCGAGCTGTCGGAGTCACGCGTGTCACAACTGCACACCAAGGCCGTCCTCAGCCTGCGTGTAAAGCTGCGCAAGCGGTTCATGGCGTAGCCGACAACTCCATAGACACCGGACGCCAGGCTTGGACGAGCAGAAGCGACAGCGGCTGAAGCGTATCACCCAGAGCATCATCGGCCTGCCGACGTTGCCCACGGTGATCACCGAACTCATCAGCCTGATCGACAACCCGAAGACCAACGCGCGAAAAGTAGCGCAGCTGATCTCCACGGATCAGGCGTTGACGGCCAAGATCCTCAAGCTGGCCAACTCGGCCTTCTACGGGTTCCCGCGTGAGATCGCTACCGTCGATCTTGCCGTCGTCGTGCTGGGCTTCGAAACGGTGAAGAATCTGGGATTGAGCGTCTCTGTCCTCGAGCGCTTCTCCGGCACCGATGGTGGCGTCGACGAGTTCGACCGCCAGAAATTCTGGGAACACTCCATCGCCTGTGGCGTGTCGGCGCGTCTGCTGGCAGGAAAACTGCGCTACCGTATGCCCGGCGAAGCCTTCGCTGCCGGCATCCTGCACGACATCGGTCGACTGATTCTCAGCCAGTACTTCCCAGCAGAATTCTCCGAGGTCCTGCAGCTGATGCGCACAGAGGATCTCTACATCGGCCACGCCGAGGAAGAGGTCCTTGGCGTAACTCACGCCGAAGTCGGCAGCTGGCTGGCCGAGCGCTGGAATCTGCCCGATCAGCTGGAGAAGACCATCGCCATGCATCACGCGCCGGGACGCGTCGTCGGCACAGCCGAATTGCCCTCTCTCATCCACCTGGCCGACTTCCTCTGCCGCCGCGAGAAGATCGGCGACGGCGGCGGCGACAAGCTGCCCCATCTGGACCCTGCGGCCCTGCGTGTCTTCGGTATCCATGAGGAGCCTGTGGCGGCGCTGAAGCGGATCTTCGGCTACGGGGAAGAACTGCAGGTGGAGATGGCAAAGCGGAGGCTTTCACCAGCATCACCCGTGGTGGTGACGACGACAGCGAAGCCGAGCAGGAGGCTGCGTGACTCCAGTCACCGGCTGAATCTGAACTCTCTCGTGTCAACCACTCCCGAGCCAGGACCGGCAGATCCCCGGACAGAGACGCCGTCGGGATCCAACCGGGCGCGCGAGCTGCTGCATACCATCGCCGACGTCAATGCGGACGTCGCCTGGGAGCTGGGTCTGCACCTCGATTCGCTGACCGAATCAGAAAAGGAACTGCAGGTCCGCGTCGGCGCCCTGGAAGAGACCAATCGGCTCCTACAGGAACGCCTCACCAGCGGCCAGAGCGAGTACGCCCAGTTGCGGGCGTCGATGGACGAGCTGCTCAACCTGCATGACCTGTCCGAAGCCATCAGTACCAGCTTCGATGTCGAGGACATCCTCGATCAGCTGATCAGCCTGTCCGGCAGGGTCGTAGCCTACGAAGGGGCTGGTGTTTTCTCTCTGGTAGATGAGGACGCCCGCCTGGAGGCGATTTCTCTGCGGGGCGAGGGCGAGTTGTTGCAGGCGCGCGTGCGGACGCAATGGGAAGACGGTATCGTCGACTGGGTCCTGCGCGAGGGACGCCCCATCGTCATCGACGACCTGGAGAGTTCCGACGGCCACACCTTTGTCTTCGTGCCCATGCGCGTACGGGGCAAGCGGATTGGTCTGTACGCACTGCATTGCAGCAGACCTAAGGATGACTTCACGCAGAGTGAGATCGAGATGCTTGCCGTGCTGGCAAATCAGGCGGCGGCGGCTATGGAAAACTCCAGACTCTACACCGATGTCGAGGCCGCGCACCAACGGCTCAAGCAGCAACAGCGCCAGCTGTTGCTGTCAGCCAAGCAGGCTGCCATCGGTGAGTTGTCAGGGGGTGTCGCCCATGAGGTCAACAACCCCCTGCAGATCATTCTCAGCCGTGTGCAACTGATGCTGGTGCAACAGGCCCGTATCGAGGCGGACAACCCGAAGCTGGTGGATGGTCTGGAACTGATCGAGAGCAACGTCAAGCGCATCTCGCGCATCATTCGCGCTCTGCTCGGCTTTGCCAGTCACAACACGATCGAAGCGGAAGGTCAGCCATTTGGTATCGCCGGCGCCATCCAGCAGGCCTGTGCGCTGACGAAACACCAACTCGACCAGAAGATGATCGGCAGCCAGGTGCAGGTGGAGGCTGATCTACCCGATCTGTTCGGCAATGTGGGCGAGATCGAGCAGGTCTTCATCAACCTGCTACTCAACGCCGAGAACGCCATGACCGGGGGCGGCCATCTGGCCATCGACGCCCGCCGACAGGACGACTGGCTCGAGATCCGCTTCCAGGACAACGGCCCAGGAATTCCCGCCGACCATATCGAACGGATCTTCGAACCCTTCTTCACGACTCGTGCTGACAGCGGCGGCACCGGACTCGGTCTGGCCGTCAGTTATCGCATCATCGAAAACCACGGCGGTACGATCACGGTGGAAAGCGAGCCCGGAAACGGCGCCTGCTTCATCATACGTCTACCCATACCCGATTCCGTCGCCGCCTCCGACCCAAACCTGAGTGAGCCATGAGCCCGACCACAGACTCATCCCTGCAGTTGATCTTCGTCGATGTGCTGTTCCTGTGTCTTGCCGGAGGGCTGGCTCTCTGGTTCCGGTCCTGGTTACAGGAGCAGCAACGGGCGATGGACCGTCGGCTAGAAGCCCTCGAGGAACAACAGCAGGTTCTTACGCGGGTTACCGAACGCCTGACAAGCGCCTGCCGCGGTCTCGAGCGACCGTCCGCGGCCGTGGATGCCATCGCCAGGTCTGGCACAAGGACCGATCGTGTCGCCGCACCGGCGCCTCCTGTGGAGGCACCGATGGCTGTCGCTGATCGTCAGGTGCAGACGCCGCGGGTCACAGCGGTGGGCGGACCGAAGCACGTGGCCATCGATACGCCGGACGCAACCGGTCCGCGCGCCGCCTCCGGTGCGCCAGCGGGTCGTCAGCGAGTCGATACGCCGGCCGCCAAAGCGGATCGTCAATGGGAGGAACTGACCGACCGCAGCCGGGAGGCCTATCGTCGCGCCCGGGACCTGCTCGAGCAGGGCGTGCCGCCCAACGACATCGCCCGCCAGGTGGGACTGGGAGTCGCAGAGGTCAACGTTCTGAAGCGGATGCGGGACGCTGGTCGGCGCTGACGGTTAAGCATACCTGATCGCGGGTCGGCGCTGACGGTTAACCACACCCGATCGCGTACCAACGCCGACCGATACGGCATCGCTGCGCGATGCCTGCGGCAGAGTGGGGACGCTGACGGTTAACCACACCCAATCGCGTACCAACGCGGACCGATACGGCATCGCTGCGCGATGCCTGCGGCAGAGTGGGGACGCTGACGCTTAAACCATACCTGATCGCGTACCAACGCCGACCCATTCGGCATTGCTGCGCGATGCCTGCGCCTGGCCTGGTGCTGCCCCTGTCCTTCGCACGCCAGCGGTCCAGCGTGCCCCCACGCATTCGAGCCCTTCTACACCAACCTCTTCAACACCTTCAGCAGAAGATCCATGTCATCGTCCGTGCCGATTGAGATTCTCAGGCAGTCGGCGAGTCTGGGATTGTCGGGGAAGTAGCGGACCAGGATGCCCTGGTCGCGCAGGTTGGCGTGAAGCCGGCAGGCGTCTGCGCCGGTCGGTACGCGGCAGAGAATGAAGTTGGCTGCCGAATCCCAGACGTGGAATCCGAGGTCACGCATCCGGGTGGTCAGACGGCCGCGGGTGGCGATGATGCGCTCTGCATTGGACTGCATCCAGCCGATGTCGTCGAGGGCGGCCTCGGCGGCGATCTGGCTCAGGCTGTTGACGTTGTAGTGCTCCTTCACTTTCCAGAGGCCAGCCGCGACTTCCGGTGCGGCGACGCAGTACCCGATGCGCATGCCGGCCAGGGAAAAGGACTTCGACAGTGTGCGCATGACGATGACGTTGTCGCGGCGACGCACCAGGTCGAGGGCCCCCTCCTGGCAGAAGTCGACGTAGGCTTCGTCGATGACGAGAATGCCATCCAGATCTGCCGCCAGGTCGTCAAGGTCAGTGCTGGACACAGCCGTACCGGTTGGTGAATTTGGGTTCGGCACGAAGGTGACGGCGGCGTTCGTGCCCGACAGAGCAGGGGGCAGGCGATAGTCATCGCCGAATTCGACTGGTACCGCCTGTGCCGCCTGCAGGTCGATGAGCTTGGCGTAGTATGGATAACTCGGTGTTGCATAGGCGACGGTGTCGCCGGGACCAGCGAAACAGCGCAACGCCACGTTGAGTAGCTCGTCGGAGCCGTTGCCGATGACAAACTGCTCAGCCGGGAAGGCGAACAATGCTGCCAGGCGCTGGCGGATTCCGTTGGCACCGGCATCCGGGTACCGCCGCAGACCGTTGTCGACGGCGGCCCGCAGGCGTGCCAGCACCAGGGGGGAGGGGGCGTAGGGATTCTCGTTCGTGTTGAGCTTGATGACGTGGCTGTCGCGCGGCTGCTCCCCCGGCAGATAGCCCGCCATGCTGGCTATGTGGGGCAGGAAGGCAGATGTGTCGGCCATGGGTGCGGTTCCATCCTCGCATCGGAGTCGGTGCGGTGCCGGAGGATCGAACATACCTGGACGGCTCGATCGATGTCAACGAGCACGAGCGGACGGAGGAGGCACAGTGCACCTGAATTTGACGGAGCGGGAACTCCGCATGGTTCTTGACTGGCGCCGGCGTGGGGCCTTCTTCCCTGATGAGGATCGCGTCCTGCGCAAGTTACGGCACGCCCTCGACGCAGGTGAGCCCCTGGACTTGAGCCGTTTGCAGGTGCAGATCATCCACGGTTGGGCCGAGGAGCAACTCGGTGGGCCGTATGGTGGTGGTGAGATGACCAACCCCGAAGAGGCAGTCCTGTTCCGCAAGATCCGTGACGCGTTGGGATACAACGACTGAACAAGGGTCAGAGACGACTATACCGGAGGCTCCACCCAGTTCGACGGGTCGATTACCGCAGCGTCGGTCATGGACTCATCAACTCGCAGCACCTCGGTCACGCCCTTCACGCGCCGCATCTTCTTCAGCAGACCATGCAACTGTCTTGTGTCGTTCACGTCCACCCAGAACGTGTCCTCCGCAAGGTGGGCCGTCGTGCGTGTCGAGCAGCCGACGATATTGGCTCCCGTGTCCGAAATCACACGAGTGAGGTCGGCGAGGAAGAACTTGCGGTCGGTGCCGAGGGCCCGCAGTTGCACCGTGAATACCTGTTCTTCCTCGAGATCCCAGGCGACAGCCGTCATACGCTCGGGGTCTTCGGCCAGATCGGCGATGTTCGGGCAGTCGGTCCGGTGGACGGAGAGGCCACGCCCCCGCGTGATCAGGCCGATAATCGAATCTCCCGGTATCGGTGTGCAGCACTTGCCGAACTGAATCATCATGTCGTGCATGCCCTGAATTCGAATCCCCCGCCGGTCGCGGAACAGGGGCCGGATGACGCGACGCTTGGGCTGATCGGGCATGAGGCGGTTGATGATGCGGCTGACGGAGAGGTCACCCGAGCCGATGCCGGCGAAGAGGTGTTCGCTGTCGGCCAGTTCCAGATCGGTGGCCAACTCGGTCAGTGCCTCGGGGCCGAGCCGGTGGCGGTAGCGCTTGAGTTCCCGTTCGAGAATCTCCTGACCGAGCCGCACGCTCTGTGAGAAACGCTCCTCTTTGAGCCAGCGTCGGATCGCCAGGCGGGCCTTTGTCGTCTTCACCAGTTCGAGCCATGACTGGCTCGGTATCTGGTGCGGCGAGGTGACGATATGCACGGTGTCACCGCTGTCGAGGGCGGCGCTCAACGGTACGATCTGTCCGTTTACTTTCGCTGTCAGACAGTGCAGGCCGATATCGGTGTGGATGGCGAAAGCGAAATCGAGAGGCGAAGCCGCCTTCGGCAGCTGATGGAGATCACCCTTCGGCGTGAACACGAAGATCTCGTCCTGGAACAACTCGATCTTCAGGTTTTCCATGAACTCCGCCGGGTCGCTGGAGTCGCGCTGCCAGTCGAGCACCTGGCGCAGCCAGGACATCTGCTGATCGAGGTCCCCGCGATCGTCGAGTCCACCCTTGTAGCGCCAGTGGGCGGCGATGCCGATTTCAGCTGTGTGGTGCATCTCCCACGTGCGGATCTGCACCTCCACCGGCATGCCGCGGGGGCCGATGACGGTGGTGTGCAGCGATTGGTACATGTTCGTCTTCGGCGTGGCGATGTAGTCCTTGAAGCGGTCCGGGTGGGGCCGATAGAGTGTGTGCACCAGTCCCAGGGTGTGGTAGCACTCGCGTACCGTGTCGACGGTGATCCGCAGCGCCGTCAGGTCGTAGATCTCCTCGAAGGGCTTCCCCCGGGACCGCATCTTGTTGAAGATGCTGTAGAAGTTTTTCGGTCGGCCGGTGATCTCCGCCGTGATATCGTTGCGTCCGAGCTCTTCCACGAGGGGGCGTTCGAACTCGTCGATCAGGGCCTCGCGTTCCTCCCGGCGCATGGCCACCTTCTGGCGGATTTCCACGTAGGCATCCGGCTCGAGAAACTTGAGCGCACGGTCTTCCAGTTCCCAGCGGATGCGGGCCACACCGAGCCGATGGGCGAGTGGCGCGTAGACCTCGATCGTCTCATGGGAGATGCGCTGCTGCTGGTCGGCACCGAGAGCGTCGAGGGTGCGCATGTTGTGCAGTCGATCGGCGAACTTTACAAGGATGACGCGGATGTCCTCGACCATCGACAACAGCATCTTGCGGTAGGTCTCGGCCTGCCTCGCCTCGCTGCTCTCGTACTGGAAGCGCTCGATCTTCGTCACGCCGTCGACGAGGGCGGCGATCTTGCCGCCGAAGGCGTCGGAGATTCGTTCGAGGGTGATGGATGTGTCTTCGAGCACGTCGTGCAACAGGCCTGCGGCGATCGTCGTGGAATCGAGGCGCAGTTGGGCGAGGATGCGGGAGACCTCGACGCTGTGTTGCAGGAAGGGCTCCCCGGACTTGCGGATCTGACCTGCATGGGCGGTCAGGGCGAAGTGGTAGGCGCGCACGATGAGGTCGAAATCCGCCGATTCATTACACGAGGCCACCTCGATGAGCAACATCTGCAGCTGCAGATGGTCGCGGGCCTCCTCGAGGTGGTTGTCGAGATCAGCCCGGTCTGTCGCGCTGCCTGGTCTGCCCTCCAGGGCGGTCAGATTGACGGCGGATTCGTCAAGGGCCAAGTCGGCCAGGTTGTCTGAGGTTCGTTCGCTCATGATCAGTGTAAGCCCAATATACTCAACGCGCCTCGATCGACAAACGCGGGAAACGTCCTTAGATCAAGGCGGACAGCGAGTTAGGGTGTCTCGTCCGGGATCTGATAGACCCAGATACTGTGGCCGATTCGGGCGACGGGCTCATGATCATCCAGCCAATCGAACAGGCCTTTGCCATGGCCGTACATATCCATATAGACGCCGACCCGGTTCGTCACCGAAATGGCGATCCAGCCCGTAACAGGGATTTCCATGGTAAGGGGACCGCGATTTGGCAGCCAGTAACTCGGCAGCCAGTCGTAGTCGAGGTGGTAGAGGGCAGGATCAACGCTGCCGAAATAACTCAGCTTGACACGCGGGATGCCCCGCTCGTCCATCCACTCCTTCAGGCCCTTCAGGTCCTGCCCCCAATCCAGGTTGGAGTCGACCAGGATTCGGTGCCCACCGTCCGGCCCCCCGGCAAACTCGTTGAAGTAGGCCAGGTGATCTGGATGAATACGTGCGGTGCTGAGCAGCAGGCCAGCGCTGAGCCCGATCAGGGCCCGCTGCCGCCACCGCGGCGTCGCCGACCAGGCTGTCCGCAGGCAACCACCAGCCATGGTGCACAAGAACGGGTACACCGGCAGGAGATAGCGCAGGCCAATGTCCTTACCTTCAGACAGGGTAAAGGCGGTGAAGAACAACAGAGGCGAGATCAGCAGCAGACCGCAGTCCCAGCGGGCGGTACGGTCACTGATCAGGGCCGTCGCACCCCAGACTCCCAGAAGCAGCGATGGTACGGGTGTCTTCACCAGGAAGGCCAGCAGAAAGTAGTACCACCAACCCTCTGTCGAGTATTCGCCGAGTAGATAGGCTTCATGTCCATGGGACAGGTCCCACAGCTGCGACCTCAGGATCGTCAGGAACGGGTCGACTCTGAACCCATGAAGTGCCCACAGAACGACCAGGGCGACCAGGAGGAGGCCCGCACCGGCGACGGCCGCACCCAGCCACGGGCGCAGACGGGGCGCCGAGACCGATCCCGCCCAACATGACAGGCAACGGCGAACATCGGGGGGGCCGGCCAACAGCGTCCACAGCAACAGCACAGCCGCCGTGGGGGCCCAGAGCAACGCGGACAACTTGCTGGCCAGCGTCAGGCCGCCGAGAGAGCCGGCCAGCAGCAGACGGCGACCCGTGGGCGCCAACAGGAATCGACGCAAACCGTAGAAGGCACAGAAGTATGTGGCTGCGAGGGTGAAATCCGTTGTCACGAGACCGGCGTGGGCGAGCAGATTCGGCGACAGGCACGCCATACCGAGGGCGATGGTGGCTCCTGTGGTTCCGTGCAGGTCCCCGGCCCATCGCCAGAGGCAATAGAACAGGCCCGCCGCCGAGAGCAGGGAAGACATGCGGCAGAGCCACAGAAGGATCTCGCCATCGTACCGGCTGTCCATGAGAATGGCGTTGCCTCGATCGATACCAGCCGAGCGCAAGAAGGAGATGTCCTCCGACTTGCCTCCTGGATCGGACCAGTAGCGGCTGTCGAGGCGGTAGGCAGGACGGAGGAACGGCAGGCCCTGCAGGTAGTAGGCGAGGGGGGGATGGGAGCCAGCGCCGGGAACGTCCCACCGACCCTGGTCGATCAGGTACGGACCGAGGCCCAGGTAACCGGGTTCATCCCAGGTGGGAGATTTATCCCAGGCCGTGTGCGCCAGAAGACAGGCGAAGACCAACGGCAGGACGAGGCGAGGCCATGCCCGCAGGATGGAAGACCTCACCGCTACGAAAGGCCGGTGGTCAGGCGTCCGGGGACAGCTCGTCTTCTTCGAGCTCTGTCAGTGGAAAGTCGGGTTCAGGAACTTCGAGCTCACGCGATTTGAGACGGGGTACCAAGGCCTTGATGTCCTGACGGAGCCGTCGGATGCCCTGAGTCAGGCTCGTCTGGCTGCTCTTCAGTTCCATCTCCTGCTCTTCGAGACGGTCGCCCTCGGAGCGAACATCTCTCAGGGCCATATTCTTGATGGAGATGGCTTGCTTCATACGGAGGATCTTGCTCGAGCATAGATACTGAACGAGCAACGCTCCACAGATGCAGACAACAGTGATGATCCACCAGTACATTGCAGCGACACATCCAATCGTGCGGAAGGCGTGGTTAATTCATACCCGACAACAAGATACGGGCACTTTCATGGTCACCGGACATCATATGCGCCCTGACGACAGGTGTCAAGCATGACCGGTACCCGGCAGCCATCGTCGCCGCCGGCACCCACGACGGGGGATGTTCTGCTCGTCGTGGCCGCCCTGCTGACGGCTGTGGTCATCGCCTTGAAGGGAGCCGATGTAGCGGGGGCGGATTGGGTTACGATCGAGGTGGCCGGCAAGAGGTGGTACGACGCGACGATCGACAGTTCGCGGACACTCACGGTCGAGGGCCCGATCGGGAGTACTGTGATCCGCATCGACGAGGGCGGGGCACGCGTTGTGTCAGCGCCATGCCCGGGCCAGATCTGCGTCTCCCGCGGCTGGCTGCGTGCCGCCGGCGATGTGGCCGCCTGTGTGCCCAATCATCTCGTGCTGCGCCTGACGGGGCGTCGGCCACCCGCCTTTGACGGGATCACACAGTAGAATGTCCAGGACGTCTCCCGGTGGCGGGTCACGACGACTCACGCGTCTCGGGTTGCTCACCGCGATCGCCCTCGTCCTGTTCCTTGTCGAGCTCAACCTGCCCCGGCCGCTGCCCTGGATGAGGCTGGGGTTGGGGAATGTTGCCGTCCTGGTAGCCCTGTTGCTCTTCGGCGCCGGTCCGGCGCTGGCCGTCAGCCTTGTCAAGGTCCTGCTGGGCGGCCTGCTCAGCGGCGGCCTGGCCGGACCCGCCTTCATCATCGGCTCGAGCGCGGCCCTTGCCAGCCTGTTGGCCATGGTCCTTCTGGCGCGGTGCGCCCCGAGACTGCTCAGTCCGGTTGGGCTCAGTGTGGCCGGCGCCCTGGCGCACCAGTGCACGCAACTGACCGTAGCCACCATGTATCTGGGACACGTGGGGCTGCTTTCCCTGCTGCCGATGTTCCTCGTTGGCGGTGTCGTCAGCGGCCTGCTCACGGGGCTCGCCGCCTACTTTGCCCTGCAACGACTGGTCGTCGCCGACGGCGAGACGGGTTGACCGGACCGTGGTGGCGGCGTTCTTTGGCTGCCAGTTGGCCGTCCGGCCCGCCCCGGTCTTTTTGATCGACGGCGGGTCGACGTGTGTCACGGCGGACGCGATATCTCCATCCCCTGATTGCGGGCCTGTGAATCATTGCTGATTATTACACCGGCATGAATGGAAAACCCCACAGTCTGTACGACACCCACCTTCGCGTGAGAGCCTGCGCCATCGTGGTGAGTCTTGTCGCCCTGGCACTGCTGGGCGCCCTGCCGACGCCCGTAGTGGCGACGGTCGACTACGACGCTCTCCGGGAACTGGCGCCGGAACAGCGCCTGCGGCAGACAGTGGGCTTTTTCTCCGGACTCGGGTCGCGGGTTACCGGGTACCCAGGTGCTGAACAGGCGGCACTGCACATCCACCGACAGTTCCGCCACACCGGCCTGCACGATATCACCTTCCACAAATACGATGTCTCCGTACCCGTCGATAAGGGAGGGACTCTCCAGGTCTCGGGCGGCCCCACGGCACGCCTGCACGGCCTGTGGCCCAATCTCGTGCGTACGCCGACGCTGCCCGACGGCGGCATGGATGGTCCACTGATCTGGGGCGGCAAGGGTGAGTTCGAGGATCTCGACGGCCAGGACGTGGTGGGCAGCGTCGTCGTGCTCGATTTCAACTCCGGAGACAACTGGCTGAACACCGCCTATCTGGGTGCTTCGGCAGTGATCTTCATCGAGCCCGACTCCACGGTCTACCTGGAAGGGGAGCGCAAGTTCCTCACCATGCCCCTGGACCTGCCCCGGTTCTGGGTCAGTGAAGAAGACGGCAACGCCCTGCGGCGGTCGATAGATCGCCATGGCGGCAAGGTGGACGCCCATCTCGAGTATCGCATGGACTGGGAGCGGCGCCCGGCGTGGAACGTGATGGGGATGATCCCCGGCCACGATCCGCTGCTGAGAGATGATGTCATCGTCCTCGAGTCATATTACGATGCCATGTCCGTGGTGCCCTCACTGGCACCGGGGGCCGAACAGGCTGCCGGCATCACGACACTGCTCGAACTGGCGCGGTATTTCCGTCAGCACCCGCCGGCGCGCACGGTACTGTTTCTGGCTACCTCCGCCCACCATCTGGCCCTGCGTGGAGTCGATGACTTCATCCAGCGGTATCTGCGGGATGAAGACCCCTTCATCGATCGAATGGTGGTTCGGCGCGTCGTCGAGGCAGCCCTTGCCCGGGGGCTCGTCGAAGAGGCTGCCGACGGGATCTCCTATCGCCTCGGAAATCAGACATACACCGGCAAGGAAGCTCTGGTCCGCCAGGTCTCGGAGATGGATACGGTTCTGGTGCGTGCCATCGTCCAGTCGTCGCTGCTGGAAGGAGATGACATCATCCGCCAGAAAGATGGCGGTTGGAGTGTCCGTTATCGCGACGGTGACGAGGTAGCCCAACAGAGTTTCGATGATCGCGCCGCCCTCGAGCGCGAACTCGGTGCCGACGAAGATCTGCGCCTTGGATTCTACCGCGAGTGGGTGGATCCGAAGGTGGATTCGCTGGATGTGAAGCTGTTCATCAGTCTCGATCTGTCGACACAGACCGATGAGCTCGGCATCTGGAACAGCAACTCGAGCTTCTATTACAAGCGCTACTTCGCTCCCTTCGGCAAGAATTTTATGAACTACTCGCGGCAGGTGAGCCAGGCGCTCGATTACACGTTCCGCGATGTCCTCGTCAACGGCATCAGTCCAGAGGGAGGCAAGAGCTGGGAGACCTTCGTTCCCGGTGAGATCTCGGTAAACAGCGAACTGGTTCTCACCACCGGTACGCCGGCACTGGCTTTCGTCACCGTCAACGACGCCCGCTTTCTCGTCGACACTCCTCTCGACCGGCCACAGAACGTGCGCTACGACAATCTGGCACGGCAGATTCGCGCTCTGGCAGGCATGTTCCATATGGCCTTCGAGGACCCCGAACTGTTCCCCGATTTCAAGATGCGGTTGAAGGACACGCTGCGCTCCCTGAAGGCCAAGGCCATGGTCTTCCCCCGACGAAGCATCGTTCCGGATCTACCGCGCAACGGCGCCATCGGTGTCGTGCGCAACGGCAAGAAGAAGTCGTACAAGGGCGTCCGGGGGGAGTATTTCGAGGTCGTCGACGACGCCGGTGCGTTCTACGTCAACCGTATCCGTGTCAACTCGGTGCAGGTGGAGGGCTACTACACCGATCCGGCGACAGGACGCATCACGTACGCGCCGGATCGTGGCATCCAGGGCGACAAGGCGTACCCGATGAAGATCGCCATGGACTGGCGCGACAAGGAGTGGATGGTCGTCCTGTTTCCCTGTCAGGCATTCAACTTCTTCGACATCGTCGATCCCAGATACCTGACGAAGCTGTCGCAGGTCACCGTCTTCGACGAGACGAACACGGCACCGGTCGAATACGGCTACACCATCGGCGAAGGTCCCTCGGCCAGGGATGAGCCGGTGGGTGTACTGTTCGCCCGGCCCGGGGCGCTGGTGAAGATGGGTTTCGGCGCCGGTTTGCTCGGTTTTCGGTCACTTCTCCTCAACTCGGTCAATGCTGACGACAAGGAGGAGGCCCTTGGTACGGGGTTCGCCATGGAAGAAGAGACATCCTTCGCCCGGACCTCGTACCTGTCGGCGCGCGACATGTGGACGCTCGATGAGTCCCGCATGCGGGAGCTGGCCGGTTTCGCCATTGAGAATCAGCGCCTCAACGACCTGCACGCCCGGGCCGAAAAGGAACTGGAGCAGGCCGACAAAGCGTTCGATGACAAGCTGTGGAGTCAGTTCGTCAGGCACACGCGTTCAGCGATCGGCCTGGAGTCACGGGCCTATCCGGATGTGAAGGGAACGCAGAATGATGTCGTTCAGGGCATCATCTTCTTCATGGCCCTGGTGCTGCCCTGTGCCTATTTCGCCGAACGGCTGTTGATTACGGCCTCGACGATTCAGCGACAGATCATGGGCTTCGGCGCCATCTTCCTCGTCATCTGGATCATCCTGTCCATCGTCCATCCCGCCTTCGAACTGTCCAATCCCTTCGTCATTCTGCTGGCCTTCGTCATTATAGTGCTGGCGATCCTGGTGATGTGGATCATCTCCGGGCGTTTCAATGAGCAGATGAAGAAGCTGCGCACCGAGGTCGCCGTCATTTACGACACCGATGTGAGTCGCTCCAGCGCCTCGATGACGGCCTTCCTTCTCGGCATCTCCAACATGAAGCGTCGCAAGCTGCGCACGGTGTTGACCTTCCTCACCCTGCTGCTGCTCACCTTCGCCGTGCTCTCCTTCACCTCGATCCAGACCGCCCTGCGCTTCAATCAGATCGAACGCGACAACGAAGGTCTCTACGAGGGTCTCCTCATCCGTTCCAAGGCGTGGACGCCGCTGGAGGAATCGGTCCTCGAGTACGCGCAGAGCAACTTCGGTGATCGTGCGGCCATCGCCCCGCGCAGCTGGTATGACAACAAGAAAAAGGCGCACATCAAGATGAAGCATGGCGAGAACGCCCATAACGCCCTTGGGGTTCTCGGCCTCACGCCTGAAGAGGGCGCCGTCACCGGTCTCGACCGGGCCCTGATGGCAGGACGCTGGTTCCGGCCGGGTGAGGAGAAGGTCGTCATCCTGCCCAACGAAATGATCGCCGCTCTCGACATCGACGTTGCCGACGTCAATCGCGGCGATGGTTCGGTCCGCATCCGCGTATTCGGCGAGCAGTTCACCGTCATCGGCGTCATCAACTCGAAGCGGATGAAGAGGTTGCGGGATCTCGACGACGAGACGATGACACCCGCCGACTTTGCCGTGACGGGCGGTCAGGCCGTACAGGAAATCGCCGAAGAGGAACAGCGCGAGAAGCAGGGCCTCGAGGACTCGAAGGTGGTGATCAAGCCCTTCGTCCATCTCGAACCGGCCAACACGTTGCTCATGCCCTACCACACGTTGCGCAATGTGGGCAGCGGCAATCCGTTGCAGTCGGTGGGCGTTCGGTTCCACGAAGACGTGGACGAACGCGCCGAGATCGAGATGTTCCTGTCGCGCCTGGCGGTGACCCTGTTCGCCGGCATCCAGGAAGAGGGCGACGACTACGTAAAGGTGTCGATCTACAGTTCTCTCGGCATGACGTCGCTGTCGGGTATGGCCAACCTCTTCGTACCGATCCTGATCGCGGCCCTCATCGTCCTCAACACGATGATGGGGTCAGTGTACGAACGTTTTCGGGAGATCGGCGTCTATTCCTCCGTCGGCCTGGCGCCGGGGCACATCGCCTGGCTCTTCATGGCCGAGTCCTGCGTCTATGCCGTGCTCGGTGTCGTCGCCGGGTACCTGGTGGGTCAGATCATGGCTACGGCGCTGACGCATGCCGACGTGACCACCGGCTTCACCCTGAACTACTCGTCCCTGAGCGCGGTGCTGTCCTGTATCCTGGTGATGGGCGTCGTCATGCTGTCCACCGTCTACCCGTCGCGCAAGGCGTCACAGATGGCCGTGCCCGACGTGACGCGCCGCTGGCGGCTGCCGGTGCCGGACGGGGACGAGTGGCATTTCGAGTTTCCCTTCACCGTCGGCGGCCGCGACGTGCTCGGCCTCAGCGTGTTCCTCATCGGCTACTTCGACTCCTACAGCGAGGAGTCCATCGGAACATTCTACACCGACGGGGCCCAGTTGGGCCGCATAGACTCGGAGTTCGGAGAGGGCTACACGATCGACATGAATATATGGCTGGCACCTTTTGACCTGGGTGTGAGTCAGCATGTCGTCATCCGGGCCCTGCCCGAGGCAGAGCATGGCATCTTTCAGATTCAGCTCGACATCCAGCGGCTCAGCGGCGAGGATGCGTCCTGGCGGCGCGTCAACCAGCGCTTCATGAATGTCATCCGCAAGCAGTTCCTCATCTGGCGCACCGTCGACGCCGAGGCCAAAGAGTCCTACCGCGATCAGGCCCAGGCACTGCTGTCGGGCGAACAGAATCCTGTCACCACCGCCGGGGTGATCTGAGCCATGCTGGGTCGCAAGGGCAAGGCCAATCAGGAGATCGAGGAATATCGTGACCTGATCGCGACACCTACGGAATTTGCCGACGGCTTCACGAGCAAGGCCATCATAGGTGTGCTGTTCGTCGCCTTCGTCATGATTCCGGGGAACATGTACCTCAGTCTCATGGTGGGTGGCTCCCTCGGGGCCGCGGCGGAGTGGGTGACGATCATCCTCTTCGCCGAGATCACGAAGCGTTCCTTTTCATCTCTGACAAAGCAGGAAGTCTACGTCCTCTATTATGTGGCGGCAGGCCTCATCGCCGCCGAGACGGGCGCCTTCGAAGGTCTGTTGTGGAACCAGTACCTGCGGCAGTCACCGCCGGCCCAGCAATTCGGCATCGCCAATCTGATCCCTGACTGGTGGGCGCCGCCTCTGGAGTCTCCGGCGCTGTTGCAGCGAACATTCCTGCACCAGGACTGGATCATTCCCATCGTCATCCTGCTGGCGCACTTCGTGATCTCTCGCGTGTCCTGGTTCACGATGGCCTACGTGCTGTTCCGCGTAAATTCCGACTATGAGCGCCTGCCCTTTCCCTTCGCCCCTGTCGCGGCCCAGGGCGCCACGGCGCTGGCCGAGACAACCCAGGGCGTCGAGTCCTGGCGCTGGCGTGTATTTTCCGCCGGTGCCATGATCGGCCTCGTCTTCGGCGTACTCTACGTGGCCATTCCCGCTGTCTCCGGGGCGCTGCTCACCGAACCGATCCAGCTGATTCCGATCCCCTTCGTCGATTTTACGCAGATCACGGGGAACTTCATCCCGGCCACACCCTTGGGGTTTACGGCCCATCTGGGGCCGATCTTCGCCGGCCTCGTCATGCCCTTCTGGGGCGTCATGGGCACCTTCATCGGCGTCGTCGCCCACTCGGTGGCCAACCCGTTCCTGTACGATCTGGGATATCTGCAGATCTGGCAGCCGGGCATGGGGGCCATCGAGACGTTCTTTGTCAACTCCGTCGATTTCTGGATGAGCTTCGGCATCGGCACGACGGCGGCCATCGCCATCATCGGTATCTGGCAGGTGGTCCAGGGCGTTCGCGGCGCCGCGGCGCACAAGACATCGGGTGGACAAGGCCGCAGCTGGGCCGTGCCTCAAGGCCGTGGCGACTTTCCCATCTGGGTGGCACTGGGCCTGTACGCGGTGGCCTCCATGGGGCTCATCGCCATCGCCTGGATCTTCCTTCCCGCCTTCACTCAGTTCATCGGATTCTTCCTCTTCTTCGCTTTCATCTTTACGCCTTTCCAGTCCTTCGTCAACGCCCGCCTCGTGGGTATGGTGGGGCAGACGATCTCGATTCCGTATGTGCGGGAGGCGACGATCATCCTGTCCGGCTATCAGGGCGTCGACATCTGGTTCATGCCCTTCCCGCTGGGCAACTACGGGGCGCAGACACAGAAGTTCCGCGAGATCGAGCTGACGGGGACGCGGTTCACCAGCATCATCAAGGCCGAGGTCTGGATGGTGCCGATCGTACTCTTCGCCACCTTCCTCTACTCGTCCTACATCTGGAAGCTGGCGCCGATCCCGTCCGCCTCCTATCCCTTTGCCCAGGTCATGTGGCGATTGCGGGCGCTGCAGACCTGTATCTGGTTCACGGGAACGTTGAAGAGCGAGCTGGATGTCGCCCCCGACCGCGAGGAAGCCACCTGGGTTCCATCGAACCTGGTGGAGGGCGAGTGGTGGTACTGGCGGGTTCGCGCCGTGGAGGACGAGTGGGTCGAGTCCGGTGGCGCCCAGGGCGCGGCTGGCCCCTGGTCGTCGACGCATGCCTTCTACACACATTTCGGGGATGGCGAACCGCAGGAGATAGCGGCCATGCCGCCAGGTGCCCTGATGGGTGCAGACGCGGCCGCCCGTCGTGTGCCTGCCAACGCCTTCGCCGACAACAGCGAGGACACCGGGATCAAGATCCAGGTGCAGGGCCTTGGCCCGGTGACGCGGTCACTTGCCGGGGCCGGTGCCCTGATACGTGATGCCTTGGACGACACCAACCTGATCCAGGGCCTCGTCAGCGGCGACACTCCGTTGATCGGCCTGGCCTCGACACCCCGACCGGCGCTGCGAGCGGCCTCTGATAAAGCTCTGCCTGACGGCTGGGTCTACTACTTCGCCGTCGACACAGATCCGAACTTTTCGAGTCCATGGATCCAGCGGTCCACCGACGAACCCTGGCTGTTCCGGGCGATCAAGCCGAATATCATCGCCGCCGGCACCATTGTCGGTCTCGGTAGCTACTTCCTGTTGTCGATCCTGGGGCTTCCGGTATTGCTCGTGTTCGGCTATGTGCGGGCCCTGACGACGATCCCTCACTGGATGGTGACCGAAGTCATCGGCGCCATGCTGGCGCGCTACTACTTCAACAAGAAATACGGCACCAAACAGTGGCGTACCTACGCTCCCGTGCTGGCCGTCGGTTTCGCCTGTGGCATGGCGTTGATGGGGATGGCCTCCGTCGCCATCGCCCTGATCCAGAAGTCCGTCTCTGTCCTCATTTTCTAGTCCCCTGCCTCAGGCCCTGACGTTCGCCCATGGCTGATTCTCACCACGACTTCAGCTGGCAGGGCGTCCGCCTGCGTGTCCCCGAAGAATGGGAACTGGGACGCGTCGACGGCGACGCCGATTCCGGCTACGCCCGACTGGATGATGCGCGCATGGTGCGGGCCGAGGTCGAATGGCGCGCGGCACCGGTGCGGGGCGCCCGCCGACCCGTGTCGGACCTGGTAGACCGCTACATCGAGCAGCTGCAGAAGAAAGCGGGCAAGTCCGGCATGGACTTTACCGTGCAGCGCCAGGCCAGGTTTCTGCGGGACAAGCGCTGGCTCGAGGGCAGCGAATACGAGACCTTCATCTGGGAAGCCGACTACCGCGCCTACAACCTGGCTCGGGCCTGTCCCGACTGTCACCGCATCATCCTGCTGCGCGTGCTGGCGCCCGTGGGAGAAAACGCGGAAGCTCTCGTCAACGAGGTCCTGCCGAGCCTCGAGGACCACCCACGCGAGGCAGACCACGAGCACACGTTCTGGAGCGTCTACGGTATGCGCTTCAAGACACCCCCGGACTTCACGTTGAGCGACCACCAGTTGAAGTCGGGCCATATCCGCCTGACCTTCGAAAAGGATCGTGGCGCCCGGGTCCTGCGGATCCATCGCCTGAGCATGGCTCAGATGCTGCTGCGCGACCAGGAGCTGGCAGACTGGTTCCCCTCCTTCTTCCACAAGGATCTGCGCGATTTCAAGCACGTCGTCAGCGGCAGGGGAGAGGATGGTCATGTCATCCACGGACACGACTGCGCCCGGATCCACGGGCAGCCGCGCAGCCGCTGGCGCCAGATCCTGCGGCCCCTGCCACTGGTCAATCCACGTCCCCGCCGCCACCTGGAGGGGGCCGTCTGGCACTGCCCGGACCAGAATCGTATCTGTGTCGTCGAACACCTCTCCAAGAAGCGCCCGGAGGGGGGAGACGACTTCCTCGAAAAACTGATCGACGGATATGTTTGCCACACGGAACAAGCCGCGGTTGACGCGCGAAGCGATGATGGACTCGCGCCCGGCGCGCAACGACCTGCTGGAGTGGGAGAAGACGGAGACCGGTGAGGCACAGATCAAGGTAATACGCCAGGAGACGTGGAAGACGCGCCTGCTGTCCAAGATCTTCTACATCCCCGAGACGCGTACGATCACCCTCGACGAAGTGGGCACGCTCGTCTGGCAGATGTGTGATGGTCACACCTCGGTGGCGACCATGATCGAGCGTCTCCGCGAGCACTACAAACTCGACCGCAAGGAAGCCGAGGTGTCCCTTCTGTCCTATCTCAAGACGCTGGGACAGAAGCGTTTCGTCGGATTTCTGGTGGAGGGAGAGACGTCGGGGAAGGGCAGAGGATCTTCCGGGAAACGTTGGAAGAAGAAGAACTGACGGCACGCCACGATTGACCACGCGGCCCATGCGTACATGCCGAAGGCCGGGAATCTGAGGATGATTCCCGGCCTTCGTGTTTTCGGATCGGCCAACTAAACTTCAGTAGAGCGCGTGCGCTCCGCTTACTGCAGGAGCGACAGGGCCGTCTGCGGCACGACGTTCGCCTGGGCGAGCATCGCCGTGGAGGCCTGCGACAGCACCTGGGCCCGCGTGAAGCGCGAGACTTCGAAGGCGATGTCGGCGTCGCTGATCGAGGCTTCCGAGTTCTGGATGTTCTCGATCGAGTTCTCCGTGAAGGAGATGGTGAAGGCGAGGCGGTTCATGACCGCACCGAGATCGCCTCGCTGACCTGACACCTTGTTGATCGCCTCGTCGATCTGGCTGATCGATCCCCGCGACGAGTTCAGTGTCGCCACCGACGTGGTGTTCAGGTTCAACCGTGGGCCGGACGCCCGCATGTCGTCGATGGAGACCTCGATGCGGTTGTTGATGCCGTCATCCGGACCGACCTGGAATGAGCCGCCGGTTCCGGCGCTGACAATCAGGGTCTGAGTATCCAGGTCGCCATCGACGTAGGACCCGGTGGCGTTGGCTACGCCGGAGCCGGCCAGGGTCACCTGGATCCCGAGGCGGTCGAAGTTGGCCACCGCCGTGGTCCCCGTGGCGACGTTCAGATTCGTGTCGAGAATCTGACCGACATTGATCGTCTGGGTAATC
>PBSR01000027.1 GCA_002726335.1 Gemmatimonadaceae bacterium
CCAACGCATGCAGGAATACCTCCGATGGCGAAACCGAAACACCGAAGACACCCAGTTAGCCAAAGTCCAAAACTCAATGCCGACTCTTTAATAGAGCACTAGTCGTAGGCGCCGAAGGCGTGACAGGCCTGCACCATGGCCAGATAGTTGTCGGGTCGTACGCTGGAGTGAATGCTGTTGCTCGAGCTGAGGATGAAACCGCCGCCAGGTGAGGCCGTGGCGATGCAGTGACAGACGGTGGCTTCCACCTGTTCCCTGGTCCCATGGCTGAGCAGTTCGCCGCAGTCGATGTTACCCACCAGACAGACACGGTCGCCGTAGGCGGCCTTCACCTGGCCGATATCCATGCCGGCCACGGGTTCCAGCGGGTTGATGGCGTCCGGCCCGGCGTCGACGATGAAATCCAGGATCGACCACAGATTGCCATCGGAGTGCTTGATGCAAAGGGCGCCTTCCTCGTGAATGGCGTCCACCGTCTTCTTCAGTCGGGGGAAGATGAACTCCTCGAAGTGGGCCGGCGACATCATAGGTGCGAAGTTGTGGGCGTAGTCGTCCCCGAGGATGACGACATCGACGCCGGCGCGCACGGCACGGCGAGCGATGGTGATGTTGGTATCGACGACGATGTCCATCAGGGCGTGGGCGAACTCCGGGTCGTCGAGGAAACACAGCAACAGGTGGTCGAGGCCAGCCAGATAGGCGGCCCACATGAAGGCCGCCCGGTGGTGGAAGGTGATCGCCTTCTGTCCCTTGTAGCGATCGACGAGACCGGGCAGTTCGCCAAGGCGCCAGGCCGCATCGGGGTCGGGTGGCGTATAGGCGCGCAACTCGTCCATGTTGGTGATGGAGGAGCCCACCGGATGGGACAGTGTCTCCTTCGATTTGCGGTAGGTGACCCCCCACTCGTCGACATAGGAGGAACCCGTTTCGTTGCGGTGCTGGAAGACGCAGCCCGTGCCGACGGCGTCGAGACCGATGGCGTCGGAGAAGGCGCCGATCTCGACGGCGTCGGGAAACAGCTGGCGACGCACGCCGACGTCGATGACGGACTCGATGACGGGTACACGGTCGGGTTGCTCGCCGCGGAGTGCGGTCAGGACACGTTCGGCGCAGTTCATGGGGTGCAATGTACACGAAGCGGGGACGGTTTCGCCATCCGCGGAGTGGTCTGCCGCCACACACTTCACCATCTTTCGCGTTACAGGAGACCTTTCGGCTGACAGACGAGGCACTGCAATGAAGACACCCGCCGTCTCACCAGAATCCGATATCGGAGCCCACGAGCGCATCCAGGCGCTGCGCCAGCGGCTCCTGGAGCGCAAGGATCGCGGCTACAGCGGCTGGTCCATGCAACCCGATCCAGTGGTCACCGCCGGGGCACTCCGCGCCACGGAAACCACGGGAGACTCGTGGCAGCAGCGCCGCGGTGTCGTGGTGAGGGAGCGTCTGCGTGCCGTCGATTTCGCCCTGGATGATCTGGAGCTGCTGGCGGGACGTGTCGCCGCCGACACGCAGGAAGGCAGTGCCGCCCAGCAAGAGGAGGCCCGCGGCTATCTGGCCGCCTACCCGGGGGCGCCGGGACAGACCGGCCACTGTGAGCTGGACCTGGAGCCGCTGATGAGGCTGGGCATCGACGGTCTGCAGGAACGCATCCGGGACACGCAGAGGGCTGGTTCGGCAGGCGGTGGCGCGGAGTCCGGGACCGCCGACGAAGCCTACGCCTCCTTCACAGAGGCGCTGACCGGCCTGTCAGCTATGATCCACAACGCCGCGACCACCGTCGAGGCAGCCGCGCGGAAGGCCGGGCCTCAACGCCAGCAGGAGCTCGGTGTGATCGCGTCGTCATGCCACCGAGTCGCCCACGATCCGCCGCAGACCTTCCGCGACGCCATCCAGCTGCTCTGGTTCGTCGTCATGGGGGTCATGCACGCAGAGCCTGTGGGGTTGGTGGTGCCGGGACACCTGGACCGCACGCTGTACCCCTTCTACCGACGTCAGGTTGAAGCCGGCGAGTTGGACGACGACGAGGCCCTGCTGCTGATCGAGTCGCTCTACCTGCTGGTGAACGAGTACATCCCGGAAGGTCTGGCGATTTCGGTGATGGTGGGCGGGCGTGACGAGCACGGCAGCGACGTGACCAACGAGCTCTCCCATCTGTGCCTGGAAGCTCTGCGACGTACGGCGCTGATCTATCCCACCGTCGGCATCTGCTGGCACGAGGACACACCGGACACACTGATGTCTCTGGCCATCGATCTGATCGGTCACGGCAACGCCAATCCCGCACTGTTCGGCGATGCCACCATCCAGGAAGGTCTGGCGGATCTGGGCGTACCTCCCGGCGAGGCCTGCCGTTACGTCAATTCGACCTGTGTGGAGATCACGCCGTCCGGCGCCAGCAATGTCTGGGTGGCCTCACCCTACTACAACACCTGTCAGCTGCTGCTGGACGAGGTGGCGGCGCAATGCCAGGACCCGGCGCCCGACTTCGTCTCCTTCCAGCAGCGGTACCGCCAGCGTCTTGCCGCCGCTGTGGAGACGGCTGTGGAGCAGCAGAACGAGGCGCGCCGACAACGCCGCCAGCGGGGCCGCAAACCCCTGCAGAGCGTCTTCACCCGCGACTGCATCACCCGCGGACGTGACATCGATGACGGCGGCGCCCCCTATAACTGGGTGGAGTGTTCCTTTGTCGGGCTGGCCAACCTGGCGGACTCGCTGCAGGTGATCGAGACCGAGATCTACGATCGGGGAACCCTCACCCTGGCACAGCTCAAGGCGTTGCTGGATTCGGATTTTTCCGACGCGGAGCCGACGCGCCTGCGGCTGCTCAACGGCCATCCCAAGTACGGGCAGGGCTGTCCCGAGGTGGACAAGCGTGTGGCCGCCACCGTGGCCTGGGTGTCGGCGCAGTGCCGGCAGTATCGCATGCTGCCGGATGACAGCCACTACGTTCCGGGTGCCTTCGTGTGGGTCATGCACGAACGTCTGGGACGCGACACGGGGGCCACACCGGATGGACGCCGGGCGGGATTTCCTTTCGCCGACGGGTGCGGCCCGGCCCAGGGCAGGGAGAGCCGCGGGCCCACGGCCGCGATCCTGTCTACTACCAGCTGGGACCATCGGTCCATGATCGGCGGGCTGGCGTACAACATGAAGTTCAACACTTCGCTGTTCCGCGAACCGGAGGGGTTCGACCGGCTGCGCGATCTGGTTTTGACCTTCCTGCGCCGCGGCGGCTTCGAGACGCAGATCAACGTCGTCGATGCAGCCGTGCTCCGGCGCGCCCAACAGCACCCTGAACAGCACCGCGATCTGGTCGTACGCATCGGTGGTTACACCGACTACTTCACTCGACTCACACCGCAAATGCAGGCCGAAGTCATCCTGCGTACCGAATTCGACGATGTCTAGTCCGCCTCAACCCGAACCGCGGGGACGTGTCTTCGAAATCCAGCGGTTCTCCATCCACGACGGCCCCGGCATCCGCACCACCGTCTTTCTGCAGGGCTGCACACTGGCTTGCCTCTGGTGCCACAACCCGGAGGGAGGATCCAGTCGACCGGTGCTGTCCTTCCAACCGGACAAGTGCGTGGCCTGCGGGTGGTGTGTGTCAGCCTGCCCGGAGCAGGCTCATCATCTCGATGTGGAGACCGGCACCCACACTCTGGATCGTGACCGCTGTCGTGTCTGCGGCGCCTGCACGGAGCAGTGCTATTCTGGGGCGCTGGAGGTGGTAGGCAGGGACATGGGGGTTGGGGAGGTACTGCAGGACGTGCTTGCCGACATTCCCTTCTACGAGACCTCGGACGGCGGCATGACGCTATCCGGTGGAGAGCCGCTGGCACAACTGGATTTCGCCGCCGCCCTGTTGCAGGGAGCCCGACACCACGGCCTGCACACCGCACTGGAAACCTGCGGTTCCGTGCCACTGGCCCACCTGGAACGGATCCTGCCCTGGGTCGATCTGTTTCTCTACGACATCAAGGAGTCGGCGCCCGAACGCCACCGGGAGTTCACGGGAGGGGACGGCGCACCCATCATCGCCAATCTGCGATATCTCCACGGGACGGGCGCCGCCATCCGCCTGCGCCTGCCGCTGATTCCCACGATGAACGACCGCCCTGATCATCTGGACGGCGTGGCTGAGCTGGTGCACGAGCTACCCGGGCTCGAGGGCGTGGAGATCATGCCCTACCACCGTCTGGGAACCAGCAAGATGAGCCGTTTCGGCTGGCCGCAAGGCCCGGAATTCGAGACCCCCGACGACGCCATGGTCGAAGGTTGGATCACCGCTCTGGGGCAGCGGGGTGTGACGGTGCGCAACCGATGAGTACACGCACCTCCGACAGAGAACCCCCCAAGCGATCCAGTCTCTCCTCCCGAGAACGCCTGCTGGCCACCATCGCCCATGAGGATACCGACTACACCCCCTGCAGCTTCATGATCTACAACGCCCTGCGCAGCCGGTGCAGGGATCAGGTCGAGTTCGTCGAGCGCCAACTCGCCATGGGGCTCGACACGTGCATGGGGCTGCCGGTACGTGACACGACGCGTGACCGGTCGAAGTCCGAGCAGGCGGATCTCCACGGGATGCCCGTGCGTTTTCGTGACAACGTGAAGGTCGAGGATTGGCGCGAGGACAGGCCAGGAGAGCGTTACCCCATCCTGCACCGGCGGTACACGACCCCCGCGGGCACACTCACCACGTCGGTGGACAGGACCGAAGACTGGGTGCAGGGCGACCGTGTGCCCCTCTTCGACGACTTCGTCATTCCCCGGTCGCACAAGCGCTTGATCACCGGCGTCGAGGACCTGCCGGCACTGCGCCACCTGCTGACACCACCCACCGATGACGAGATTGCACAGTTTCGAGAGACGTCACACAGGGCCAAGCAGGTGGCCGACGATCTCGGACTGTTGGTTATCGGGGAGTGGGGTGGCCTGTTCGATATTGCCTGCTGGCTCTGCGGCATGGAAGAGCTCATCTACGCGGCGCTGGAGCAGCCCGGGTACATCGAGGAGCTGCTCGCCATCATCGGCGAGTGGAACCGCGCGCGCGAGGAGGTCGTGCTCGAGGTCGGCGTCGACCTCTACATCCGTCGTGGCTGGTACGAGACCACCGATTTCTGGTCACCGGAACTCTACGAACGCCACATCCTGCCGGATCTCAAGGCCGAGGTCAGGCGCTGTCACGAAGCGGATACCAGGCTCGCCGTCATCTCGACCAGCTCCTTCACCCCGCTTCTCGACTACTACCTCGACGCCGGCATCGACGTGCTGATCGGGACGGATCCGATTCAGGACGCCCGCGCCGACCTGGCCCTCACCAAACGTAAGCTCGCCGGCAAGATCGCCATCTGGGGCGGCGTCAACGGCTTTGTCACGGTGGAGACCGGCACACATGACGATGTCCGCCATGCCGTGGCCGAAGCCATGGACGTTCTCGCGCCCGGAGGCGGCTTCATCCTGTCGCCGGTGGACAACGTGGTCGACGACAGCCCCGGAACCCGGGCGAATGTTGACGCCTTCCTGCAGGCGTGGCGCGAGTTGCGCTAGCACATCAGATGACACTGCGCGAGCGCATCCTGTCGGTGTACGCCGGGCAGACACCGGACGTGGTGCCCTACTTCCTCGATCTGTCTCACTGGTTCTACTGGAAGAACCAGTTACCCTGGGATCTCAGCACAGCCTATACCGAACCGGAGCGGGCTCTCATCGACTTTCATCGCCAGGTGGGCGCTGGGTTCTACATGCCCAACGGGGGAGCGATGTTCTCGGCCACGTTCCCGGATCAGGTGCGGTCGACGACGGAGAAACAGGACGCCGGCGGCGTGCCGGAGATCGTCTGGCGGCTGGAGACGGCCTCCGGCTTGATCGAACGACGCCGCAAGTGGGAGGAGCGTACGTATGCCTGGGGCATCAACCAGTGGGGGATTCGCACACCGGCGGATCTGCGTGTCTTCGGCGAGGCCATGGCCCAGCGCAGCTACACGTCCGACTGGGCACAGTACCTGGCGTGGGACGAGTATGTGGGCGACGACGGTGTGGTGTACCTGTCGGCGGGGTACAGCGCCATGGGCCATCTGCTCAACTACTGGATGGGTATCGAGCAGACGATGTACGCAACCGTCGACATCCCTGAAGTGATGACAGACGTGGTGGAGAAGGTGAACGCCAACAACCTGGAGCTCATCGATCTGCTGTGCACGTCGCCGGCACACATCATCATCTTGGGAGACAACTTCTCCAGCGACATCCAGCCGCCCCGGTTCTTTGCCCGGTGGTCACGGCCGTACTATGCCGAAGCCATCCGGCGACTACACGCCGCGGGCAAGAAGGTGGCCGTGCATATCGACGGGCAGCTGCGGGGGGCACTGGGCATGTTTCGAGACATCGACGCAGACTGCGCCGACGCGGTGACGCCCGCACCGCTGGGTGACCTGTCGCCATCGGAGTGCCGGGCTGAAGCAGGATCCGACTTCATTCTCTCGGGCGGGGTCTCACCCGAACTGTGGCTGTCCACCTCACCACGCGAGTTGTTCGAAGCCAAGGTGAAGGACTGGCTGGCGTTGAAGCGGGACTCACCACGGCTGATCGCCAATGCCGGCGACCAGGTGCCGCCGGGAGCAGAGGAAGACCGGATTCACATCATGCGGGATCTCGTGGACGAGTTCGGGCGACGATGACGGCCTGGACGCGGCGCCCAGGGATCGAGAGAGCATGGACGGATCGATAGAGCGGGTACGAACGGTTCTCCGGGGCGAGATTCCCGATCACCCGCCCCTGTACGAGTTGTTCCGCAACGATGCGGTGATCAACCACTTCACCGGCGACACCCTCACCGTGGAGAACGGTCCCGAGCTGGTGTATCGGGCCTACGAGCCCGCTGTGGACGCCACCCGGCCGTCGGTACGTCCCCCGGGGCGAGAAGAGACGGTAAGATTGCCCGACGGGCGGGAGCAGCGCCACTTCCGTTGGACCATCTGGACCGAGAACCACACCTATGCAAGCGCTGCCGAGTACGGGGCGCAGAAGCGGCGCCTTCTCGACACCTTCGACCCGGCCTGGTCGCCGCAGCGACAGACCTCCATGGCGCAGACCCTTGCTGGCCATCGTTCGGCGCGAGACAGACTGGGGGAAGTGTTCTTCTTCCCCGGCGGGCCGTCTCCCGGGTTGATGGGCATCATCGGGGAGGTGGGGCTGGAAGCCTTCTCCTACTACCTGTCCGATCTGCCCGGGCTGGTCGGTGAGTTGCTGGAGATGAACACTCTGAACGCCCTGGCCTGGATCGAGCACCTGCCCGACGATCACGGGATCGAGGCCGTTTTCTGTGGCGACGACATCGCTTTCAAGACCGGTCCATTGCTGTCTCCGTCCTGGTTCGACACCCACTACATGCCCCGCCTGGCACGGATCTGCCAGGCCTACCATCGCCAGGGCATCCGGGTTCTATTCCACTCGGATGGCAATCTGCTGCCCATCCTGGACGGTTTGGTGGCTGCGGGGATCGATGGGCTCAACCCCCTCGAGGTACTGGCAGGAATGGATCCGGCCGTCGTCCACCGGCGGTATCCGCACCTGTTCCTCGCCGGCGGGATCGACGTATCTCAACTGTTGCCGTACGGAAGCCCGGGGCAGGTGCGCGAAGTTGTGCGGCGCGCCGTTGACGCTTGTCAGGGACGGCTCATGGTGGGCAGCTCGACAGAGCTGAACGATGAGGTCCCTCTGGCCAACTATCTGTCCCTGCGAGAGGCTGTACTGGAGGAAGTCGCATGAGGGGATCAAATCATATGATGAAGGGCAGGACCACGGATTCCGCTTCTCAGCAACTGCCGGTACGAATCGGTCTGGTGGGGTGCGGCGCGCAGGGACAGAACCACCTGCGTGAGTTGGCTACGCTGGGAGAGGCGGTCGAGATCGCCGCCCTCTGCGACCTCGACGATGAACGGCTGGCCGCCGCCACCGAGACCCATCCCGACGCCCATGTCACGAAGGACTTCACCGGGCTCAACGCCCGTGGTGATCTCGATCTCGTCATCATCTGCACCCTGCCCGCTACCCACAGCCGAATCGCGGTGGCGGCGCTGCGCGACGGGGCACACGTGCTGTGCGAGAAACCCTTCGCTATGAACACTGTGGAGGCGGAGACCATTCTCGATGCCGCCGAGGTGGCGGCGCGGCGCGTGCAGGTGGGCACCAACATGCGCTACATGCCGCACTCTCAGTGTCTGCGTCAGCTCATGGCGGATGGCAGGCTCGGAAAGCCCCTGCGCCTCCGCGTGTGGGGGAATCACCCGATTCCGCCCTGGTGGGGGCCCCACTATCATCGGGCCGTCTCCGGAGGCGGCGTGCTGGCGTCGACGATGGTTCACTTCCTGGACCAGGCCCTGTGGATCTGTGGTTGGCCCAATCCCCTTACGGCGAGCTGCTCAACCGAACAGGTCTTTCCACGCAAGCGGGAGCCGCTGGCGTCACCCGAAATCAGAGCCCGGTACGACGTGGAGGATCTGGTCAGCGCTCACGTCCGCTTCGAGGGAGGCCTGGCGCTGCAGCTGGATGGCAACTGGTGCTCGGAAGAGGGGGACAGCTACGGCTTCGAGCTGGTGTGCGAGAAGGGGACGATGACCTGGGGCCCGATGAAGGTGTGGGTAGAGGGGGCGGACGGGCAGATCGTGGACGACACACCAGAGATACCCGGGACAGACAGCGAGTCGCCGGACGCGTGGATGAGAAGCATCAGGGACCAGGATGCCGATATCGTGCAGAAGATCAGAACGGGGGGTGGCCCCGACATGCAAGATCGTCGGCAGCTGCTGAACCTGCAACGCCTCGTCGACGCCTGTTACGAGTCGGCACGACAGCAGCGGGAGATCTGCATCTGACGACCTGAGCCCTGCTCCACCTGGCGCCTTGTGTTGCCGGACCTCAGTAGCTGTAGCGCAGGCGTACGTAGAGGTTGGAGCCGTTCTCGAGTTGGCCGAAGAAGGTCGCGTTGTCGCCCCACATGAGGTTGGCGCCTGCTGCGGTAGTTATCGCGTCGCTCCACTTGTAGCTCATCGATGGCCGGAAGTGGGCATCACCATCGTTGGGGGAGTAGAAGCCGAACAGTGAGAGCCTGAGGGTTTCCTGGCGCAATCGGTGCGTCAGCCTGCCGGTGATGGTGTGGCGGAACTCACTGGCCACGAATCTCGGATTCGGCGCGTTCAGAACCAACTCATCATGGTCCAGCGTCCCCTCCACGTAGTATTGGGCCCCCGAAGTAACATTGGCGACCAGTTCGCGCTCGTACCCCGCCAGGAGACGAATCTGCGAGTTGGGCACGTTGGGATCTGTGCCATCGCTGTCGTCGGAGTCATAGTAGGCCCCCTCGAGATGGGCGATCCCACCGTTTACGCTGGCGCGGGCACTGCCTCCATACACACCCATTTCGGAATGGGTGGCCATGTTCGCCGCCCTGTCGAAGGCCAGCGGCTGCTTGGTGTAGCCGAGGTATCCGTACAGGCTCAACTCCAGTCCGCCGACGTTTCGAAAGAGGCGCCCGGCAAGCTCCCCGTTCGACAGCTCCCTGTCAGGTCGCCGCGCCTCGAAGGGTTGCCCCATTGACGTGGCGCTCACCAGACCTGGCACGCCGGGATTGAAGAAGGAGAGCCGCTCTCCGGTGATCGAACGATCCGGCGCGAAGACCGGCGTCCACACGAGATCGACGTTCACCGGTCCTGAGTACGCGGTGAGCTTGAGCGCGTTGGAAGGTGCCTTCAGAAACTCGTCCTGGCGGTCAATGAAGAAGGAGACGAAGTCCTTGGGGAAGAGGTCGCTGAGAAACACGAAGTCGCCGGTTCCCCAGGTGAGAACCTGGCGTCCGGCGCGGAGGTCGAGCCAATCGGTCAGCTGCAGAGTGATGGCGGCCTGACGAATGTCGAGTTCCACCGGCCCGGCCCCGCCCTCCGACGTGAAATCGCCCCTGAACGTCAGGTCGGATCGATCTCCGTAGTGGGAGACGTCCAGGCGGAAGCGCACATCGTTGAGCAGGAAATCGTCCGGTTGCAGCGGATCGTCGGTGATACGGCTGCCGGTTGCCACTTCGAGCAACCCGTGGATCTCCGCCGGGAATCCCCCGTCTCCCTGGGCGCCAGCAAGCCCCGACATGGCGAGCCCGAGGACCACGGAGGCAAGCCGTTGAAGCCCGCGACGTCGCATGCTTCAGCGGGCCGAGAACCAGCGTCGGGAGGGATTTCGCAGTGTCCTCTCGGCGAACAGGCTCTCCGGGATGTCGAGGTCGTACTGGATCTTGCTGAATTCGGAGAGCGTGTTGCCGCCTGACCGCAGATCCGATACGCGCAATCGTGTCACGGTGGGATGGCTGTCGACCTGCTTCACCTCGAGTGTCTCGATCCGGCGGTACAGCTCTCCCGTATCATCGACATATTCCATCTTTCACTGCTGTCCAAGATAATCTGACATCGTCGTGATCATCGTCTCGTTCGCTTGGGAAGCGGTGTCTAAAGGGGCGTGAAATGCGATTTTCGAGGACCAGGTCTGCCCTTTAGGCGTCTACACGTTTTGCGGCTGTCCAAATCCCGGTAACGACAGATGCAGTTGCCCCTGTAATCTCTCCAAGTTCGGCGGTGGTCCGAAGGGCTCCTTGAGCCATGCCATCAGGTCGCGGTAGGTGAAGAGGTTGAGCCGCAGCATGGCGGCGAGATTGGAAAACGACCAGGACAGATGCGATCGATGGTGGAGCCACTTGAGCAGCAACAAGGCGATCATGGCCGTCCAGATCTGGATACGCAGGGCGTTTTCGCTGGTACCGACGAAGGTCTTCACCTTGAGATGCTGCTTCAGCGTCTTGAAGAAGAGTTCGATCTCCCAGCGGTCCTTGTAGATGTCGGCGATCGTGTTGGCACCGAAATCCAGGTGGTTGGTCAGCAACACGATCTCTCGCTCTTTGACCGGGTCCCAGACGACGACCCGGCGCAGGTCGTGGGGACACTTCTTCTCGGCCGTCACGCCCATCAGGCGAATCACCTGGTCGGCTCGAATCGGGCTCTTGGAGGGCACCCGACGGTGCTGCTTGACGTAGTAGTCGGCGTTGGCCTTCAGGCGAGTAACGAAGTGGATGCCCTTCGTCGTCCAGCGGGGCAATGTGACTCGTGTATGTCCCACCTGGCCCGAACAGAAGCTCTCCAGGCCAGAGTGAGAGCGCTGATGGCATGAACCGTGCTACCAGGCAATGTTGTGGATGGACCGCACTTCACCCAGGAGCGACTGCCCCCCAATGAGCATGGATGCGCCTCAACGCCCCCGATCGACACTGCGCCGCCGGATTATCGACGGCGTCCTCAAGGGTGGTGTCGTCGCCCTCGCCGGCGCGGTCATGTACCCCATCGTCCGCTTCAGTCGCCCGCCGAAGCGGAAGGAGACGATGGACGCCAACGTGCTGGCCGCCACGGTGGGCGAGTTGCACCCGAACTCGGGAAAGGTCTTTCGCTTCGGATCCCGGCCGGGGCTGCTGATCATGACGCCGGACGGAGAGTACCGGGCCTACTCAGCAGTGTGTCCTCATCTCAACTGCACCGTCCAGTACAACGACAAGCGGTCGCAGATCTGGTGTGCCTGCCACAACGGCTACTTCGACCTGACCGGCAAGGTGATCTCCGGCCCTCCTCCAAAGGGACTGGAGGAGTTCCAGGTGGTCATTGACGAGGACGAGATTCTCGTCTCGAGGCGACCCCTCGATGCTTGAGTTGCAGGGGGGGGACAGCGTGAGCGAAACCCCGTCACGAAGCTCGCTCGGCACACGGCTGCTGGCCTGGCTCGAGGAGCGCGTCGATCTCGGAGTCATCCGCCATCTGATCGAGCACAAGCGGGTGCCCGTCCACCGCCACAGCGTGTGGTACTATTTCGGCGGCATGGCACTGTTCCTCTTCGTCGTGCAGATCCTCTCGGGGATCCTGCTGCTCGGTTATTACCGGCCGACCGAGGACGGTGCCTTCGAGAGCGTGCAGTTCATCGTCGCCGATGTCGAATTCGGCTGGCTGGTGCGCAACGTACACAGCTGGTCAGCCAACATCATGGTCGGCGTGCTCTTCGTGCACATGTTCTCAACCTTCCTGATGAAGGCCTACCGCAAGCCCCGTGAACTGACCTGGATGACCGGGTTCTCCCTCTTCATGCTGACCATGGCCTTCGGATTCACCGGGTACCTGTTGCCGTGGAACGAGTTGGCCTTCTTCGCCACAAAGGTCGGCACTGAGATCTTCACCAATATCCCCGTCGTCGGTCGCGGTTTCCTGCTCGTACTGCGAGGCGGGGAAGAGGTGACGGGCGCGACGCTGACGCGGCTGTTCGGGTTTCACGTCGCCATCCTGCCACTGATTACGATGGCTATCCTCTTTCTGCATCTGCTGCTCGTGCAGCAACAGGGCATGAGTCGCCCGCCGTCGATCGAAAGTGAAGGGGACCAGCGGGACATGCCCTTCGTACCGCACTTTCTCCTGCGCGATCTGCTGGGCTGGCTCGTCATTCTGGGAGTACTGGTGTCGATGGCCGCCTTCTTTCCCTGGGAGCTCGGGGTCAAAGCCGATCCTTTCGGGCCGACTCCACCCGGAATCGCACCGGAGTGGTACTTCCTGTTTGCCTTCAATTTCCTCAAGATCGTGCCCTCGCAGGTGTTGTTCTTCGAAGGGGAGTCGATCGCCGTCGGACTGATGGGTCTGGCCGGAGCTTTCTGGTTTCTCGTGCCCCTCGTGGACCGGCGCAGCTCCCGCGGCGAGCGCAGCCCCCTGTTCACCGCTATCGGGATCATCGCCATCGTGCTCTTCGTCCTGCTCACCCTGCTCGCAGTGATCTTCCCGTCACTCGGAGGACACTGACGATGAGAGTTATCGTCCTTTTTTGTCTGGCGGTCTGGACCTCCGGGGTGGCCGCTCAGGATGTCGACAACTGTATTGAGTGCCACGCCGAGGAGGAGGACGAGATCGGAGCGCCGGTTCAGCTGATGCTGAACGATGTACACGCCCGTCAGGGGCTGTCGTGCGCCGACTGCCACGGTGGAGACCCGAATACGGACGACGAAGATGAGGCGATGTGGGATGCGGAGGATTTTCGTGGGGCACCAGACAAGGACGAGATTCCCGACTTCTGCGGTAGCTGTCACTCGGATGCGACGTACATGCGCCAGTACGATCCGTCGCTGCGCGTGGATCAGGAGGCCCTGTATCACGTCAGCACACATGGGCGCCTGCTGGATGCAGGTGACACGCAGGTCGCCACCTGCATCAGCTGTCACGATGCTCATGGCATCCTGCCATCGTCGGACCCCCGATCACCGGTCTATCCGGCCAACGTGCCCGGCACGTGTGGTGTCTGTCACAGCGACGCCGAGTACATGGCCGACTACGATATTCCCACCGACCAGCAGGCGAAGTACAGCGGTTCGGTACACGGTCGTCCCCTGCTCGATGGACACGATCTGTCGGCACCGACCTGCAATGACTGCCATGGCAACCACGGTGCCACACCACCCGGGGTGAAGTCCCTGGTCAACGTCTGCGGCCAGTGTCACGCGGTCATGGCGGATTTCGTCAAGGAGAGCCCGCACGAGATCGGCTACGAGAAGCTCGGCATCGCCGCGTGCACGACCTGCCACAGCCATCACGATATCGCCACGCCGTCTGATGACATGGTCGGCAACAATGCCTCGGCGGTCTGTGCCCGCTGCCACAGTCCGGAAGCACGCTCGATGACGATCGCCGCCAGCGATGAGAAAGTTGAGTTGGCCAACCTCGAGCGTGGCTGGCAGGGGGCGGCGGTGATCCGTACGGCCCTGGACAGCCTGCGTCTGATGCACGCTCTGGCCGACAGTATTGCCCGGGAGGCGGAGCGGGCGGGCATGTCGGTGGAAGACGTGCTCTACGACATCAATGAGGCCCACGGGCGTCTGACCCGGGCGCGCTCCGTCCTGCACTCCTTCACGCCCGACCGTGTGCTGGAGGTAACCGGCGAGGGAATGGAGCTGGCCACCAGGGCACGGGATGCCGGTTACCAGGCTCTCGACGATCTCGACTACCGTCGCGAGGGTCTTGCTCTCTCTCTCATCGTCATCGCCGTACTGGGTCTGGCGCTCTATGCGAAGATCCGCGACCTTGACAGCGAGAGGAATCCATCATGAATGTGAAAATCGAAATCGACCCCGGAGTCTGTGGGTTTCTGGCTACGGCCCGTGTGTCCACCGAGGATCAGCAGGCCGTCGACATAGAGGTGACGAGCAAGTGTGAGTTGGTGACGACCCTGGGTGAGCTGTGGAAGAAGGAGGCCCCCATCGATGGATACCAGGAACTGGGCCCCGAGGAGAGCGTGGTCCTGAAGACGGCACGTACTCTGCTGCAGATCAAGGGCTGCTGCGAGGCCTGCGTCGTACCGGCCGGTGTGAGCAAGGCCGTGCAGGTGGCGACCGGTCTGGCTCTACCAAAGAATGTGGCGATGACGATGACCGTGGATTGACAGCGGTCATCAACGGATCAGTGTCGGCCGCATCAACGGTGACGGCCCAGCGATCGAACCAGTCGGCGTGCCTCGTCCCGGGAATCGGCCCCGGCCCCCATGACGACGCGCGACCCGGTGGGGAAGCGCCACGAGCGGGGATCACCGTCGCCACACCAGCTGTGCATCTGCGCGGTGTGGTCGCCGAAGACCCCGTAGGCAACTTCGAGCTCGGCAGCCGGCTGTACCATGTTCAGCAGCCGCATCTCCGGGATTTCCTGCCACGCCGGCCAGTGATGGCGGGCATCGGCGCAGCAATGCATTCCGAGCCCCCCGTAGCGATCCGACAGCTCCGCCAGCTCGGGCAGGAAGAGCTCGTAGAACATGTCTGGGTTCACGGCGCCGATCTCATCCTCGGAGAGGCTGATACCGCCGGACATATAGTAGTCGGGAAAGTGGGCGACGAAGTCCTGACCGTAGCGGGCAAACCACTCGTCGAGGAAGGCGGTCAACAGCAGGCGCACCTTGGCCGCCAGTTCCCGTACGGCTTCCGGTGACTCGAGCAGGGCCAGGTAGAAGGTGTTCTTGTCCCAGATGAGTGCCGCAATGTCCATGGGGCTCTGGATATCGGGCAGCCGCATCACCGCCTCCGGTCCGGCCCGCCGCCGCAGCTCGTCGGCGATGTCGAAGATCCGGGCCAGGGGTTCGGCGGTGATGTCGGGGATCTTCAGTCCGGCGACCTCTTCCGCACTGTGGATCAATGGCAGGGCGAAAGGATTGGACTCCTCGGGCAGATGGACGCCGCAGCCAAAGGCGGCAGCGAAGATCTCGGTGCCAGTGTACGGATGCAGGTGGGGAACCTGGTCATCGTCGAGCCAGCCGACGGCCTCCAGCTGCTGCTGATACTGGCGCCAGGCCCACTCGATGCGCTGCGGGATGTTGTCCGGGTGCGGCAACGGGCGTGGCGGCAGGCCCCCATCGTGGCGGACCAACAGCATGTGCCGGGGTGCGGCGGACATGTCCAGGAAACGGATCCAGCGCCTCTTGCGTGCCTCGATCTGTCCTTCTACGTCCACGATGGCATGTTACCCATGGGCCACATCGATGGCGGTCCTGATGTTGTCCCAGTCGATGTCGCCGGGGAGCGTGCAATCGGCGCCCAGGATGAAGCGCGCCGGGGCCTGTTCGACCAGGCTGCCGACCATGGCCTCGATCTGCGCCTTCGTGCCGGTGGCCAGAACCCCCTTACGATCGACGCCTCCCATGTAGGGGCGCGAGAAGAACTCGGCCATCTCCTCCAAGCTGCGCGTCTGTGAGCCCACTTCCTGGCTGCAGTTGACCACGTGACCGGGGTAGTCGAGGAACGGACTCAGGTCGGTGTAGCCGCTGTGAAAGTCACAGATGTGGAGGATGTTGAAGTCGCAGGCCTGCTGCATTTCCTGCATCAGGACCAGGTCATAGGGCTGGATACACTCCTCGAAAAGATCACCATCGGCGAAACGGTAACTTTCCTGGCCCTGCGTCGGGGCAAAGAAGCCATCCACGCCAGCAGCGATACAGTCTCTGACAAAACCCAGCAGACTCTCGGTGACGATCTCCATGCCCTTCTTCACCGCCTGGGGATCATCGCGCATCTGCTCATTGATCTCGTCATTGCCGGTGGTGTGCCCGGCGCACATGAAGGGTGAATAGACCGTCGCAATCACCGGGGCATCGCCGCCTACGGCCTTTATCAGGCCCTTGATAATGTTCAACTGATCCTCGTAGAAGTCCTTGCCGTACAACGGCATCCTGGCCCAATCGGCCGCACACGTGATGTCCTCCCGGCGGGGGAAGGTGTTTTCGTACTGGATCTTGACGAAATCCATGCCGGTGTGGTGGAAGAACTCCAGGTGTCTGTCGATGGCCGCCTGTCCACGGTGACAGGACTTGTCGAAGTGGATGAAGAAGCCGGCGGGAACGTAGGCCGGAGGCGTCGTCGAATTCAGCACACTCAGGATCGTATCGCGTTTGCTCACGGGATCTGCTTTCTGTCAGAGTTCTCGGTAGTAGTCGACGGCGGGCAGGCTGATGTCGAAGCCGACCCTTTCGTAGGCGGTTCGAGCCGGAAGATGGGACGCGTCGCCCCCGGTGCGAACCTTGGCATAGCGGATTCCCAACACCTTCAGGCGTCGGAACACTTCCTCGTACATCATCCCGGCAAGGCCCTGCCGCTGAAACTCGGGGTGGACCGCGTTGTTGCCGATCTCGCCGACGCCGGGTACGGGCACATCCGGGTAGAAGCTGACGAAGCCGGCAATCGTGCTGCCTCTCTGGGCAACTAGGACGTGCCCGGGTGCATCCAACTGACAGGCCGCCCGGATCTGTTCCGCCTTGGACTCCCGGCAGCCCGGGCGGGTGAGCTCGAACAGCTCTGAGCCAAGGATCTGCTCGAAGGAGTCAAACACCGGCTCCCAGGCGGCAAGAGCGATCTCCACGAGGCGCGCGATGTCGCCGGCTGCCAGTTCACGGATGGTTGTTATGGGGGTCTGGCTCACGCCACCCCCACCTGGTCGGCTCGCATGTATCGGGCACCTATATAATGGAAAAAGGACAATGAGTCCTGCTGCATGTGGCAGGATGGCGCAGAATCCATAGATTCTCTCGCACAGAATACGGTGAACAGGCGCAAACGACTCCGAAAGGCGAGCCGATTGATGAGTACTACTGTTGAGAAGACCCAATCAAGGGCGGGGGGCAACGGGCATGAAGTGGTACCGCGCTTTCCCGGCATCCCCAGCACCTCGGACGGTTCGGGGACGGTTGTCTGGGTCGAGACCCACATCAGCCAGGGGGCGGGGGCATTTCCCATCACGTCGTCGACCTCGATGGCCCACGGATACAATACAGCGGTAGTCAACGGTGTGGCCAATCTGTGGGGTGAGCAGCTCCAGTATTTCGAGCCGGAGAGTGAGCACAGCTCGGCCACCGTCTGTGAGGGCTTCGCCCTGGCCGGCGGCCGAGTGACCAACTTCACATCGGGTCAGGGGCTGATCCTGATGAAGGAGGTGCTCTACACGATCAGCGGCAAGCGTCTTCCCGCGGTGTTCCATATCGGCGCACGGGCCTTGACCAGTCAGAGCCTCAACGTCCACGCCGGCCACGACGATGTCATGGGCTGCGAGGACGTGGGCTGGGGAATCCTGTTCACCCGTGATGCCCAGGGGGCTGGCGACCTGGCTCTGATCGCGCGCCGAGTCGCCGAACGCACGGCCACCCCCTTCCTCAACGTTCAGGACGGGTTTCTCACCACGCATACGGTTGAGAACGTCCTGCTCCCGGAAGACGAGCTCATGCGGGAGTATGTGGGCGATCCTGCCGCCAACCTGGTGAATCTGTTCGATCCTGCGAAGCCGTTGATGACCGGTGTGGTGCAGAATCAGGACAGCTACATGAAGGGGAAGATCGCCCAGCGCGCGTACTACGACCGGGTGTTGCCCGAGTTGAAGGAGGCCATGGCCGAATTCGCCAGACTGACGGGGCGTGAATACGGTGTGGTCGAGTCCTATCGCATGGACGACGCCGAATACGCCATCGTCGGCATGGGCACGCTCATCGATACCGCCGAAGCGACGGTGGACCACATCCGCCAGCATCTGGGCATCAAGATCGGCGTCGTGCATATCACCTCGTTTCGTCCCTTCCCATCGGTCGAGCTGGTGGAGGCGCTGCAGCATGTGAAAGCCATCTCGGTGGTGGAGCGCATGGACAACCCGCTGTCACAGTCGAATCCCGTGACTCGCGAGGTAAAGGCCGCCTTTGCTGACGCGCTGATGAGGGTTGACGGCTATCCGACAGTCACCACCATGTCCCAGGTTTATTCCGGCTCTGCCGGTCTCGGCTCCCGGGATGTGCACCCCGGTCATTTCCTGGCCGTTGCCCGCAACATGGCCGGCGGCCTGGGCAAGCGCTACTTCGCCCTCGGCATCCGCCACGATCTGGCCCTGCCTGAGGAGGAGAACCCCGATATCCGTCCCGAAGGCAGCATGTCCATGCGCGGCCACTCCGTCGGCGGCTATGGCTCGGTGACCACCAACAAGGTGATCGCCACGATCGCCGGCGAGGTGTTCGGCAAGAAAGTACAGGCCTATCCCAAGTACGGATCTGAGAAGAAGGGCCTGCCCACTACATATTACCTGACGGTGGCCGACGGCCCCATCCGCACACACTCCGAGCTGACCCACGTCGACTTCGTTCCCCTCAATGACGTGTCGGCCTTTCTCACCTCACATCCCCTGGCCGGA
>PBSR01000028.1 GCA_002726335.1 Gemmatimonadaceae bacterium
CAGCGAAAAGATGGACCACTGGGAGCGAGAAGGTGTCCCGGCAGCGGATCCGCATCGCGCGGTGTCCAGTTGACAGACGAAGAAGAGATAAGAAAATGTTGATCAAGATTCTCGGGGCGGCACTGCTCGCCGTGGGCGCGTGGTTCGCCTTTCAGATGCTGCTGGGTGTGATCTGGGCCCTGCTGTCCGTCGCCGTCGTCGGGGGCATGATCTACGGTGGCTTGCGACTGCTGAAGTCCTGACGCCGACGATGTCGACCGCCCATCCGCCGACGGGTGTGGACGCCTTCCGGGAGGCGCTTCGGCAGGGACGCCGCTTCTACCGGGAGCAGTGCTGGCCGGAAGCGGTGGGAATTCTCTCCCAGGTGTTGGCCGCCTGTGACGAGAATGATGGGACGGAGAGTCTGCGGTCCGAGGCGCGGTTCCTGCTCGGCATGGCTCGCGTGCAGGAAGGGGATGAGGCAGCAGGCACTGAGGATCTGGAGGCGGCCGCCACCGACGGTTGGCTGGAGGCCCGTTTCCAACTGGCCCTGCTCTACGCCCGCCAGGGCCGCCGCCGTGGCCCTCTGCGCCAACGTGCCATCGATCATCTCGAACATCTCGTCGACGCCGACGCCGAGGATCCTTCTCTGGCCGCCGGTGGCGATCGTGTCAGCTTCGCGCTGGGTGGTCTGTACGCCGAGGGGGAGGCGGCTGGTGACCCCGAGAAAGCCATCGCCGCCTTCCGTCGCGGACTGGCCCTGAACCCCCTGTCCGCCGTCGGCCACAACCACCTCGGTCAACTGTTGATGCGCACCGACCAGCCTTTGAGCGCACTCGGTGAATTCAAGGTCGCCCTGCAGCTGGACCCCGACTTCCGTGCCGCCCACTCCAATCTGGCGCGGCTGTTCTTCGAGCATGTCAAACCGGCCGACCTGGCAGACGACTACGCCCACATCGTCGAAGAATTCGAGGGGAGAGCACCGCAGGTGCTGGCCCGCCTCTCGCAGGAGCTTGTGGAACTGGGCCGCGAGCAGGTCTATCGGGGACTGTACACCAAAGGTCATCAGCTCAAGAATCTGATCGGTGTCGTCGGCAGCCGGCTGCGCCGTGTCGCTCGCAAGCTGGCACAGACCACCGAGCCTACCACAGCGGACGTGACAGGCGCCGGAGAGGCGCTGCAGCAACTGGAGACCGAGCACGAGAGGCTGTACGAGGAGTGGGTGGGGTATCTCTCGGCCATGACACCGGATCAGATCACGACCAGCCTCATCGACGCGGCTCGCGTGGTTCGTAGAGTGGCCGACGCCCTGGCGATCGAAGGTGGAAGGTCGATCCCGATCCGTGTCCAGCAGGGCGTGCCCCGCATCGAGGCCGATGAACGCCTGGTGCGCGAGGCCGTGACCAATCTGTGTCTGAACGCCCTCGACGCGGTCCGTACGACCGATCCGGGCCAGATCGCCCTGGGAGTCGGGTACGACGAGGAGAAGGGCGTCGTCTACATCGAGGTGGAAGATGACGGTGGCGGAATCCCGACCGAGCTGCTCGAGCACGTATTCGATCCCGGGTATACGACGAAGGATCAGGGCAACGGCTATGGCCTGGCCATCGCCCGGCGGATCGCCCGGGCCCATCACGGAGAATTGCGGGTGAAGAGTCGCGTCGGTCACGGCAGCGTCTTCCGCTTCGATCTTCCCGTCAACTTCGACGCCGACAGTACCCCCGACACACTGGCAGGGAACGTGCTGTGAGCGACGGCGGCCGTGTCCTCATCGCCGACGATCAGCGGGAGGTCCGCGACCTGCTCGCCGACAAGCTCCGGGCCCGCGGCAAGCAGATACAGGCTTTCGCTTCGGGACGCGAGTTGCTGAGTCAGATCGCCACCGATGGCGAGGACGTGGAACTCGTCGTTCTCGACCTGGACTTCGGCGCCGGTGAGCCGGACGGTCTGGAAATCCTGACCCGGATCCGGGAGGAACGACCGAATTTGCCCGTTATCATTCTGACGGGGAAGGGGAGTGTGGACAGTGCCGTGGCCGCCGTGCAGGGCGGCGCCAGTGACTTCATCGAGAAAGATCTGTTTGTCGAGGACAAGCTGGAGCTCAGCATGGAGAAGGTGGAGCGCATGCTCCACGTGCTGCGTGAGAACGCGCGGCTGCGGGCCGAAAACGAAGCCCTGGGGGCTGAGAACGAGGCCCTCGGCGTGCAGAACACGTTCTACCGGTCCGAGCTGGGCAGTCGCTACCGGATCGTCAGCGCCAGTCCGAAGGTAGAGGCCATCCTGCGGCAGGTGGAACAGATCGCCTCCATCCCGCGTCCCGTCCTGGTTCGCGGCGAACGTGGTACGGGCAAGGAGCTGATCGCCGCGGCGCTGCACTACGGTGGCGCTCGCTCGGAGCAGCCCTTCGTCAAACTGAACTGTGCCGCCCTGTCAGAGACCCTGCTGGAGTCGGAACTGTTCGGCCATGAGAAGGGCGCTTTCACCGGCGCCAGTGACACGCGACGGGGGCGTTTCGAAACAGCCGATGGCGGCACGCTGTTCCTCGACGAGATCGGCAACACAACCCTCGAGTTTCAGCAGAATCTGCTGCGCGTTCTCGAGTACCAGGAGTTCGAGAGAATCGGCGGCAATCGCACGATCAAGGTCGACGTTCGGGTCGTGGCGGCGACGAACACCGATCTCGAGGCTGAGATCGCCGCGGGCCGTTTTCGCGCCGATCTCTACGACCGACTCCGCTTCACCGAGGTGCAACTGCCCCCCCTGCGCGACCGACGCGAGGATATCCGTCCTCTCGTCGAATATTTCGCCGGCGAACTGGCCAGCGAAGTGCCCTCTATCACGGCCCGGTCCTTCGGAGCTGACGCGCTGACGACGATGGAGGCATACGGCTGGCCGGGCAACATCCGGGAACTGAAGTTCGCCGTCGAACGGGCCCTGTGCGTGGCCCAGTCCGAGACTGTTTCCGCCAGCGATCTGCCTCCCGAGGTGGGAGGTCCTTCTCAGGTTGGGAACCCGGCGACGGGCGGGACGTTTGATGAGCAGACAACGGCCATCGAACGCGGCATCCTGCAACGCACCCTCGACGGGTGTGACGGCAGTCAGAAGGACGCTGCAGCCGCTCTGGGGCTGACCTATGACCGCTTCCGGCACATCCTGCGCAAACACGGACTCACCGGCTCGTAGCAACTCCTCACTCGCTCCTTGCGGCACCCGCCGTGTTCAAGGCGTCTCGGCCAGTCCAGGCCGGGACGCCTTTTGCGTTCTGCCCGACGCCACCCAAATCACGAGGCATGATATGCATCAAGCGCGAACATCTGTGCGCCGCCGCCGGCGCTGCGTCGGCGGTACAGCTGCCATCGCTTTTCTCGCCCTGACGTCGATTTCGTCCGAGGCCACGGGGGGGGCTGTCCTCGCCCTCGAAGGCGGCCAGGCACATCTCGAAGTCGAAGATGCGCCGGGTCTGCACTCACCGACGGCACTGACTCTGTCGACCTGGTTCCGCGCCGATAAGCTGCACAGTTGGCAGTCGCTTCTCTGGAAGGGGGATCAGCCCGATCGTGATCCCTGGAAGAACCGTGAGTTCGGCCTGTTCCTCAACGGGGGTTCCGTCCACATCAGCTCCACCCCCGTGAGCCGTCGACATCGTGGGCATCTCTACCTCGATACGCCGCGTGGTGCCGTGCAGGCCGGGCGCTGGCACCACGTTGCCGCCGTGATCACGAGCGATGTTGATGGGGGGGCCATGCGCATCTACGTGGATGGCGAGCTGGCAGCCAGCAGACCCTATGACCGGAGTGGAATCCAGGACGCCACGGGACCTCTGTGGATCGGGGGAATCCCCGGACAGGGCGTCGCCTTCCACGGTCAGGTGGACGAAGTACAGCTCTGGCGCCGCGCCCTGACGGGAGACGAGATCAGAGCCCGGATGGCGGCTCCGGCGGTGCCTGACGATCCCGGGCTGATGGCATACTACCGCTTCGACGAGACCACCGTCCGCGGTGCCGTTCTGGATCATACGGGTCGGCACCACGGACGTTTGGTGTCGGGTGCATATCTGCGAGGCGCGGGAGGAGCGGTCGTTGCCGCCCTGCCCGCCATCACCATCCCACAGGCCGTACCACAGACGACGACAACCACCACGACGAGCAGCGGTCCAACGACAACGACGACAACGGCACCGCCCGCGGCGGCAGCCGCACCGGCACTTCTGGCCTTCGCCGAGGTTCCCGGCACGAGTTGGATCTCGGGGGAACAGGCTGACCTCGTCATCCAGGCGATCGGCAGCCACGATCACGAGGTCCGCCATGAGGCAGTGAAGTTGATCCCCCGACTCGATCCGGGGCGCCGGACCGAGGCGATGCGACGGGCGATCAAGAGTCACGACAGCTTCGTACGTCGCCATGCGGCAGGCCTGCTGTCCCAGGTCGAAGACGCAGGTGCGGGTGACATCACACAGCTGGCCTTACAGCACCACGACGCGCAGGTCCGGCTGGTGGCGACGCGGAGCCTGAACCTCACCCATGTGATCCCCACGGTTCCGGTTGTGGTTTTGCCGGTTCCCGCGGCAGTCCCGTCGGTCCCGGTACGCCCGGCGGCCCCGGAATGGTCGTCTCATCGCTACGAGGGCTGGGAGCACAAGTGGTCGGCGGAGGGACCCGATTTCTGGGGGCTCGAACAGCAGGGCCTGCTGGCGCGCTACAACCGGGCCGAGGGGCTGTTTCTCGGCTGGCGTCAGGCCCGTGAGTATCAGTCGCAGTCGGGTGTGGCCAACTACGGTGAACTCGGCCACGGGCTGGCCTCCGGCGCCTGGCGCTGGCAGGCGGGAGGCGAGCTGTTCACCTACTACGGCCCTCCGACCCAATCTTCGCATCTGGCCGTCCTCGGTGTGGAGCTTCACGACCTGACCGACACGCAGGACGGGTGGCTCATCTCCGAGGAGGAGAACTCCGCCGCCGCCGCCCTGTTGCGTCGTGACTACCGGGATCATTACCGACGCACCGGTGGCAGCCTCTACACGTCACACAACATCGGCGGTGTACTGCAGGTCGGCGCCCGTTGGTCGCGGGACCGATTCGAGTCGATGGACAACAACACGGACTGGGCTCTGTTCGGTGAGAGCTGGTCGGATCCCGCCTTCCGCGCCAATCCCGCCATCGACGAGGGGGATGTGATCAACGCCCGGGCGGACGTCCAGCTGGATACGCGAAATCAGGTCGGTGACCCCCACCGAGGCTGGTTCATCAATGCCTACGCCGAACGGTCCGGAGGCGTGCTCGGCGGGGACTACCGCTTCAAGCGATATCTCCTCGATCTGCGTCGGTACCAGCCCATGGGAACCGGCACTCGCCTGGACCTGCGTCTGCGCGGCGGCACCGCCAAGGGCGATCTGCCTCGACAGTATGTCTATCGCCTCGGCGGTCTCGGCTCGGTTCGCGGCTACGGCTTCAAGGCCTTCGCTGGCGATCGCTCGGTGCTTGTCAACGCCCAATACTGGATCGATGCCGACAGCCACTGGCAGGACGAGTTGCCACTGGACGGTCTGGGTCTGGGCGTGTTCTTCGACGCGGGGGCTGCCTGGTTTGCCCACGACCGCTCCGATCCCTTCACCGGGTTCCGTGACCTGGCCCTCGGCGTCGACACGGGACCGGCGTGGAAGCGGGCCTTGGGCCTGGCCGTCGGTACGGCCGACGACGGCCTGCGCCTGGAGTTCGCCCGGGCCCTCGACGACGATCCCGGCGCCATCGAACCCACGTCGGCGGGCTGGTCGATGACGGCACGGATCTCGCGTGCCTTCTGACGCTTGACGGCGCCGGGTTCCGCCGCTTCTTACATCGCCGGATCTCAGTGGAGCAGCGAAGGCGGACCTCAGCAGCGAGACATTCGAAAGATGGAGAAGCAGTTCCGAGTCGAGACCTTCCTCGAAGGTGACCTGGCCGAACTCTACGGAGCCGTGCTGGCCGAGTTCGAGCAGGCCAGCGGCATGAGCCTGTCGCAGGTGAACGAAGCATTGCTGCAGACGGGCATGCTGTTCCACCTGACGATGATGACGTCCATGGGGATCGTGCGTGACGCCGAACAGTGCCAGCAGCTGGACGGCCTGGCAGAACGCATAGGCAAGGAGAACCTGCTGTGGGAGATCGTCGAAATGGCGCGGCGCCACTGGCGTGAAGGCGGCACCGGCGCCATCGACCTCAAGGCCTGAACTCATGACATACACGACGATGTGGTCGTACTTGTGGGACCTCGAAGCGGACGGCATCGACGATTCGGTGCGACGTCTTCGAGGCGAGATCGGCCTCGACGCCATCAGCGTCGCCACCGCGTACCACACCTTCGAGCAGCTGCGGCCTCAACGACGGGGAGGCAAGCTGCTGCGAGGCGAGCAGGCGGCGCTCTACTTCCAGCCGGATCCCGAGCTCTATGGTGATACGGCGATCCGGCCCCGGGTGGCGGAGCTGGCCAGCAAGTGCGATCCCCTGGCGCGGCTGCGCGATGCAGCTGGCAGGGAGGGCCTCGACCTGATCTCCTGGACGGTTTGTCTGCACAACAGCTTTCTTTGCGGACAATACCCTGACCTGGCTCAGCGCACGGCCTACGGCGACAGCCTCGGCTGGATCCTGTGTCCGGGTTGCCCTGATGTGCGGGCCTACGTGGTGGCTCTGTGCCGCGATCTGGCCCTCAACTACGGGGTTCGCCGAATCGAGCTGGAGACCTGCAACTTCGGCGGCTACGGTCACAGCCATCACCACGTGAAGGATGGCACCCGGCTTGGGGCAGTCGGTCGCTACCTGTTCAGCCTCAGTTTCTCCTCCGGTTGCTGTGCTGAGGCCGAGGCCCGGGGTATCGACGTGGAAGGCCTGCGGCGTTGGGTAGTGGAACAGCTGGATCCGGTGTTCCGCGACGGGCAGCCGCTGGAGGGCAGCATCGAGGAAACCGTGGCCGACCACGAGGGCCTGCGTGCCTTCCAGCAGATGCGGGAGGAACTGGTCGCGTCCCTGGTGGCCGAGGTGCGGGCCGCTACCGCACCGACCTCGACGGGAGTTTCCTTCCTTCTGATGGGGGACCGCTGGACGTCCGGCATCCGTGCGGACCTGATAGCTCCTCATTGTGATCGTCAGGGCATCCTGGCCTACACCGATTCGCCGGACGAGGTAGAGGGCCGGGTGCAAGCCGCACTGACGGGGGGTGTGCCCCGGGCGGACCGTCTGGTGGCCGGGCTCTGCGCCTACCCGCCTGCGAGCCCCGATGCAGAGACGCTGCAGGCGACGGCCCAGGCGGCGGTACGGGCAGGGGTCGAGGAGCTGTCCTTCTACAATTATGGTATCTGCCCGCCAGCGTGCCTGGACTGGGTAAGGTCCTGTATTCGCTCCATTTGAGAGCTTTTCTGCCTGGTTGACATAGGCCTGCAGCGCGGCTAGATTCCGCTGTTCCCATCCTGGACAGCCCGTGACCGAACTCTACAACGACACCGTACTCGACCATTTCCGGCATCCGCGAAACACAGGGGTCCTCGAGGGGGCCGAAGCCGTGGGCAAGGCGGTAAACTCGGCTTGCGGAGACGTCCTCCATCTCTATCTACAGATCGAGGATGACCACGTTCGCGCTGCCCGATTTCAGACCTTTGGTTGCGCCGCCGCCATCGCCGCAGGCTCCTGCCTCACGGAGATGGTCACGGGGCGCACGCTCGACGAACTTCGTGGCCTCCGGCGTCAGGACGTTGTGGATGCCCTCGGCGGCCTGCCGCCGATGAAAGTCCACTGCTCCGTGCTCGCCGAGGACGCGATCCGGGCGGCACTCGAAGACTTCGGCAAGCGCAGACCGTCAGCCCAGTCATAGTCACTCCGCCTCGCCACAACTGGCAAAGGACTCTCAACCATGGCTTACTCTCTGCCCGACCTGCCCTACGCCCACGACGCCCTGGAGCCCATCATCGACAAAGCGACGATGGAGATTCACCACGGCAAGCATCACAACGCCTACGTGACAAACCTGAACGCGGCTCTCGAGGGCCACGACGACCTCGCTGCCAAGAGCATTGAGGACCTGATCTCAGACCTCGATGCTGTACCGGAAGACATCCGAACCGCCGTACGCAACAATGGTGGAGGACACGCCAACCACAGCCTGTTCTGGCAGGTCATGGCGCCGGAAGGCCAGCGTGGCGAACCCTCGGCGGATTTCATGAAAGCTGCCGAGGCTGCCTTTGGCACTGGTGAGGCCTGCCATGAGGCCTTTAACAAGGCTGGGGCAACCCGCTTCGGCAGCGGCTGGGCCTGGTGTGTGATCAAAGACGGCAAGATGAACATCATGAGCACGCCGAATCAGGACAGCCCTATGATGACGGGCGAGGGCACGCCGATCATCGGCCTCGACGTCTGGGAGCACGCTTACTATCTGAACTACCAGAATCGCCGACCGGACTATATTGCAGCCTGGGGAGACGTGATCAACTGGAACGAAGTGAACCGCCGCTTCGACGAGGCGATGTAGGGACAACACCATGGCCATCGACGCTTCCACCGGCCGCTGCGCCGAAGCCGAGGCATCACAGACCGATGCCTCGGCCTGTCTGCCGACCGGATGTACAGGCGCCGTTGAGGGACATCATGCCATCCTCGACGACAGCCACCGTGATCTGCGGGACGACGAGTTCTGGCGACAGGTCCCTGCGTACGCCGAACTGACGGCCGACGAGTTTCACGATCACCGGTTTCAGAGCCGCAACTGCGTCACCAGCGCTGGCAAACTGCGATCGGTTCTGGGAGGGCGAGTCTCAGAGTCATTCACCGCCGATGTCGAAGCCGGCGTGCAGCGGTCGACGATGAGTCTGCGAGTGTCTCCGTACCTGCTCTCCCTCATCGATTGGGAGAATCCGGAAACCGACCCGATCCGCACCCAGTTCCTGCCTCTGGCGTCCCGCCTGAAGCCCGATCATCCGGAGCTTCATTTCGACTCCCTGGACGAACAGGCAAACTCTCCGGTGCCCGGGTTGATCCACCGTTATCACGACCGGGCACTGCTTCTCGCCCTCGATACATGTCCTGTGTACTGCCGGTTCTGTACCCGATCGTATTCGGTGGGACTCGATACCGATGGTGTCGAGAAGGTCCACTTCGCCGCCACGCTGGAACGCTGGGAGCGGGCCTTCGACTACATTCGACACCATCGCGAGATCGAAGATGTCGTCGTCAGTGGCGGGGACATGTACAACCTGAAGGCGGAGCAGGTGGCGCTGCTGGGGCGGACACTCCTCGATATCGATCACGTGCGCCGGTTCCGCTATGCTACCAAGGGCCCGGCGGTGATGCCGCAGAAACTCGTCACCGATGGCGACTGGGTGGAAGCCGTCGCCTCGGTGGCCGAAGAGGGGCGTCGTCGCCACAAGCAGGTCTCGCTCCACACCCACTTCAATCATCCCGCGGAAATCACCGCCATCACGCGCCAGGGGCTCGATCGGTTGATGCAGCGCGGCGTCATCGTGCGCAACCAGGCAGTTCTGCAACGTGGTGTGAACGATGATGTGCACACGATGCTGGCCCTGGTCCGCCGGCTCTCCCATATGAACGTACAGCCGTACTACGTCTTTCTGCACGATATGGTGCGCGGCGTAGAGGAACTGCGCACGACGCTGCAGACGGCCATTGATCTCGAGAAGCAGGTGCGTGGGGCGACGGCGGGATTCAATATTCCGGCCTTCATCCTCGATACCATGGGCGGCGGCGGCAAACGCCACGTGCATTCCCACGAGAACTACGACCGTGACACGGGAATCGGGGTATTCTCCAGCCCTGTGGTACGGCCGGGACGCAGATTCTTTTATTTTGACCCCATCCACGAACTCAGCCCGGAGGTCCAGGATCGCTGGAGCGATGCAGACGAGCGGGCGGCCATGATCCAGGCCGCGAGTCAGAGGACCGGCTAGTGCGTTATATTAGGATAGTATCGACCACGAAATGAAACGGACGTCACGTTATGGACACCTCCGTCATCCAGGGAGCAGAGCTGTGGCTTGCTGTACTGTGCGGCCTCGGTCTGCTGTTGGTGGGTGTCGGTCTTGGGTACTTCATCAGCCATTTTCTGAGGAAGGTGAGCCAGCACCGTCTCGAGGAAGAGGCCGAGGCGCGAGCGGTACGCCGCCTCGCCGAAGACGAACGCGCGCAGCGGATCGCCTTCCTCGAGGAGAAGGACGGCTGGTACAAGGTCAAGGCCGACCAGGAACGCAAGATCGAAGAGGCCATCGAGTCGGGTGCTCGCCGCGAGAAGGAGGCCAGTTCTCGGGAGCGTGAACAGGAGAACCAGCGCAGCGATCTGCGCAAGGAATGGAGTCGCTTCAAGAATCAGGAGCGCCGTCTCGGATCGCGTGAGCGAGCCATCCGTGACACCGAAGTCGAGATGGAAGCGGTCAAACGGGAGTTCCGCGAGAAGCTCGAGGTGGCGGCGAACCTGACCGGCGATGAGGCCAAGGAGCAGCTTCTCGAACATCTGCAGGGCGAGGTCAGGGCGCGGGCGGCTGCCACGATCCGTGCCGAGCGAACCCGGGCCAGGGAAGAGGCGGATCGGGAGGCCCGCCGCATCGTCGCCCAGGCGATTCAACGCTGCGCCGTCGAGGAGGCGGAGCACGTCTCCACGTCCACCGTCACCCTGCCCAGCGAGAGCCTCAAAAGTCGCATCATCGGCAAAGAGGGACGCAACGTGCGGTCCTTCGAGACTGCTACCGGCGTCAAGGTCGTCGTCGACGATACGCCGGACACCGTCCTGTTGTCCTCCTTCGACCCACTGCGTCGTGAGGTAGCCGCCCGTTCGATGGAGCGGCTCATCCGCGACGGTGGCTTCACGCCGAGCCGCATCGAAGAGGTCGTGGCCGACACCAAGCAGGCCCTCGAGGAGGATATGGAGGATGCCGGTCGGCACGCCCTGTCCGAGATCGGCGCCGCCGACTATCACCCCGATCTGCCGGCCTCGCTGGGGCGTCTCAAGTACCGTTTCAGCTACGGGCAGAACCAGCTGCAGCACTGTCTGGAGGTGGGCCAGCTCGCCGGCCTGATGGCGACGGAAATCGGTCTCGACGCGCCGCTGGCACGTCGTGCCGGCCTGCTGCACGATATCGGCAAGACGGTCAGTCGTGAGATGGAGGGTTCACACATCGATCTCGGCGTCGAGCTGGCCGACCGTTTCGGCGAGCATCCGGTGGTCTGCGAGGTGATCGCCGAGAGTCACGAAGACCACGAGCGCGTCGATCCCATCTGCTTTCTGGTGAAAGCATCCGATGCCATTTCCTCGACCCGACCCGGTGGGCGTCGCGAGGACCCCGAAGGGTACGCGCGGCGGATCATGCGGCTGAAGGAGATCGCCACCTCCTTCGAGGGGGTCAAGGACGTATTCGCCATCAACGCCGGCCGTGAGATCCGGGTCATGGTGCGTGGCGATCACGTCAGCGACGATGATGCTGAGATTCTGGCCTTCGACATCGCCGAGCGTGTGCGTCAGGAACTGACCTTTGCCGGCGAAGTGAAGGTGATGGTCGTGCGCGAGACACGCGCCGTTCGCTACACAGGGCCCAAGACACAACGCCCCACGCGGGGTGGCAATGGCCGCTCCCGCGGGCGGCGTACGTCGTCGCCGCGCAATGGCCGTCCGCCGCGTAACGGTCACCCACAGGGGCACTCGGGAGAGTGAGCCCCTTGCGTGGTCTGCGGCGGGTACTTGGACGGCTCGCCACCCGGCGACGCCCGCTGGCGCCGGTATCCCGGACAAGCCGCGGCGCTCCCCGATTGATCCGCCGTGAAGACGGAGAGAGCCGCTGTGTGGCCTGTGTGCTCTGCGCCGGGGCCTGTCCATCGCGATGTATCGTCGTCGAGGCCGGACCACCACCCGGCGGAGATGGCATCGACCAGAGGGCCAGGGTGCCGCGACGGTTTGAACTGGACCTGGGCAGGTGTCTGCTGTGCGGTCTGTGCGAGGCCGCCTGCCCCGAGGCAGCGATCTCACTCTCCGGTCCGACCCTGCTGCCAAGTGCGCCAAACGCGGAGGACATGCAGCTGGATCTCGACGCGCTGCTGGCGACCGCATGACCGGCGTCGCCGTTCTCGGCTGCACCGGCTCCATCGGCAACACAACCATGCAGGTCATCGACGGCTTGCGGCAACAGGATGGCGCCGAGGCGTGGACCGTGCCGGTCCTGACCGCCGGTCGGCGTGTCGATGAGCTGATCGCGCTTGCCCGCCGCTGGCAGCCACAGCTGGTCTGCGTCACCGATGAGGAGGCCGCCCACCGGGTCCGGCGGGAACTGGGGGAGGCGACACGAGTCGTGTCCGGCTCTGATGGTCTGTGCTTGGCCGCCAGCGAGTCTGATGTCGACATCGTCGTCAATGGGCTGGTGGGCGCCGTCGGTCTGCTGCCGACACTGACGGCGCTGGCCGCTGGGCTGCCCGTGGCCATGGCCAACAAAGAGCCGCTGGTGATGGCGGGGGGGCTGGTGCTGTCGGCGGCCCGCGCCCATGGTGGCCGTATCCTGCCCGTCGATTCCGAGCCCAGCGCCATGTGGCAGTGCCTCAACGGTGAACGGCAACAGGACGTGAGCCGCTATCTGTTGACCGCATCCGGGGGAGCCTTCCGTGATCGCCCGCGTGCCGAACTGGCCTCGGTGACCCCCCAGGAGGCACTCCATCACCCGACCTGGCGCATGGGACCGAAGATCACCGTCGATTCGGCGACCCTGATGAACAAGGGCTTCGAGGTCATCGAGGCGGGGTGGCTGTTCGGGGTCGGCGTCGACCAGGTAGATGTCGTCATTCACCGCGAGTCCATCGTCCACTCCATGGTCGAGTTCGTCGATGGCTCCGTCATTGCCCACATGGGGCGTACGGACATGGCGATCCCGATCCAGTACGCGCTCACCCACCCGTCCCGCAAGGCGGCAACCCTGTCGCCACTCGACATCGCCCAGTTGGGAGCCCTGCATTTCTCGGCGCCGGACCTGGCCGAGTATCCCGGCCTGGCGTTGTGCTACGAGGTCGGCCGGGAGGGGGGTACGTTGCCCGCGGCGCTGAACGCAGCCAACGAGGTGGCGGTGGCCTCCTTCCTCGAAGGGGGGATCGGTTTTCTCGATATTCATGAGGTGAACAGGCTCGTCGTCGACGACTGGGAGACGGTGCCTGCAGCCGACGTGGACACCATCCTCGATGTCGATCGTCGCGCCCGACAGCGTGCCAGGCAGGCGGCCGACAGCCGTCGTGCCGCCTGAACCCACACCCGGAGCTGCCAACGTATGGCCAAGAAGGACCGCAGCAAGGCCCCCCCCCGACCCGAAGGCCCCGTTCACGCACTGAGTGAGGAGGAACGGGTACACGTCAGTGGTGTCGTCCTCGTCTGCCAGCGGGTGCTGCACGCGTTGACCGGCGTGATGATCGGTGCTTTTGTACTGATCGTCCTGTTCACAACCTTCAGCAATGGTCCCTTCGTCCAGGTCACGGGCCGTGGACTCTACTTCCTCATTCTGGCCTCGGCGGCGACGTCTCTGGGAACATGGATCGTGCGTGTGCGCATGGAGAAACGACTGGGTAAGGAGACCCATGCGGTATCCGAACTCCTCACACGTGTGTAGATTGTACGATTGCAGGTGACGGACAGTTCCCATCCACCTTTGACAGGTCGGTGACCAGCTGATGGCACGCGAAGGTCTGATGACGTCCCGGGAGGTCAGTCGCTACTTGCGCTGCTCGGTGACAACGATCCGCCGGCTCGTGAGCAAAGGTGAACTGCCGCACTTCCGACTGGGAAAACTCGTGCGCTTCCGCCGCAGCGAGATCGATGCCTGGCTGAATACGCACCACGAAGGTGAGTTGCCGCCCGACGGGGCCCGGGAGCCTCTGCTGCATCCGGATCAGCTGTTCCTGTTCAGCCGCGAGGTCGGTCGCTAGCACTCATGTCACGCCGCCTCCTGTCAGCATCGATCGCCGCGTGGGCGCTGTTGGGCGCCAGCTGCGGCATCCCCGATCGAGACAATCCCGCCGATCCCGGTACCTTCGATGACGATCCGGGGCTCGAGCTCGTCGCCACGCTGCCCATCGACATGGACGTTGTGCCCGGCAGCCAGTTGCTGGCTGAGGTCCAGTACACGATCAGTGCGGCGGATATGAGTACGCCCGTCACGGGACTGATGAACCTGGTCGGCGAGAGGGCCAAAGCTGTCGCCCGTGGCGTACAGGATGGTAGGGGGCGCAGGGTTCACATCGAGGCCTTCGACAACAACAGGATCCGGACCTTCGCCGCAACCGATACGATCGATATCGCCGGGGGCGTGCCCTCCATTCTCTTCCTCCCCCTCGTACGGCTGACCGGCCAGGTGGAGCTGACGTCCGTCCTGCCCCCGGAGATCGTCAGCCTGTCGGTCAGTGTCGTCATCGGCGCCGACACGACCACGATCGACTACGACATCGACGAACCCCGCCTGCAGGAGCTGATCGGTGAGATTCCCACGGGAACGGGGATCAGCCTCCTGATGCGAGGACGGGACTCGGATGATCAGATCGTCGTCTCCCAGGATGTGCGCACCGACATCCGTGACGACCTGCTGGCACGCGTCACCCTTCCCGTAGTCACAGGGGCCGTGTCGATTATGGCGAACTTTCCTGACTACGTGCCGATGGTACCCATCGACCGCTTCAGCGACGAGGCCGCCGTGTTCTTCCGGCGCTCCGACAGCCCGAGCCTGCCCGAGCCGAACGCCCCGATCGACTTCGACGAGTTGTTCCGCGGGCAGGGCCTGGGTCCGAATCAGGAAGAGATTCAGTTCTACAACTTCGATGTGCAGTCGAAGACTCCGGCCGATCTCTTCGTCATCGTCGATCGCCGGGGTGACGCCGTCGAACGTCAACTGCCAATCTTCGAGCAGATACCGGGAGATGACGGCTACAATGACCTGCGCCGTGTGATCGAGGTCCGCGTCAACGACAATGACTTTCAGCCGAACACGCTGACATCACTGGCCGACATCCAGGCCGCCGAGGCGGAGACAACGATCACCGAAAAGATCATGAACTGCGTCATCGTGCCGGATGGCTCTACGGCGAGCCTCCGGTTCGATGTGACCGACGCGGTAGGCTTACACGACGGCTGGTACCGCGATCAGATCGTCCGCTATCTGCTGTTCGAGAATCCCGAGAGCCGAGCCACGGCCGAGTTCGGCGGTCAGGAGATCTCGGCACCGGTGAATTACGCCTTCTTCGACAACGACCGGGACCCCGTGGACGGTTTCGCCACCGATGGCAGCGGCTCGACGCACAATGTCGTGACGCGGCTCCCGGAGCAGGAAGGCTACTCGCCGTTGTGGGCCCTGCGCGTGTTCAAGCTGAATGTCTTTGATCGGGTCCAGTCCGTGGGCTCCGCCCAGGACAATGACCGCGAGGACAATGTTCTGCCCCTGGCCGAGGTCCTCATCGTCAACGCGCCTGTGGTCAGCGCCGGCACTCCGGACGGCGGCTGATGCCCGGCCCGGTCGGACGGGGCGGTTCACCGGCCCGTCCCATCGAGCCCGCTGCGATCATTGAGCGCGTCGTCGTTCTGGGCGCCGGCGTCATGGGAGCGCAGATCGCCGCTCTGGCAGCCAACGCCGGACTGCACGTGGATCTCCTCGACCTGGCCGATGACGGCGATCCGGCGGCGCGGGCTCGAGTCGGGATCGAGGGCCTGACGACGTTGCGGCCACCGCCGCTGTTCCTCGATGAGCTTGCCTCTCAGATCCACCCCGGCAGCTTCGACGATGTCGAGGTACTGGCCGGCGCTGACTGGATCATCGAGGCCGTCGTCGAGGATCTCGACGTCAAGCGGCAACTCCTCGAGCGCGTGACCCCGCACCTGTCCGCCGCCGCTCTCATATCAAGCAACACCTCCGGTCTGTCCATCGCCTCCCTTGCCGAAGCCTGTGACGAGGATGTGCGGCGGCGGTTCCTGGGGGTGCATTTCTTCAATCCGCCACGATACATGAAGCTCGTCGAGGTGATTCCGGGAGCGCTCACCGACGCCGGCGTGACCGCCTTCCTGTCCGCCTTCGCCGCTCAGCGTCTGGGCAAAGGTGTCGTGGTCTGCCGGGACACGCCGAACTTCATCGCCAACCGCCTCGGTGTGTTCGCCATCGCCGATGCCGTGCAGCGAATGTCGCAGCAGGGCCTCACGGTGGAAGAGGCCGATGCCGTCACGGGCCCGGCTCTGGGGCGCCCCCGCAGTGCGACCCTGCGGCTGTGTGATCTCGTCGGTCTCGACACGCTGCTGCACGTGGCCGCCACATCCCGCGTCCCACCACCCGATGCGGTGCAGGCACTCGTCGACGACGGCCGGCTCGGCGCCAAGACGGGGGCGGGCTTCTATCGAAAGACGGCGGCAGGCATCGAGGCCGTCGATCTGCAGACGCTGGCCTACCGACCCCTGCAGACCGTGGACACTGGTCTTCGCACCCGTGGCGCCCTGGCGGACCGCCTGAACGACGTCTGGGAGGCGACGGATCGTCTCGGGACCTTCAGCCGCGAACACCTGGCAGCGACGCTGGCTTACTGTGCCCGCTGTGCCGGCGAGATCGCCGACGGACTGGAGGATATCGACCGGGCCATGTGCTGGGGGTTCAACTGGGAGGCGGGTCCTTTCGAGCTGATCGATCTGATCGGCGCCGGACGGGTGCGTGACGCCATCGCTGACTCCGGTGAGGATGTGCCGCCGTTGCTGGATCGGATTCTCGCCGCGGAGCCCGCCCGGGTTTACGTCGAGCCTGGCGCAACGGTGCTGGCGCCCACCGGCGTCGAGAGACGGCCACTGCGTCTGGCGGCGACACCCACCGACGAAGAGTGGCTTGCCGGTGGCGAGATGATGCTGGACGCGGAGGGCATGCGTCTGGTATACCTCGGAGAGGGGGCGGCGGCCATCGAACTGCGGGGCAAGCTGAACACGCTGCCTCCGGAGGTGCTGCGCCACGTGCAGGAGGCGGTCGACAAGGAAGCCTTCGATGTTCTGGCCCTCACCGGAGCGGGAGGGCACTTCTCAGCGGGAGCTGATCTGAAGTACGTAATGCAGTTGATCGACGCCGCCGACTGGCAGGGCCTGGAGGCGTATCTGGTGCTGTTTCAAGAGACGACGTCGGCCGTGCGCTACGCTTCGGTACCCATTGTGGCGGCGGCCCGGGGGCTGGCTCTGGGCGGCGGCTGTGAGCTCTGTCTGACATCGGCGGCCCGGGTCGTGGGTGGCGAGTTGCGCATGGGACTGGTGGAGACGAAGGTCGGTGTCATTCCCGGCGCCGGCGGCTGCAAGGAGATGGTGCGTCGCTTCGGCGCCGATATCGAGACTGCCTTCAGGACCTTGCAGCGGGGCGCCATGTCCGACAACGGCCTGCAGGCCAGGAGCTGGGGTTTCGTCGAGGACGCAGATCCGGTGTACCTGGATGAGGAGCGACTGCTGTCACCGGCCTTGGCGCGGGCCAGAGAACTGGTCGACGGCGGTTGGCAGCCCCCGGTGGCTGGCGCCCTGGACGTTGCCGGTCCGACAGTACTGGCCGGCATCGAAGAAGGCCTCTCCCGTTCGGCCTCCGAAGGTGACCTTTCAGCCCACGATGTCGTCGTCGGCCGGGCCCTGGCTGGCGTTCTGTGTGGTGCCGGAGAAACGGCCCCCCAGTCTGAGGCACGATTGCTGGAGTTGGAGCGCGAGGCTTTCCTCACGCTCTGCGGTACACCCGAGACACGGGCGCGCATGGAACACATGCTGCGCACCGGCAAACCACTACGCAACTGAAGCGACGGATCAGAAGGGACACGAGGGATGGGACTCAGATCGACGGAGCAGTACCTGGAAGGACTGAGGGATGGTCGCCACGTCTGCTTCAAGGGCGAACACGTAGCGGATGTGACGACTCACGAGCATCTAGGTATCGGTGCCCGGCACACCGCTCTCGACTTCGAATTGGCCGAGGCCCCGGAGCACCGCGACCTGTTTACCTGGACGGATGAGGCGGGCCAGACGCACAGCCGTTACTACAAGCGGCCGGAGTCGACGCAGGACCTGCTCAACCGACGGGAGATGATCGAGACCTCGACCCGCGAGGGGGACAGCGTCGTTCTGCTGGTCAAGGAGATCGGAACCGACGCGCTGTTCGCCCTGGATCTGGTCACTCGCGTGGTCGACGAGAAGGCCGGCACCGACTACAACGAGCGAGTCGCGGCCTTCCATCGACATTGCCGCGACGGCGACCTGACCCTGGCGGTGGCGCAAACCGACGTCAAGGGTGACCGCAGCCTGTTACCCACGCAACAGGAACATCCCGACTACTACGTACATATCGTCGAGGAACGGGACGATGGCATCGTCGTTCGCGGGGCCAAGGCGCACACCACGGGCACACCCTTCGTCGACGAGGTCATCGTCCTGCCGACGCGGGCAATCACTGCAGAGGACGCCGATTACGCCGTCGCCTTTGCCGTTCCGGTGAACACACCCGGCGTCAAGCTGCTGGCCAGCCCCTTCGGCGCCGGGGAATCGGCGAGCGCCTTTCATGCACCGATCAGCTCCGAGCACCGGCTCGTCGACACGCTGACGGTGTTCGACGACGTCTTCGTGCCGAAGGAGCGTGTGTTTCTGCAAAAGGAGTGGCAGGCGGCCGGTTTTCTGGCCAACACCTTCGTCGAGTACCATCGTTTCACGGCGGTGTCGTACAAGCCGCCGCTGTGCGACCTGTTCATCGGCGCCGCGGCGCTGCTGGCCGACTACAACGGCATCCCCAAGGTCAGCCACGTGCGCGAGAAGCTGACGAAGCTCATCACCTGGACCGAGACGGTCCGGGCGCTGAGTCGCGCTGCCGCCTTCGACTGCCGCATCACCGACTTCGGTCTGGCCGTACCCAACATCATCCAGACGAATCTGGCCAAGTATCACTTCGCCGCACAGTATCACGAAGCCATCGGCTGGGTGCAGGACATCGCCGGCGGCCTCGTCGTCACCGGACCGCACGAAGCCGATCTGACCAGCCCCCACACGCGAGCCTACATCGATCGATATCTTGGCGGAGCTGATGTCGACGCCGAGGATCGCCTGAAGGCAATGAACCTCGTCCGCGACCTGACGGCATCAGACTTCGGCGGCTACAACCAGCTGCTGGCCATCCACGCCGAAGGCAGTCTCGAAGCCCAGAAGATCACCATCTTCCGGGACTACGACCTCGACCGCTGCAAAGACCTGGCAGCCAAAGTGATCGGCGTGAAGCGCAGCTGAGAGGGACTGCACCAAGGCAACGGCCAGAAATCGCGCAGGCGAATGACATGGAGAATCGCGAAGCGATTCTCCCAAGCCGGCGATGGGTGGGGAAGGGGCCCCCGGGTCAGCCGGCCGTCCACCCTCCATCCACATACAGCGTCGTCCCGGTGATGTAGGCGGCGGCGTCCGAACACAGGAACACGACGGGCCAGGCCACTTCCTCCGGCCGGCCGAAGCGACCCATGGGCGTGCGATCCTCCACCCAGCGACGCAGCTTATCCCGACGCTTCACTTCCGCCGTCATCTCCGTGTCGACATATGCCGGCGCCACGGCGTTGACGCGCACGCCACGGGCCGCCCACTCCACCGCCATGGTCTTCGTCAGCGCCTCCAGGGCGCCCTTCGAAGCGTTGTATGCGGCGATGCGGGGCAGAGCGCGGGTCGCGCCGATGGAGGTGATGTTCACCACGGCGCCGCTCTTCCGGGTCAACATGGACGCACAGACGGCGCGTGTGACGCGAACCGTACCATCCAGGTTGACGCGGAAGATGTCCGACCAGGCGTCGTCGTCGAGCCGTTCGACGGCATCGACGTGGGGACTGATGGCGGCGTTGTTGACGAGAATATCGGCACCCTCGGGCCAGCTCTCGGTAAGTTTCTCGAGCAGCAGAGAGGCGCCATCGGTGTCTCCCACATCCGTGGGGATGGCCAGGGCCCGGCCTCCCAGGGCCTCGACGGCAGCGACCACCTCATCCAGCTGGGCACCCGTACGGCTGGTGACGGCGACATCGGCGCCGGCCTGTGCCAGAGCCAGGGCGCAGGCGCGACCGATCCCCCTGCCGCCCCCGGTAATCAGAGCCCGGCGACCGTCGAGACGGAAGGAGGGGAGATCTGCTTCTTCAACTGCACCCATCGTGTCAGATTCTCCGGGATGTGCCAAAGGCGGAGGCAGGTGTGGACTGCCAATATAGGGGCCAGACCTGATGACGGAAGCGGCGGACGGCGACTCACTGGCCCGCGCCCTGGCTCTGTGCGCCCTGCCGTTCAGTGCCACCGCACGTGAGCGCCTGCTGGCGCTGCTTCCCGCAGACGCAGCGGCGCAGGTCGGTGATTGGCTGCGTCGGCCGGAGGCGTTGGCCCAGAGCGCGACCTCGAGCTGGGAGGCGGCCCTGCTGGCGCGCGCCACCGTCGTCGAAGAGACGGAAGACGACGAAGGCATCGAGACAGACGACGAGGAAATCGGGGCAGTCGACGCGGAGGACCTGGAGACGGCTCTTCCCGAAGTCCTGGTAGCTGCCTTGCTGTCGAGTGCCTCCGCCGCCGATGCCGCTGGCCTGCTCCCCGAACTGCCACTGATCATGCAGGGGGAGGTGACGGCCCTGCTGGCCACTTCGACACCGCTGAGCGTCTTCCGCAGTCTGCCCCCGGACGAGCGCCCGGTGCTCGGGCAACTGCGCCAGCAGTCACCGGACGAGCAGGGGGGGTACAACCGGCGTGCGCCATGCTGCGCGCCCTGCGCGGGACCCGCCGTTTGCGCCGGGCCCTGTCGGCCACAGCCGAGACCAACGCCGAAGCCGCGGCGATCATTCAGAGCCACCTGTTCGATTTCGAAGACCTGACCCGCCTGCGCACAAAAGAACTGCAACTCCTTCTCGGCCGGATCGACAACGCGACTCTCGCCCGGTCTCTTGTCGAGGCCAGCGATAGAGTGGCGGACCGCATCTTCACCAATGCCTCGGATCGTCGAGCTCTTCTGCTGCGGGAAGAACTCGAGCTCTACGTCGAATTGACGCCCGAAGAGATCGAGGGCGCCCGGAGTGAGGTGATGGCCATGATACGCACCCTGTACGAGCGGGGTGATATCACGACCTACTTTGGTTCGATCCGACGGGCCGATGGCGAAGGGGACACCGACGATGAGGAGGAGGAGGACGAGGAAGAGTTCGAGGACGACATCGATGTGGAGGAGAGCGGAGAATCTGCCGGCGACAAGAAGGGTGTCGGCTCCGGCGTTGCCGTTCGTCGCCTCGTGGCGTTGCTCGCCGCAGTGGCAGTCACGCTGCTCCTGGTGGCCCTTGGCAGCCTCATGGGCGGTGACCAGTCGCCCAAGAAGACGGCATCGCGGCCGTCCGTGGCGAGGGCGGCCGCCAACGGTGGACGTGTCCTGGTTACGTCCGGGCAACAGGACCCCGAAGAGAAAGGCGACGATGATGGGGAGCCAAGGCAGCTGCGCGCTGGCGAAAAGCTGCAGGCGCCGGGGCCGGTCGATGCCATGCTCGAGTTTCCCGACGTGGGTGGAGCCCGTGTCGACGTAGCCCCCGGTGCCGAGGTCGAAGGCCTGGCCGCCACTGCTGAGGAGGGGGAAGAGGCATCGGAGCAGGCGGCGGGGCTGTACCTGCGTGTCGGTCGTGTGACCGTCACCGCCGTGGCCAGACAGTTCACCGTACGGACCCCCGTCGCCCACGTTACCGGTGCTCCCGGGAGCGTATTCACAGTACGCGTCGTACTCGACGCGTCGACTCAGGTCCGCGCCCGTCGCGGCGTGGCCGAGGTGTTCTCGAGAGAGGGGAGACACGTGGCCCGGTTGGCTCCCGGGGAAGGGCTGCGTCTGGACGGCGCCGGTGAAGTCGAGCTAAGTCCATAGCAGGTCTGCAGAAAAGACGAAGAAAGGGGTTGATCTTCTGTGGGCGCCCGTTTATACTTTCACCACTCCTAAGAACTACCGGCGTAGCAGTCATTCGGGTTCCCCACCTGAAGCCACGTCCGGCAGCAGCAAAATCCCCCCTGTTCCACCAGTTGAACATCCGTCCCCACGGATAGGTCGTACCCACTCCCTGCTCCCCAAGTTCGATCCTCAATCGGACACAGCCCGGTCTGCGTACCTGTCGACGTGGATCCGTGTTGAGTGTTGTTGCCAGTCCTCTTCCACTCCCACGTTCTCATGGGGGGGAGGACACATACCTGCAGTATGGAGGGGTGCATACTTCATGGCCACACTACAGACCGACACGCTGGTCGACCAGTACTTCCACGAAATCGAGAGTTCCGTTGGCTTGTCCGCTGCCGAGGAGGTAGAGATCGCCAAGCGGATTCAGGACGGAGACGAAGTCGCGCTCACGGAGCTTGTGCAGGCCAACCTGCGCTTCGTCGTCAGCGTCGCCAAGGGGTATCAGAACCTGGGCCTGCCGCTGTCCGACCTGATCAACGAGGGCAATCTGGGTCTGATGGTGGCCGCCAAGCGTTTCGACGGCTCGAAGGGCTTCAAGTTCATCTCCTACGCCGTGTGGTGGATCCGCCAGTCCATCCTGCAGGCGCTGGCCGAGCAGTCCCGCATCGTACGCCTGCCGCTGAACCGCATCGGCGAGTTGACCAAGGTCAACAAGTGCATGACGAAGCTCGAGCAGCGTCTCGGCCGGGCTCCCGAGGTGGAGGAAATTGCCGAAGAACTGAATACGAATCCCGATGACATGGACATGCTGTTGCGCCTGTCGCAGCGCCCCGTGTCCCTGGAGACGCCCTGCGACGACCAGGAGCCGGACCGCTGCATCGGCGACCTGCTGCCCGACGAAAGCCTGCCAGCCTGCGACGATGTGCTGTCCGAAGGGGAACTGAAGGAAGAGATCTCGTCGGTGATGACCGCTCTGACCGAAGGCGAGGCCCGCGTGCTGCGCATGTACTACGGGCTGGATGGTCAGGAAGGCATGACCCTGGAAGAGATCGGCACCTACGTCGGTCGCACCCGCGAGCGCGTCCGCCAGATCAAGGAGAAGGCGCTGCAGAAGCTGCGCCATCCCAACCGCAGCGAGATCCTCAAGGAGTATTACGGCGAGAACGCCTAGGGGTCTGTCTCCAGGGAGAGTGTCGGCTGCCCCTGATTCTTGACACTTTTCGGGGCCTCCGGTAGTTTTCTGTATCTGTTCCGGCGTAGCTCAGTTGGCAGAGCGGCTGGCTGTTAACCAGCATGTCATAGGTTCGAGTCCTATCGCCGGAGCCATATTCTGAAAGAAGCGCAATCCCTTTCATGTGAAGGGGTTGCGCTTTTTCTTTGATGGGAGGCAGTGGTCTTCAACGAGATGGGCCGCCCGTGAGGCGGCTGATGAGTGCGTTCCTCGGTGACAGTGTCATGATAAGCAACCACTTTGTCCGCGGCCCCGAGAGTTGGTGTTCGTACGATTACCACGCCAGCATGGTGGCCGGCAAGCACAACGTCTTCATCCTGACGACGTGGAGCCCGACCGGGGGCATCGACGATGGCGGCTACGTGTGGACGGACCACACGCGCTGGAGCGCTGACACGCCGGAGAAACCCCTGTCGATTCTGCCCCTGCTCCACTACCGCAGCTGGGTGGACGCCGATCCCATGGACCTGCGTGAGGCGGAGATGTCGGTCTATCTGCGCGGCGACGACCTGCAGCTCGACGGTGCGTCCTGCCACTTCTGGATCCACGCCAGTGGGACACGCTGGCACCTCAACAGCTCTTCTCTCGATATCGGCGATGGCAGTTGGCCGACGTCGCCCAACCGTGTCGAGTTGACTCCGGACGAAGGCAGCTGGCACAACAGCTGGGCGAATGACCCACACAACCCCACGTCGCTGCCCGATGTGCTTTCCGGGGTCGTGAGTTACGGATTCTCTTTCGTGGGTTTCTCGAGCGAGGTGATGGGCCGGCTGTCCATGGCTCGACTCGAGCTGCGTCCATCCTGTATATCGGAGATCTGACTTGAGATTCATCTACTTCACCGATATCCACCTCGATACCGGCACCGACTCGCTGAAGGGGTTCGAATCCTGCCTCGAAGCCATGATGGCACACGAGCCGGAACTGCTGATCAACGGTGGGGATCTGGGGATTACGACAACGGCGCTGGAGCAGTATGCCGAGGTCATGTCAGACGTGACGGTTCCTGTACTTCTGAGCCACGGCAATCACGAGATGTGCAGCGGGTATCTGCCGCGCGAGCAAGCCGGCACGGTGCACGGCAGCCTCGATGCGGGGGAAGTGCACTTTGTTGTGCTGGATGTGGTCCGGTATTTCGAGCCCACAGCCGAACATGAGGCCAACTGGCACGTGCTGGCCGACGAGTCGTTGCTGGAGTGGCTGGCAGAGGATCTGTCACGAATCGACTCAACAACACCCGTGGTACTCGCCTGTCACGTGCCGCTGTCGACGACGTTCCCGCAGCGGATGGGCCAACCCGCGGACATGCGTTTTCCCACCAACGAGATCGTCGGCGCCCGACAGGTGTTGGCGCAGCTCGAGCGTTTCGAACAGGTGATCAGCCTCCACGGTCATGATCATGAGAATTGTCGACACCATGTCGGTCACATCGAGATCATGACCACGGCCGCGGTAGCCGGTAACTGGTGGCGGAACGGACTGGACAGTCGCGGCCCCAGTGGCCGAGAGCCGCAAGGCTACCGGGTTGTGGACGTTGGGGAGAGTATCAGGAGTTGTTATCGATCCTTCGTCTCGCCAGACCAGGAAGTGGAGCTGGTGCGATCATCGGACAGATGCTTCGTCAATGTCTTCGACGGTTCGCCGCGGACACGAGTCGAAGTCGAAGGTGAAGCCGTGGCACAGATCGATCCACTGTCGGTTTCGTCGCGCGGCCTGGCGACTCATCTGTGGGAACTGCCTGCTGGCTTCGACCGTGATCACGTGGAAGTGGCGGTCACCTTCGAGGACGGGCGTACCTGTGAGGGCGTGCTTGAGTTGGAGCAGATAGAGCAATGAAAGTCACAGCAGTCGTCACACTTCCCGTCGACCGGTTCAATTATGTGAAGGTCGAAACCGACGAGGGTTTGACCGGGGTTGGGGAGCTGCATCCGGCGTCAGGTACGGGGGGGACGCCGTTCGTCCCACGCGCCGCGGTCGAGTACTGCGCCGAGTATCTGGTCGGCAAGGATCCTCTCCATATCGAGAGGCACTGGCAGCACATGTTCCGACGCCAGCTCTTTCGAGGCGGATCTGACATGATGGCGGCCATGGGAGCCATCGATATCGCCCTCTGGGACATCAAGGGTAAAGCTCTCGGAAAACCGGTATACGAACTGCTCGGAGGCCCCGTTCGTGAGAAGGTCCGTCTCTACACCCATCTTGGTGGGAACTCGCCGGACGCACTGGCCCGGCAAGCGCTGGAACGGGTAGAAGAGGGATTCACGGCGCTGCGGCTCTACCCCTTCGGCGATTTCGGGGCGGCAGATTTCGAGGAAGGACTCGGCCTCGAGAAGATGAGCTTTGCGGCAATGCAGAACAACGCGGTGGAGCGTGTGGCTGCCGTACGGGAGGCAGCGGGGCCGGACATCGACATCATGACCGACGTCGTCAACCGGCTGACTCCTGCCGAGGCGATCGGTGTCGGCCGAGCCCTCGAACCGTTCAACCTCTACTTCTTCGAAGACCCCATCGAGCCGGAAAACATGGACCAGTGGGGATGGGTCGCACAGCAGCAGCCGATTCCACTGGCGATGGGCGAACGCCTCTACACCATCTACCAGTTTCGCGATCTGCTCAACCATCAGGGCGCAGCGTATGTCCGCCCCGACCTTTCTCTCGCCGGTGGTATCACCAACGTGAAGAAGATCGCCGCGCTTGCCGAAGCGGCCTACGTTGGCGTCGTGCCGCACAATCCGCTCAGTTGTGTGTTGACCGCCGCGTGTGTGCAGATCGACGCTGCGGTACACAACATCCCTGTTCAGGAGTATCCCTACGACGACGATTCAGGCGTCAAGGCAGATCTCGTGAAAGAGCCGATCCGACGGACCGGTGGTTATCTCGAGATTCCCACCACACCTGGGATCGGTATCGAGCTCAACGAAGAAGCCTTCAAGCACTACCCGCCAATTCCTTACGACCGGCCCCCGCTGATCCATCCCGACGGCTCGCTGCGCGACTACTGATTCACGGGCTCGCCGTCATCTACTGAGCTGGGTCACCTGCCCGACTCCTGGCGCATCTTCCGTTCGGTTTCATCCGGTGTGCAGCCCTGCTGTACAGCCAGTGCTCCTGTGATGACGGCCTGATAGCGCTCTCTTGATTCCTGCAGCATTTCATCCATCTGTGATTCCAGAGCGACTATGATCTGGTCGCGGGCATCACCGGCGGCAATACGTTCCAGGCCCAGCCGCAGCGGCGGATAGGTGGCTTTGTCGACAAGTGCGTGTAGAGCGTGGAGCCCCACCTGACGCCTCAGGTAGGCCATGTCGGTGAAGAGTGAGGCGATCTCGCCGTAGTCCATCCCGGATAGATCTTCCCCGAGACGCTGCTCCAGTTGGGCCTGAATCTCCGGAGCAGGTTTCTGTTCCGGGCGCTGTGCTCCTTGCACTGGCGCCCGGTGGTCGACGAAGAACGTCAGCAGTTTATGGTGGACGATACGAGGGTTGTCGCCGGAGTGGATGGACATCAATGCTTCGATGACCATCCTGATGCGAGTGTCCAGTCCGCCCAGGATGGCCATTTCGAGTCGGGTCTTCAACAGGTCCTCGATCAAGGCCGGTTCGGTGCCGTCGACCATGAGGAACAGTGATTCTCTGACAAAGGGCGTGGCTTCTACTTCATCGAGTGCGACGATTCCTTCCCGCCGGGCAAGATCGCTGATCTGCCGCCACAGCAGGATGATCTCGTCGAGGGTCATCGCCTCGAGCGGCCGGGTGGCCAGGCCGTCGAAGAAATTCTTCACAGATGGTCTGTGATCCGGAGCAGGGGGGTTGCTGTTTTCGGGCCACGCCAACTGGCCGTTGGCGGCCAAACCAGCGGCATTCAGTATGAGCCGTCGCCGTGAGTCATCTAGCTCCTCATCGGTTCGAGGCCCTAGGAAACCTGTCTCCTCTTCGAAATATCCTCGTACGCGGTCCGACACACAATTGAGGAAGCGGGATCGCAGCTGGGCGCTCGCCTGCGACAGGCACACGACGATGTCCAGCTGGTCCGACTCACGCAGCAGGACAACCAGATCACGGTTGCTGCATCCCGCCAACCGCTCCAGATCCAGAGTGGATACAGCCCGAAGCCAGTTCCAGTCCTTGAAACCGTGCTGGCAGGCGATGACGTGCTGGGCCTCGGTGAGGACAATCTCGCTCTGCGAGTCCTCGTTGAGGCGGGGCAGGTGCTGACGTACGAGAGCGATGGCCTGATCCTCACCGGACCGATAGGCGCCGAACAGATCCTTGGCCTGCTTCCTGTACTGTTCGAGATTGTGCTTGGGCTGTGCGGACATGGCACAACTCCTTTCTCATCTCGCCTGAAGTCCGCTCTTCACAGGCAGAAAGAAGTTGCTCTATATGAGAACTTCGAGGTGGGGGAAGGTGGGCACGGCCCTTTCCGCGGACTGAAGGCTCCCTTCAAGAGCACGCCGACAATATACATCAATCGGGACAGAGCGCCCTGATTACTGGATACCGACCCTTGAAGCTACTCGTGCGAGACCTCACCTACCGTCCCAACAATCTCCTTGGGGAGATCGAGGGAGTGGAGTATCTCGTCGCTCCTACCTCCGAAGATGCGATCCGTCTGGCAGCAGATACCGACGCGGCACTCGACTACTGCAGCACGTCATTCATCGAGGCGGCTCCGAAGCTGCGATGGATCCAGATGCTCAGTACCGGTGTCAACGGTGTGCCTTTTGATCTGCTGCGCGAGCGCGGCATCGTGCTGACAAATGCCGGAGCCTACGGCCCCAACATGGCCGATCACACCCTGGCCTTCATGCTCATGTTGAGCCGTCAGATTCCCCAGATCCTTCATCGTCAGGCGAGAGAAGGATGGCTGAGGAAGGACATGCCCGTCCCCGATCCCGGTGAGCTGGATGGTCAGACACTGCTCATCATCGGACTGGGGGGTATTGGACTCGAGACCGCGAAGCGTGCTGCGGCATTCGGCATGCACATTGTCGCCACACGCCGTCACCTGGAACGACCGGTGCCGGATTTCGTTGATGAACTACACCCAGTAGAGGCACTCGACGACCTGCTGCCTCGCGCTGACTGGGTCAATGTCAGCGTGCCCTATACGGCGGACACGGTCGACCTCATCGGTGATCGCGAATTCGGCCTGATGCGTTCCGGTGTGCATATACTCTGTCTGTCTCGCGGCGGCATCATCAACACCGACGCCCTGTTGCGCGGCCTCGACAGCGGAAAAGTCGCAGGCGCGGGTCTGGACGTAACCGATCCCGAACCTCTGCCCGACGACCATCCGCTATGGAAGTATCCCAACGTGATCATCACTCCGCACGCGTCCGGGCACTCCGAGGCCGCCCACCGACGGCTGGGGGAGCTGGTGGTGGACAACGCACATCGCTTTCTCAACGGCCAGTCCTTGCGCAACGTCGTCGATCTGGATCTGCGATACTGAACGCTATCTGCCTGGCGCCTGTATCCGATCTGGCAGGGCAGATTCGTAGCGGCGGATAATCTCGTCCCATTGGCCGTTGGCGGCCGCGTCGATGGTGCGCCGGTGCGGCTCTGCAGCAAACCACGCCAGCGTCTCCTCAATACCGCGGGAGAACGGTGTGGTGGCGGTAAAACCGGGCACGAAGCGCTTGATCTTCGAGTTGTCGAAAACGACACTGATCGCCTTGTCGCCGAGCAGGCTCCCTTCGTAATCTGGGTCGTGCGCCACGAGGGTGTCGGAGGCGATATGGATCAGCTTCGCCTCGACACCCGCAGCGTGCCCCACTGCCTCGTAGATCTGGTTCCACGTCAGGACTTCATCCGAGGTGATGTGGAAGGCGTGACCCGTCGCCTGCTGATGGCCCAGCAGACCGACAAGTCCCTTGGCGAAATCGCGGTTGTGGGTCACCGTCCACAGCGATGTGCCATCCCCTGGAACGATGACCTGCTTTCCCTGCTGCAGGCGCTCGACGATGGTCCACGGGTGATTCCAACTGCCGATGCATACAGGGATCTGGGTCAGGCCATAGGTGAGCGATGGCCGGACGATGGTGATGGGAAACCCCTGTGTGCGGTACGCCTGCAACAGGCGCTCTTCACAGGCGATCTTCTTGCGCGAGTATTCCCAGTGCGGGTTGGCCAGAGGTGTGTCTTCAGTGACCAGGTGGTGAGTGGCCGGCTTCTGATAAGCGCTGGCTGAACTGATGAAGACGTACTGCTGGATTCGTCCGGCCAACAGGTGGATGTGCGTCTCGATCTGGTCTGGCGTGAATCCCACCCAGTTGACGACCACATCGAAGTCGTGCTCCGCTACAGCGCCCCGCAACATTTCCCCATCGTAGGCGTCTCCTTTGAGGAGAGTGGCGCCGTCAGGAGGTGGGATCTTCCTGTCCTCCCCGCGATTGAGCAGGAAGAGTTCGATGCCCTGCTCGACCGCCAGGGCAGTCGAGGCCGTGCTGATCAGGCCGGTGCCACCGAGGAACAGAACTTTCATGGCTGCTACATTTCGGCTGGGGAAGAAGGAATCTGCGGATGTGAGAATCGCCTCTGGGAGTTAATATATCAGGCACGTCGATCCATGGTCACCTGTTACGAGACTTGCGATGACAGATCCTGAGCAACCTGCCTCACAAGGGATGGACCGGGACTGGAGCCTCCTGTTCCTCGGTTGGCTTCTCGCTACCCTATCGACCCTGGGGAGTCTATTCTTCAGCAATGTCATGGAGTTCGCCCCGTGCGTGCTGTGTTGGTACCAGCGGATCTGCCTTTTTCCGCTGGTCATCATCCTGGCTCTGGGGCTCTTTCCGCTTGACCGAACTGTCGTGAAATACTCCCTGCCATTGGTGGTTGTAGGCTGGCTGCTGTCCGCGTACCACAACCTGCTCTACGCGGGTATCATCCCGGCCAGTCTGCAGCCCTGCACCAGGGGGGTGTCGTGCACCGAGGAGTATATCGAGTTCGGTTTCCTGTCGATCCCGTTGTTGTCACTGCTGTCGTTCAGCGCGCTGCTGTGCATCCTGATCGTCTTCAAGAGGAGGAGTCTCCAGTGAGGCGTATTCTGTTCGCCGGGTCAGGCCTGGTGCTGGTCGCGGTTTTTTTCGCCGCGGCATCGTACTACAAGTCGTGGCGGTCAGCCGAGCTCGGTTTCATGGCTCAGGAGAACGCCTCCGTCTTTGTTCGCCCTCATTCGTCCACTCTGGGCAGTGATAGCGCCAAGGTCTTCCTCGTCAAGTTCACCGATCCCGCGTGCGAGACGTGTGCCGCCTTCTCGGAACTGGTCAAGCAGGCGATGGATGCCTTTCCGGGACAGATCAAGTTCGTCGTCCGCTACGCTCCTTTTCATACGGGCTCGGACGGAGCGGTTCGTATCCTGGAAGCAGCCAAGAATCAGGGCAAGTACTGGGAAACCCTCAAGTTGCTCTACCGTCGACAGAGCACGTGGACGGAGCATCATCGTGTGGTGCTCGACAGGATCTGGCCGTTGCTGCCCGAGGTGGGGCTCGACGTGGCGCGTGTGCGGGCCGATATGAGAGATCCGCGGATCAGCGCGATCATCGAACAGGATCTCGCCGATGCCGAGGCGCTGGGTGTGCGCAAGACACCCGGCTTCTTCGTCAACGGGAAGCCACTC
>PBSR01000029.1 GCA_002726335.1 Gemmatimonadaceae bacterium
GTGAGTTCGCCATGATCGGTGATGAGTACGCAACCGACGTTGTGCCCCTTCAGCCGTGCTACGGCCTCCCCGAGAGTGGCGTTCCGGTCAACCTTCTCCGGCTGGCGCGGATTGAGGCGCAACAGCGGCTCGGACAGCGCTGTGGAGTCGCCCTCGGTGGGATCCACCGAGTCGGCGACAATGCTCTGCCCGCACTCTTCGCAGACATCGGCTCCCGCCATGTTGCCATGGCCGCATGTGGGACACAGAACCTCGTCGTTGATTCCGCCTGTACTAGACTCCATCGTCTCCTGCTTTCACCCTACTCGACAACCCACGTATCACTGCTGTGCAACAACGCTGAAAGATCCGGCGCGCTCTGCGAGCGAGCCTCCTCTACCTGGGCCACCAGCATGTCGGTGTACGATGGCCGGTCGACGGAGCGCAGAATGCCGAAGGGCTGGGGGAACTCAGGGTGCAACATGCGGCTGAGCATATACGCGTAACTCGTGTTGTCCATGTCCTCGCGGTGCACGGCAAGGTCTGCCTCGCCGACGCCGTTCCCGAGGGCCACGACCTCTGGTATCATGCCGTCCACGCGAACTCCCTTGTCCCGATCCTTGCCGTAAATGAGCGGCTCACCATCCTCGAGAAACAAGGTGTTGTCATCGCGAACATCGGACTTGCTCGTGTGATCCCAGGCCGTCGGGTTGTAGACCACGCAGTGCTGAAAGATCTCGACAAAGGCCGTGCCCTTGTGCGCCGCCGCTCGCCGCAAAACCTGCTGCAGGTGCTTGGTGTTGGTGTCCTGAGTGCGGGCGACGAAGGTTGCCTCGGCGCCGATGGCAACGGAAATCGGATTGAGCGGATAGTCGATGGAGCCCATGGGCGAAGACTTGGTTCGATGTCCACCCAGTGATGTGGGTGAATACTGACCCTTTGTCAGGCCGTAGATCCGGTTGTTGAAGAGAATGATCTTCACATCCACGTTGCGGCGGATGCAGTGAATCAGGTGATTGCCACCGATGGAGAGTCCGTCTCCGTCGCCGGTGATCACCCAGACGGAAAGATCGGGATTCACCGACTTCAGACCGGTGGCGATGGTCGGCGCGCGACCATGGATCGAGTGAATCCCGAAGGTGTTCATATAGTACGGAAACCGGCTCGAACAGCCGATACCGGAAACGAACACGACCTGTTCTCGTGGCACGCCGATCTCGGGTAATACCTTCTGCATCTGCGCCAGGATCGCGTAGTCACCGCAGCCCGGGCACCAGCGGACCTCCTGGTTGGAAACGAAATCCTTGCGGGTCAGAGTGCTTTCGGCGGTCTGCGTCATCGAGTCTGTTCTGCCTGTGTCTCAGTCAAGGATGGCACGAATCTTGTCGGCGATCTCACGGATCTTGAATGGTTTCCCCTGGACTTTGTTCAGTTGCACCACGCGGATCGGAAAACTCGCCTGCAACAGCAGGGACAGCTGACCCAGATTCAGTTCGGGCACCAGCACTTGCCGGTACCGCCCCAACACGTTGCCGAGGTTTCGTGGAAAGGGATTGAGGTGCCGTAGATGGACGCTGGCCACGGACCGGCCCTCCTGCTGCATCTGTTCCACCGCAGCGCGGATGGCGCCGTATGTCCCGCCCCAACCGACGACGAGCAGATCGCCCTGCTCTGGACCGTTGACTTCGAGTTCCGGAATGAAATCGGCGATGCGGGCGACCTTTTCCGCCCGCAGCTTGATCATGTGCTCGTTGTCCAGCGGATCGTAGGACACATTGCCGCTGCCATCCTGCTTGCCGAGTCCGCCGATCCGGTGTTCGAGGCCGGGTGTGCCCGGTATGACCCATGGCCTTGCGAGGGTTTCCGGGTCACGCATATAGGGTTGGTAGCCATCTGGATCGGTACGGTATTCGATCTCGATCGGCAGGATCGCATCGACCTCAGGGATCTGCCAGGGCTCGGAGCTGTTGGCAACGTAACCATCGGTCAGCAGGTACACCGGGGTCATGGATCGCAGGGCGATGCGGCACGCCTCAATCGCCATGTCGAAGCAGTCGGCTGACGTGGCGGCGGCAACGATAGGTACGGGACACTCCCCGTTGCGCCCGAAAAACATCTCGAGCAGGTCAGCCTGTTCGGTCTTGGTAGGCAGACCCGTGCTGGGACCGCCACGCTGGACGTTGACGATGACCATGGGCAATTCGAGCACGACGGCCAGGCCGATGCCTTCGCTCTTGAGAGCTACGCCCGGGCCACTCGATGCTGTGGCCGCCAGGGCGCCGCCGAAAGCGCCGCCGATGATGGAGCCGATGGCAGCGATCTCATCTTCTGCCTGAAAGGTGCGCACATCAAAGTGCTTGAGTGCGGCAAGACCTTCGAGGATGGGTGTGGCTGGTGTGATCGGGTAGCTGCCGTAGAACAGCGGCTTGTCCGCCTTCTGTGCCGCCGTCACGAGGCCGAGGACAATCGCCTCGTTGCCGGTGATGCGACGGTATGTGCCTGGCGGCACTTCGGTACGGCTGGGTACGGTGATCCGACCGGAGAAGGACTCCGTCGTCTCACCATAGGCATAACCAGCCTTCAGGGCCCGAGTATTCGCCTCCACCACCTGCGGCCGCTTGGCGAACTTCTTCTCATAGAATGTCAGCGTGCTGTCGAGAGGCCGATCGAACAGCCAGAAGGCCAGCCCGAGAGCGAACCCGTTCTTGCACAGGTCCTTCTGCTGCGTCGTCATCTCCTCGATATCCTCGAGGGCGGCGCGAGTCAGTGTCGTCAGTGAAACGCGGTGCAACTCGAATCCGCGCAGTGAGTCGGGATCGTCGAGTGGATTCCCATCGTACCCGGCTTTGCGCAGGTTGATGCGGGTAAAGGCATCGTCGTTGACGATGATGACGCCACCAGGCAGCAGATCTTCAAGATTGGCCGCCAGGGCTGCCGGGTTCATCGCCACCAGAACCTGCGGCTCGTCGCCAGAGGTGTAGACGTCGTTGGCAGCAAAGTTGACCTGGAATCCGGAGAGGCCAGGGATGGTTCCCACGGGCGCTCGGATTTCGGCGGGAAAGTCTGGGAAGGTAGAGACGTCGTTGCCAAGGATGGCCGACGTATTGGTGAACTGATCTCCGGTAAGCTGCATGCCGTCGCCTGAGTCACCGGAAAAACGGATGACGACGGCCTCTTGCTCGTTGCGGCTGGAGGCGCGCTCCTGGTCAGACACGCCGGGTTGGCCGCTGGCCGGTGATTCGGCCATCCATTTTCCTCCTGTGGTTCGGGCGTGTGATCACTCAGGCCCCCTCCCGGGTACGCGCGATTTTCTCGGGGTCGGGAGGCAGGTTGTAGACTTCACGGGGAAAATGGTCGGTCAGGAAACGAATAACCGCGTGCTGGCTCAGATTGCCGGTGGTCCGCCCTTCGGCGTCGAGAACAGGCACGTTGCGGTAGTGCCCGGCGTTCATGAAGTGCACGGCGTGCCCTGCCGTATCATCCGGCGAGATGGTCTGGGGATTGACCGTCATGTGCTGCTGCACCTGATCGCTCAGGCGGGCAGGATCGTCGGCGATCTTGAGCAGTACGTCGCGTTCGGTGAAAATCCCGATCAGCCGACCGTCACTATCCTCGATAAGGGCCGCCGAGGCCCGTTCGTCGCGCATGCGGGAAAGCACCTCACCCACAGGCACTTCACCGAGAATGCTGATGGAGCCGGTGAGATCCAAGTGGGAAATGCGTGCGTCCTGCAATGAGTGTACGAGAGTCATTTCACCCCTCGGGAAACTACCAGAAGACAAGCTGAATGATGAATATAAAGTGAGGTCTCAGAGCGTCAAGAAACCGACGCGTGTGCGGGATGCGGCAGATCACAGATGACGATGGTCCCCGCCTGACTCGTCTTCGTCAACCGGCCGGTGGAGTCGGTTGCCAGCACACTCGCTCCGCTCGCCACGAGCCTGTGCAGCGCGTTCGTGACCATCGCCACCGACGCCGCATCACAACCTGCCAGCGGCCTGTCCATGAGTACCAGGTCGCCGCGACGGACACTCGCCTGCTGTCGGGTCAGCCGTGCCAGCAGCCGTTCCACTTCCTCCAGATCATGATGCCTGGTATCGAGCCTGCGGCCGCCCAGCCCGCAACGCACCGCTTCGTTGAGCTTCTCCTTGACACGGCGCTCTCGCCCGAAGTGGGCCTCGGCTTCGGCCACCGTCATGGCAAACGTCTCGGCGATGGTGACACCGTGCGCTGTAGTGGCCAGTACCTCATCACGGAATCGTCGTCCCTCGCAGCGCGAGCAGGTCACCTCGACATCCTCCACCAGATCCAGGGCATGCCGGATCATCCCCTGCCCCTCGCACGCGGCGCAACGCCCACCTGGCTTTTCCAGCAGGAAGTGGTCGGTGCCGAGACCGCCTTCACGGGCGGCAGGAGCGTCGGCGAATAAGCGCGCCAGATCCCTGCTGACGCCGAAGGTCTCCACCAGCAGCGAATCACTCCGTCGCTCCAGGGTCGTCAGATCGATGACACGACGAACGGCCGGAGCCTGGACACGTGGCAGATCACGCCCCGCGCCACTCAGACCCTCCCGTATTCGTCGCAGCAGTTGCGATTTTCCCGCACCCGTCGGCCCGCCCACGGCGACGAACCGGCTCAGGGGCAGCACGATTCTACCGGCAGGGACGGGCACATCACCCGCGGCTGGCGGCTCGATCACGAGTTGCTCTGCCTCGCTTACACCAGAGTCGGAAACCTGGCTCGGCGACAGTCTCTCGGGCTCTGCCATCTCACCGATGTGGATGACGTCATCTGCCCATTCGTGTGTCTCCTCACCGCCGTCGAGAACAACCACCGACGCCCCCTCTTCGACCAGAGACCGCAGTCCGCTGCAGACGAGGCGACGGGAAGGTTCGTCCAGAGCGGAGGGAGGCGACAACACCACGTGGAGAACGCCTGCCAGACCCGTCACACGGGCGGCGGCAATGCCGAGGAGCAACCGCTCGCCGTGGGACAGGTCGACGAGACGACGCCACAAAGGCAGGTGATCAAGGGATAGCTCCTCACACACGACGCCGGCCCGACACAGTCGCTGCGCTTCCGCCTCCCGCCCCCCTGCCGTCAACTCCGCCAGGTCGCCCAGGCACAGGTTGCCGGCCAGATCACCCACGGGCATTCCGTCCACATGGACTGTCGTCGTACTGGCATCGCCGCGGGCAATCCGGTCCCAGTCCGGCTCCTGGCAGGCAAGACCACAGTCGACGCAGGCACGGCGCGAGTCGACCCAGGCGTGCTCGGCTTCGGTCACCAGCAGCGTACGTCCGCCAGCCACCGCCCGTGCCGTTCGTACCGCTTCACCCAGCCGACTGCGTGTTCGCCCCGATGGCGACAGACGATCGACGACGACCTGCAGAACTTGATCTGTCGTCCAGGACGCCCCCGGGTCGAGAGCATCGATCCTGACTACCTGACCATCGACTCGAAGTCGGCGAAAACCGGCGCGCTCGAGTTCGCCGACGACACCGGGGATGGCTTCTGCCGCCAGGGTCATCGGTGCGACTACGAGGATCGATTCGTCCGCAAACCGTTCGTCCACGAGCCGCATCACATCCTCCTCGTGGAACGAGAGACAGGGCCCGGCACAGTGTCCGCATGTCACGCGGGACCGCAATCGCAGGACTCGGGTGAGATCGCCAGCCAGATGCAGATGTGACGCCACGGTGGCGTCGCTGGCAACCTTCGGCGGCAGTGGCTGGGCTGGCGGCAGACCGTCGATACCGTCGACGGCCGCCTGCGTACCGATGCCGCCCATGCGCTCGCGTTCGAAAGGACTCAGGGACAGAAGATACCGGCGACGACTCTCCCCAAGCAGAACTCGTTCGGCGAGCAGCTGTGCACCGGCACCCGCTGATCCGGCCAGGCAGACGAGGCGACGAAGGGGAATCCGCAGGTCGATGCCGCCCAGTCCGGCTTCGCGCACGCCACGCAGTTGAATCGTGCCGCCGTGGGAGGATTCAGCCATGAGGAGGCAGGATCCTGAACGGCATTGCGGCGTCGTCAGAAGTGGCGCAGAATTGTCGTGCGGGAGGAGTGGCCCCTCCCGCGCCCACCCGGAGCGAGAAATGACGATGGACCTTGGACGACTGTCTCTGTGGCTCTGTGCCGCATCCCTGACTGCGGCGGCGGTCTCTGCCGCGCCAGCTGCCTTCCATCACGACCTTCTCGACAGCGTTCTGACTCGCCGGGTGAACGAGGCAGGTGGGGTCGACTACGTGGGACTCGCCCTCGAGCGCGACAGGCTCGATCGTTACGTGGCAGACCTGGCAACCTGCAGCCCACGCAACTGCCCCGAGCGTTTCGCCACCGGCCGCGACCGTCTGGCCTACTGGATCAACGCTTACAACGCCTTCGTCTTGCGTGGCGTGATCGACGCCTTGCCTATCCACAGTGTCGCTGACGTAGAGGGTGGCCTCGACGGCTTCTTCCGGAAGCAGCGGTTTGTCGCCGGAGGCGATTCGCTGAGTCTCGACGACATCGAAAACCGCATCATCCGCCCGCAGTTCCGCGACCCTCGGATTCACTTCGCCGTCAACTGCGGCGCTGCCAGCTGCCCCGCCCTCGATCGGACCGCCTATGGCGGCGCCGATCTCGACGCTCGCCTCGACCGGCAGGCTCTCCGCTTCGCCGCCGATCCCGCCCACGTGCGCTGGGAGAAGGGTCATCTGCATCTGTCCCGAATCCTGGACTGGTACGGTGAGGATTTCGTGAAGTGGTACCCCACAGCACGGGCGCCGGTAGATGGCACTCCGACGCTGATCGACTACCTGAAGCTCTACGCCCCTGCCGATCTGCTCAGCCGCCTGACCCCGGGTGCCGGTTCGTCCGTCGAGTTCAACGAGTACGACTGGGCACTGAATGCCCGGCCCTCCGACTGACAGAGGAGCCGCGCGCGGCTCTAGAGAAAGAACGGGTTGTGCGCCCGTTCTTCGGCCACCGTCGTCGCCGGACCGTGTCCGGGGTAGAGCGTCGTTGACGGCGGTAGCGACAGGAGCCCATCTGCTACCGCTGTCTTCTGCCCGGCGTAATCGGCCCGCCGTTTCGTTCCCCCAAGGGAGCCGGCGAACAGGGCATCACCGACGAAGGCGGCGCCCTCATCATGTACGAAGGAGACGCCTCCCGGTGTGTGCCCTCCCGTGGCCTGCACATGGAAGGCTTGTTCGCCGACGCTGAGATGCACTCCCGGGACCAGGCGCTCAGCCATGTGCCGTGCCCGGTTGCCGGCCAACTCGAGATCGGCGGCACTGATGGCCGCTACCGCCCCGGTGGCCTCAACGATGTCGCTCACGGCATCGACATGATCGTAGTGGCCATGGGTCAGCCATACGCTGACCACTTCGGCCTCAGCCTGTGCCGCAGCCTGCAGCATACGCTCGGGTTGGAACCCGGGATCGATGACCGCGGCGCGGCGCGTCTGACGACAGATGGCCAGATACCCGTTCATCAGGAAGTCGGTACCCAGAACCAGCATCCGTACCTCGAGCCCGGATGATCTCTCGCCGTCCGCGTGCGGTTCGGTAGGAAAGAACGCCGCCAAAGCGCTGTCTTTCAGCTTGTCGGGATGAAGACCGAGGTCCCGAGCCAGCCGCGGCACGACGTCATCATCGGTGCGGCCTTCATAGGCCTCGATAGCCTCCAGATCCGAGACCGAGATCCCGGTTGTTGCGGACAGCTCCCGATGGGAGAGCTCCTGACCCCGCCGCGACTTGCCGACGACGTCACCGAACTCGTCCTCCAGCGCCTGGTAGGTGACGGGCTGCATGCGCTCAGCCGGCCCGCATACTGCGAACCATCTGCTCGAAGGACTCGCTCAGTTCTGCCACTTCGACCTCGGGGCCGGTGAGTTTGAGGTAGAGGAAAGTGCTCCCCGTGTGCACGATGGCGCCCAGCAGACGGTACTGCTCCACGGCCCCTCCGCCCGTACTCATACCACCGCTGTACGTGCCGGCGGCATCGACCAGCGTCGCTTCGAGGCCACCATCACTCTGCAGGACCCAGCGTCTTGCCTGGGCGCCCGAATCACCGCCCTTCCCCTGGCTGAATTGGCCGATCCAACGGTCCACGTTGTCGTCGACGCTGCCCATGTTCCCGGCGAAGACGGCAAGACCGGCGCTCGTACCGCCGTGAACGGCGGGTACCGAGTACTGGGCGATGCGCATGCTGCTGGTGGGCTTTTCCGCCTGCCAGCCGGCGGGTACTTCTGTCAGAACGCCCTGCCACTGTTGCACATCCGCAGCGCCCGCATTCCCGCCGCCGACGGGAGCTCTGACGGCAGTCGGCGCCTTCGTCGCCGCGGCGCTGACACCGATGGGTGTCAGGTTCTTTTCCACCAGGGCGGCGTCGACTTGCTTTTCGCTGTAGTTCTGTCCGCAGGACAGCGCCACAAAGGCGATCAGGGCGAAGGACAACTGCTGCTTCGTGGTCACATCCAACTCCTCGGGTCGAGATGCTGATCGTTCACCCGGGGAAACTATGGATCATCCCGGTGGGAACAAGAACCGCTCCCACGCCTGCCAGCCTACGGCATCTTCCAGGGCGTCGGCAACGCGGTCGTACTCGGAATCGGGTGTCAGGCAGGGCGCCTGGTGCGTCAGACGCCAGCCCAGTTCGGTCAGCCAGCGCCGACGGAAGCCCTCGTGATGGAAGAGGCCGTGCAGGTACGTCCCCCACACCGCCCCGTCGTGCCCGACGGCGCCGTCGGCAACATCGACCGCATTTCCGGAGCGGCTGACGATGTGACCGAACGGTGAGGTCTGCTGACCGCGGGTCGTCTCCCCGGCATGGATCTCGTACCCCTCGATACAGTCGCCGCTATCGCCCGCGGTGACCAGCACAGCCTGTGATGTCTGCTTGTCCTGACAGAAACCGGTTTCCACCGGCAACAGTCCCAGACCAGGACGCGACGAACCGGCGGCGGCCTCGACGCCGTCAGGGTCACGGATGAGTGTGCCCAGCATCTGAAAACCGCCGCACACGCCCGCCACGCGCGTGCCCTGGCGTACAGCGTCCTCGATGGCACGGTCCCATCCCATGGTGCGCAGCCAGTCGAGATCACTGAGAGTCGCTTTCGTGCCGGGCAGCAGGATGGCGGCGGGACGGCCCACCTGCCGCGGATGCCGCACCCAGCGCAGGCGCACGCCGGGCTCGCGGACGATGGGGTCGAAGTCATCGAAGTTGGCGATGTGCGGCAGTTGCACGACGGCGACATCGCAGGAGATCTCTGCCGAGTCCGAGCCAGCGAATGAGACGGCGTCTTCCTCGGCGATCCCGAGGTAGGGCA
>PBSR01000030.1 GCA_002726335.1 Gemmatimonadaceae bacterium
AGCCGACGAGTTTGCCGTCGGCGCCGACAACCCGGTGGCATGGCACGATGATGGCCAGCGCGTTGAGACCGTTCGTCGTGCCCACGGCCCGTACCGCGGCGGGCCGTCCAACCTCGGCGGCAAGGGTACTGTAGCTGACGGTCTGGCCGTAGGGGATACGTGTCAACGCCGCCCATACCGACTCCTGGAATTCTGTCCCCGGCGTCACGATGGGAACGCTGAACTCTCGACGTGAACCGTCGAAATAGGCGCTGATCTGGTCTCCGGTCTGGTCGATCACGCTGTTGCGATCGGGGACGAAGACGGCGCCCAGCCGTTGGCGCAGGCGTTTCACCTGGGTCGGCAGTAACCGCCGGTCGACGAATTCCAGCAGGCACAGCTGCTCACCGGTTGCCCCCACCAGCATCGGCCCCAGAGGCGTGGTGATGCGATCCACCCGGACCACGGTGGCGGCATCGAGGCCGGTGGGACTGGCACCGAAGTAACGCTGAAAGGCCTCCTGAAAACCGGACAACGAATCGTAACCGCTGTCGAAAGCGGCACGGGTCACGCGGGAACCGTCCTGCACCTGCCCCAGGGCAGTCCCCAGCCGCCGGGCGCGGCTGTAGGCGTGGAAGGTCATGCCGTGGTGGGTCTGGAACCAGCGACGGACGCGTTCGGGGCTGAGGCGGCGCTGGCGCAGGTCCTCGTCCTTCCAGCGACGGGTGGGATCCTGTTCGAGGTCGTCGAGCAGGGGACGCAGCCAGGCGGGCGGGTCGCCGGCCGCTTCGAGGGGGCGACAGCGCTTGCAGGGGCGGTAACCCGACTGCAGGGCCTCGCGGGAGGTGCCGAAGAAGTGGACGTTCTCAGGAAGCGGTTTGCGCGCGGTGCAGTTGGGCCGGCAGAAGATCCCGGTGGTACGCACCGCCGTGAGAAAGATGCCGTCAAAGGCGGCATCGCCCTGCAGGAAGGCCTGCATCATCACAGACTCGGCTGGCAGTTCAGCAGTTGTCATCATGAGCATGAATCTGGGGCTGCCGGCCGATCCGCACTACCGAAAAACGGACGCCGAACTTTTCACACTGCTGAGTGTAGTGCGACCAGGTGAATGTGACATGATCCGGCGCAGCGGACGAGGGCGAAAGATAACGTTTCGGTAACATTGTGTCGGAGCCCGGAGCAGAACCCCGCAGCACGCCTATGTTATGCAAAAAACGGTGCGACTGGCAGACACAGGGGGACTGAAGATGAGGACATCGATCGTGCCGGCGCTGGCCCTGCTCATGGCGGGGGTTGCCGCGGCCGGCGCCGAACCAGAACATGCGACCTTCGCCGGAGGCTGCTTCTGGTGCATCGAAGCCCCCTTCGAGAAGCTGGAGGGTGTCATTTCCGCCGTGTCAGGCTTCTCCGGTGGCGCCGAGAAGAATCCCACCTACCGTCAGGTCGCCTCGGGTGGCACCAGTCACCTGGAGGTGGTGCAGGTCACCTTCGATCCCGCCAGGATCAGTTATCAGAATCTGCTGGACATCTACTGGCGGCAGTTCGATCCCACCGACGACGGCGGTTCTTTCGTCGACCGCGGACATCAGTACACGTCGGCCATCTTTGCCCACAACGACGAGCAGCGCCGGCAGGCGGATGCCTCGAAGCAGGCCCTGGCCGCATCGGGCCGTTTCAGCGCCCCCATCGTCACGCCGATTCGTACCTTCGAGTCCTTCACACCGGCCGACGACTACCACCAGGACTTCTTCAAGACCCACACTTCACACTATCAGCGCTACCGCTCCGGCTCGGGTCGCGATCAGTTCATCGAGAAAAACTGGGGACATGAGGTGCAGATCTCTTCGAAGTATCATAAACCGTCCGATCGCGAGCTGCGCACGCGGCTGACATCGATCCAGTACAGCGTTACGCAACAGGACGACACCGAGCCTCCCTATCGCAACGAATACTGGCGTAATGAGAGTCCGGGGATCTACGTCGATATCGTCAGCGGCGAGCCGTTGTTCAGTTCACGTGACAAGTACAGATCGGGCACCGGTTGGCCGAGCTTCACGCGGCCCCTGGTGGCGGAGAATGTCACCGAGGATACGGACCACAAGCTTGGGTACCCGCGCACAGAGCTGCGCAGCAAGCACGGTGATTCCCATCTGGGTCACGTATTCAGTGATGGCCCCGAGCCCACGGGTCTTCGCTATTGCATCAACTCGGCGGCGCTCCGCTTCGTACCGGCCGAGGAACTCGAGGTCGAAGGCTACACTGACTTCGTGGCGCAGTTTCAGGAGTAGAGGACGGGCACGCTACCAGATCGACTGCATCTGCCAGGCGTCGAGGGACAGCAGACTGGTGGTGACGCCCTGGGAGCGGAGTCTCACTCCGACGCTGTCTTCCCGTTCCGGGTAGACGCGGACGGCGACACACTGTCTGCCATTGACGAATACCTCGACGACACTGCGGTCGACGAAGACGCGCAGCTCCAGCGGCTCGTCTTTGGCCAGGCAGACCGGCGCTGTCTCCGGCGCCCGGGGCCGCACATCGCCGGCCTGCGACGATCGCGAGCTGTCGATGGAGACCAGGCTCTGACGTCGTCGGTCGTCGCCGAAGGACTCGTTCATGCCACGGTCGCGGTAGAAGGCGATGCGGGTGTATTCCTCGCCGCGTGGGGAGCACAGCACATCCAGCTCGATCACGGGAGCTGACGACGGAGCGATGCGGGCGATGAGCTCCAATGCATCACCCTGAACCCCTTCCACGACAATGTCGGCGTTGGCTGGCAGTTCCACATCTTCACGGCGCTGATGCTCAGTCCGCAGTGATTCCACATCACCGGCCGGTTCCATGAACAGGGCGTCGCCGTCGACGGTGAGTCGTCGCGGCAGACTCATGATCTGGTTCCAGCCAGCGGTGGGTTTGCCGGGGTTCATGTTGAAGATGGTGATCACCCCGCCGTCGCCGTCGGGCGCCGCCGATGGTGCGTGTACGCCGGAGGGCGTGGACGGTCCGAAGTTGAACCTGGCGCCGTAGGTGACGACGAACTTGTCGCGGGCCGCGTCGTAATCGCCGAGCAGGTACTGACCGCCCGACATGTGACTGAAGAACAGCAGGATGTGACGCGCCGATGGGCCCTCGCCAATGGGCCAGAAGTACGGACAGGCGCCGTCGTCACCGACGAAGGTGTAGCGGTCGTCTTCGACGAAGGGGTGCAGGTATTCCCAGTGCTCCAGATCTGGGGAGCGCAGCAGGAAGTTGCCCCGTACCGGTTGACCGGCCGGGCCCTCGGGCCTCGTTCCGGCTGACAGCGAGTAGTAGAAGTCCCCCTGCTTCCAGATGCAGGGATCGAAGATGCGCGGCGGCCAGGGCTTGCCCGCCGGACCCGCGATCGGCACTACCGCCTTGCCGGCCACCTTGTCCCAGTTCAGCAGCAGCGGGTCGGAGGAGGTGGCCACCATGTTGCCCACCTCGGTGCCGTGGTACATGGCGATGACGCGGTCCTCTTCCACCAGGGCCGAACCCGAAAAACAGCAGCGCTCCGGGTCGGGATAGATGCAGTACGGCAGGTCGCGCCAGTGGATGAGGTCGTCGGACACCGCATGACCCCAGTGCTGGCGGGTGTCCTCCGGCGGGTAGGCCTGGTAGAACAGGTGCCAGCGCCCCTGCCAGAAACACAGGCCGTTGGGATCGTTCAGCATCGCCTCGGGGTTTACATAGTGGTACTGCGGGCGGTGCCGGTCGTCGGCAAAGGCGATACGGGCAGCCTGCATCCGCTGCAGCAGCGGGTTGGCCGCGAGTGCCGCTTCCTGCTCTTCGATGGAGCTGGTGGGGAACTCGTACTTCGGGACCAGGGATGTGTAGTCAGCCATGTTGGTCTCCTGCCTCCGGGTAATCACGTGTTCGCCACCAAAAGTCATTCGTGCAGCCGTAACGGCAGACGGATGATGACCTCCGTGCCGACGCCGACCTCCGAGTGTACCTGCATCTGTCCCCCGTGTTCATTCACGGTGTTCACATCGGCCACCAGGCCCATGCCCATCTTGACGCGGGCCTTCTGGCGGAAGGCAACATCGAACAACCCTTCCAGATGCTCGGCCGGGATCCCGGGGCCACTGTCGCCGACGCTGACACAGGCCTGTTCGTCCTCCACCCAGGTGCGCAGGCGGATTGTGCCCGCACCGCCGTCGAGGGCCTGCAGGGCGTTGGTGATCAGGTGCATGAAGACCTGGTTGAGCCGGGCCGGTGCACACCAGATCGCTGGCAGCTCTCCGTATTGCCTCTCGACATCAATGTCGCCACCCAACTGTGAGTCCATGACGGCCACTGTGCTGTCGAGTCCCTGCTCGATACGGGCGATCTGCCATTCGGCCTCGTCCAGATCGGAGAAAGACTTGAAGCCGGACAGGACCGTACCCAAGCGGTCTGTCGCCGATTCGATGGCGACGTTGGAGCTGTCGATGGCCTGCAGCGCCGCTCCCGGAGGGATGTCACCTCGCAGCTTGCCGATGGCGCGTGACAGGGTGTCGCGAGCACTGCGGATGGTGCCCACGGGGCTGTTCATCTCGTGGACGATGCCGGCCACCAGGTGGGTCAGCGTCGACAGCTTGGCCGACTGCACCTCGCGTTCATGTTCGACGGCGCGAGCGGACAGGTCGCGGACCTGGGTCAGCTGCTCAGCCAGCTGATGGTTCGTGCGAGCCACCCCTCGTGCCAGGTAGACGGACATGCTGACCACGAGCAGCAGCGTGCCGTAGATGTAAGGGAAGAACTCGATGGGGAATTCGAACACGTCGAGCTCCATCAACACCTGCAGCAGGCAACCGCTGGCGAACAGGAACCATCCCGCCCGTACGATGCCGGCGCCTGGCGCGCCCCGGCTCAAACCAAGAACCACGACGCGTACGACGTCGACGAGGAACAGCAGGCAGACGTAGTAGATGATGTCGAGGGGCAGCACGAGGGCCAGGGCGCCGACGACGGCGCCGATGGCGCACAAGGCCCAGAATAGCTTTGAAGGTCGCTCGAGAAACTCGGTATACAGAAACAGGAGGCCGGACAGGGGAACGACGAGAAGGGACCACTTGAAGGTCAGTCGCAGCAGCGTGAAATCCCGTGGCTCGTGTAGGAAGGCCAGATGCAACGGAGCGTAGATGAGTACCGCCACGGAAAGGGCGAAGATGGCGTAGTAGAGGTGTCCGGATTGCTGGCGGTGGTAGAGGTACAGCAGCAGGTGGAAGATGCCGAAGGCGAGGGGGACGACGAACAACGTCTGCTGCTGCACGTGGCTGTAGATGAGCCACCGGGCCAGACCTTCGTACGCCGACACGTCGACGAGGGCAGCGATGATTCCCGGTGGCTCGGGAGGATCGAACATGGCCAGGGTGTTGCGATTGGAATAGTGCATGGCGATGACATGCTCGCCGCCGGGCTCCAGGGGTAGCGGGACGACCTCTTTCAACTCACCGACCAGGTAGACCTGCTCCTCGGTCTGGCGGGAGGAGACCCGTCCGGAAGTGTCCAGTAACTGACCGTCGAAATAGACGGCGATCCCACCCTTGTGCCCGTAGAGCAGTCCCATCGTACCCACCGGCATGTCCGGGTCGAGGCGCAGGCGCAGACGGAACCAGCCCTCGCCCTGCCAGCCGATCCGTTCCCGTGTCTGCTCGGAGAGCATCGTGTCGAGGGAATCGAGAATCAGCCAGCCGCTGTCATCGAAGTCTCTGGCCGCCCAGGCTTCGGCGTGACCGGTATGGTAGCGCCAGCCAGCCAACAGCGGCAGAGCAGGGATGTCCAGCTCGTCGATGCCCTGTCGCGACACGGCGTCGGCCGGTATCAGAACCGGATCGGCCGACGCACCGACGGTTATGCCGACCACGAGGATGGCTGCCAGCAGCACGAACATCGTCGGTTTCAGCTCCCGGGTCGGGACTGCAGAAACTGGTTCAGCTGATCGGCAAAGGCCTGACTGTCCCGGTTGCCGTAGGAAGAGGGGCCCCCTTCGACGAGAGCGGCATTGCGCAGCTCGTCGAGCAGGTCGCGTGTGGCCAGGCGCTCTTTGATGTTGGCGGCGGTGAGCAGCGTCCCGCGCGGGTCCAGGGCGGTGGCCCCCTTGGCCACGACCCGATCGGCGAGGGGGATGTCGGCGGTGATCACCAGATCATCGGCCTCGGTGAGCTCGACGATACGATCGTCGGCCTCGTCAGGGCCCGCCGGCACGGCGACACTGTCGATATGGTCGGCCAGGGGGACACGCATGTACTGATTGGCGATCAGCGTTGTGGGGATCTTGAGCCGCTGCACGGCGCGGAACAGGATCTCCTTCACGGCGCGGGGACAGGCATCGGCATCGACGAGAATCTTCATGCCTTGTAAGGTGCGCGATCGGGTCTGACCGATCCAGAGCGATTCCTACCAGGGTGCGTTGACGCCGAGCTCGTGCCCCAGGCCTGTCAGCGTGGCCAGGGTATCGGCGCCGATGGGAATCCCCCGTTCCCGGTACTCGGCTTCTCGACGCCATTCCGGACCCCCGGGAAGATCGGCGAAATCGAATCCCGGCAGGGGCTCCAGGTCACCGACCTGCTGCATGAGATGATTCATGTCAGCAAGAAATGCCGTGGGATCTGTAAAGCGATCGATCTGCAAGGCCATGAAGAACCCGGACTGATCGGCGCCCGCAAAGGTGATGTTGCGGCGGTCGAAATCCGGCAGCATCTGCCCGCCGAGGGTGCCGGAGAACATGTTGGCCACATGGGCGATGCCGATGGCCTTCAGATAGATCTGCGGCATGCGGGTGAAGGCATCCGCGTCCCACGGCACGTTGGTGGCCATGTCGAGTATGAAGGGAGGCTGATCCGGTCCGGAGGGTACGCCGACACAGAAGGGCGGGCTCCCCTGGATGGATCCCATGATCGTGCCGGCGGGGTTATACTCGGGCGCCGCACTACGACCGGAGAGCCCGACACCGATGTGCCCGCGGCGCAGGGCCATGCGCACATACTTGCCGGCGCTGCCGATGTGGTCATGGTAGGTGGTTGTCACCACGCCCACACCGAGGGTTTCGGCCCGTTCGATGGCCATCTCCATGCCCTGGGCGGCGACGATGTAGCCGAGACCGCCGTCGCCGTTCAGCGCCGCCGTGGCCGGACCTTCGCGCAGGACCTCGATCCGGGGCTCGCGATTCATCCGGCCCTCCTGCCAGCCGCGGACATACCGTTCCACCTGCACCACGCCGTGGGAGGTGACCCCCCGCAGGTCGGTGTCGACCATCAGCTCAGCGATGAGGGTGGCGTGGTCGGCCGGAACCGGTACGGCGGTGAACAGATCGCCGAGCCAGCTCTGCAGGGCATCGACCGGTACGAAGGTGGCGTCGGGTGGAGGTGTATTCATGGGTCAGGGCTACTTCCCCTTCGCGCTGCGCTTGCGGTGCCGATCCTTTTTGCGCTTGGGCTTCGCCTTGGCGGGCTTTTTCCGCTTGATGCCCTTCTGGCTGCGCTGCCCTCGGTCACCATGCCAGCTGTCGCCATCCGCCGCCGAAAGCCGCAGACGCTGGCCGCGAACACGGACCTTCTTCAAAGCCTGGAAGAGTTCGTGCCGTATGCCGGCGGGCAGATCGATCGTGCTGTACGTAGCAAAGATCTCTATCTGGCCGATGTCCCCACCGGTCAGGTCGGTCTCGTTGGTGATGGCGCCCACCAGGTTTCCCGGCTGAATGCCGTGCGTGTCCCCGACCTCTACCCGGAAGCGCTCCATGCCCCTTTCCGGCCGCGAGGCCGGGGCCCCTCGCGGTTCTGGTCTTGCCGCGCGTGCACCGTCACGTGGACGATGGTCCACCTCGGCGGCCAGCAGCAGAGGCTCATCCCCCTGCACCATTCTGGCCAGAGCCGACGCCATCTCCAGGGCGGCCACGTTGTGTTCCTGGCGGTACTGCTCCAGGATCATGCGGAAGAGCCCGAGGTCCTCGGAGGCCAGCACGTCGGTGAGATTCTGCTTGAAGCGCGCGATCCGGCGGTCGTTGATCATCTCCGTCGATGGCAGCTCCAGCGGCGCGATCTTCTGCCGGGTGGCGCGCTCGATGGCGTGGAGCAGGCGTCGCTCCCGGGGGGCCACGAAAAGAATCGCCTTGCCGCTGCGACCGGCGCGACCGGTCCGTCCGATGCGATGGATGTAGGCTTCGGCGTCGGCGGGGATGTCGAAGTTGATCACGTGACTGATCCGGTCGATGTCCAGTCCGCGGGCCGCCACGTCGGTGGCGACGAGGATGTCGAGCTGCCCCTTTCTCAGCTGCCCCACCGTCTGTTCCCGTCGACGCTGTGCCATGTCGCCGCTGAGAGCGGCACTGCCGTAGCCACGGGCCTCCAGCTTCTCGGCCAGTTCGACCGTCATGATGCGCGTGCGCACGAAGACGAGTACTCCGTCGAAAGGTTCGGCCTCGAGGATGCGCGTCAGGGCGTCGATCTTATGCTCCTTGCCACTCACCATCCAGTGATGTTGGGCGATGGTGGCGGCCACCGTGGTGCGCTCTTCGATGGCGATGTGTTTGGGGTCGCGCAGGTGCTTGCCGGCGATTCGGCGGATGGGCGACGGCAGGGTCGCAGAAAACAGTGCGGTCTGTCGTTCAGGTGGTGTCTGCTCCAGGATCCACTCGACATCGTCGATGAAGCCCATACGCAGCATCTCGTCAGCCTCATCCAGGACCAGACAGCTCAGCTTGTCGAGGCGCAATGTCTTGCGGCGCATGTGATCCATCACCCGTCCGGGTGTGCCCACCACAACATGAACGCCACGCCGGAGTGACCGCAGCTGGCCGTCGTAGGCCTGGCCACCGTACACCGGCAGCACGTGGAAGCCTTTCAGGCCCACCGCGTAGCGCTGAAACGCCTCAGCGACCTGGATGGCCAGCTCACGTGTGGGCGTCAGCACCAGCACCTGAACTTCACGGCGTTCGAGCTCGATGCGGGAGAGCAAGGGCAGAGCGAAGGCGGCCGTTTTTCCCGTGCCGGTCTGTGCCTGCCCGAGTACATCATGACCAGTCAGCACCAGGGGAATCGTCTGGGCCTGGATCGGTGTCGGGATCTCGTAGCCCACTTCAGCCAGCCCTTTGAGCACCGGCGTGGCGAGGGACAGGTCCTTGAAGGTCAGACCGGGGTTTTCAGCCATGGTAGAACGCCTCGGCGTCGTGCGTTGGGTGGTAGCCGATCTCTCGACGGGGAATCTCGAGGTCGAAGATGTTGTAGGTGTTGTTGGAAACCACGAAGTAGTGGGTGGAAGGCACGCCGCCGTTCTGCTGTGTTCTGTAGCAGGCATGGACGAAACGGGCGGCGTCCTCCTGGTGACACCACAGGGCAAAGTAGCCACGTTCCTTCGACATCTGATTCCTGGCGTTGATGCCCCCCCAGCGTGCCGCCACAGCGCCGTGGCCGGCATCGGCCATCCTGCGACACCAGCCTTCCACATAGGCCTTCTCCTCGCCGTAGCCGTTTGTCGGACAGGCGTCGATGGACGAGAGTATCTGCTTCGGTTTCGGGTCGAGATCGTCAAAGCGGCGTTCCGCCCACAGAGACCAGGGCTCTTCGTCCACATCGTAGGCGCCGTCACAGGCGTGGACGGAGCTGGAAGCCACGACCATGGGTACAGGGTCCTGTTGCAGCACCGTCTCGAAGACGAGGTCCGTCATGGCGTTCATCACCTGCAGTGATCCCTTGCGTGCCAGGTAGACGACGAGGTCCCGTCCCTGCATCAACCGGGACAGCTCCCCAGGTTGCTCGCAGATGTCGAGATCGACGAAGTCCCGCTGGGCATCGGCCTCGGTGGCTTTGTCCACCGATCCTGGCAGATCGATGGAGGTGATGCGGTAGCCGGCGTCGAGACGTGGCAGGTAGGTGCGCAGGCCGGAGCCGATGTTGCCGCGGCCACCGATGAGCAGGACGTTGATCAAGAGCGTAACCCATTCTTTCCGTGAAGAGCAGACAGGTGGCAGGTGAGGAGCAGATAGATGAATATCGTTGATATCCGCGTGACGCAACCGGCGCGGCCGGGAATGCCCGGTGGTTGGCGCGGCTCCATGGGTCAGGTCGTCGTCGCCATCGACACTGATGCGGGCCTGACGGGCTATGGCATCGGTGGTGGCGGCGCGGCTGCGATCCACATTGTGGAACAGGAACTGCGATCCCTGTTGCTAGGTACCGATGCGAGGCCGGTGGAGGAACTGTGGGAGCGCATGTATCGGGCAACCCTCGCCTACGGCCGCAAGGGGCTGGCCATCATGGCCATCAGTGGCGTCGATCTGGCGCTGTGGGATTTGCGCGGCAAGGCGGCGGGCGTCGCCGTGGCCGACCTGTTGTCATCCTCTCCCGCTGTGGATGTGCCGGCGTACTTCACGGTGGGTCTGGCCGGCGACGACCCGGTGGGTGGCGTCGCCAAGGGGCTGGCAGAAGGGTACGGCGTGATCAAACTGGGCGTCGGCGGCCACTCTCTTCCCGGTGACGCCGACCGCCTGGTGCAGGGTGTACGTCGGGTACGGGAGCACATCGGACCGGATGTGGCGCTGATGGCGGATGCCGCCATGGCCTGGTCTGACCGCCATGTCGTGCTCGAGACGGCACAGGCCCTGGCCGAATTCGATCTCGGCTGGCTCGAAGAGCCCCTGCTGGCGGACGATCTGGAGGGCTACGCCTGGCTCGCCGAACGCTCTCCCATACCGATTGCGGGGGGTGAGCACGAGTTCACCGCGCGTGGATTCAGCGAGCTGCTGGCCCGCGGCTGTCACCACATCTATCAGCCCGACATCTGCTGGTGTGGTGGCCTGACACAGCTGCAGCAGATCTACGCTCTGGGGCAGACCCATGGAGTTCGGGTCATACCCCACCGGGGGTCGGAGGTCTTCGGGCTGCACGCCGTGCTCAGCCTGGAAGCTGGGGCTCCCCTGGCCGAGAGCGGCCGACCGTGGATGGAGTGGGTTGGTGGGCGAGAGTTGAAGGGCGGTCGGGCCCGTCTGTCAGGTGCTGACAACGGCTTCGGTGTGGACCTGTCCGGCTGCTTCTGAGAGATCGGCTAGAACGGCTTGAATACGCCGAGGTAGGCGGCCACGAGAAACAGGACCCAGAGGCCCCACCACAGTGGCGTGTTCAGCTGCGGCAGGCGTTTCAGCAGCACCGGGCTGGCACCGAAGATCAGCCACACCACGATCTTGATCCACAGCCAGCCCGGCCAGGGCCAGTCGATGGCGTATCGCGCCACCAGACCGAAGCCGCCGATCAGCGCGATCAGCAGGCCGATCCCGTGGGTGATGGACAGCAGTTTCTGATCCTGCCGCCAGGCGAGGCCCCCGATGGCGAGCAACGTGAGGCCGAGACCGGACAGATGCAGCCACTTGTAGAACTCGATGGTCATGGTACTCGTCTTATGTAGACTTCGGGGGTGCCGGATCGAGAAGCGTGGCAATGTGCATCGCCTGAAAGAGCGTCGCCGGTTCCAGCTGTGTGCGCAAGGCCCGCTTGCGCGGCAGCAACGTCGTTTCGCCGGGTACCGGGGGCGAGATGAAGACATCGACGTGACCGGGACTGACGTTGAGGTTGTTGCGCGGCGACTTAGGCCAGAGGGAGTGGATTCCCCGGAAGGCGACGGGGATGAACACGGTATCCTGTGGCAGGTGAGCGAACAGGGCATGCTGCATGGGCAGCACCTGCAGGTCGAAGGCCGACGTGGTGCCGCCGCCATAGACAACACCGGGACGGTCGTCGAGGATGGCCGCGAAGCGTTTGATCGGTGACCCGGTGTCGTCGTGGGCGAGGATGACGTATCCGTCGACCTCCTCCTGCAGACGATCGATCTCGGCGGGAGACAGACCGATGAGGGAGATCTCGCGGCCACCGATCTTGATGGCAGTGGCCTGCATCAGCCGCGGCCGCGACAACAGACAGCAGGGTACCGGTGCCGACCAGCCCATGGCCTGCAGAAGCTCTGGCGACTGCAACGTGTGGTACATCACCGGATGGTCGAGCAGGCTCTGATGTGTCGGGAAGAAGACGACCTTGCGTCCCAGACCGGGGCGCAGATCGAGTTCGCGCGCCACCTCGGCAAAGGCCGGGTCGATGGTGACGGATACGTCGATGCCGAAGGTCTTCAGCGTCGTCTCCGCCCACTTCAGATTCGCCTTCCATGCGCCCTGCTGGCGTTCGGCCTCGGCAAGACCGCTCCGGTGCAGCTTCTTCTTCCGGTTTGCCGCCGAGCGGAAGGCCCCCACCCACTTCAGCAGTCGTCCCCCACGGATCCATCGAGACACCGAGCCCTGCCTCCCCACGTGGGCGAACTCATGGAAGGAGCCCTGGGAAGCGCCCCGCAGCAGGGGCGGCAACTCAACGGCGGCAAACTGGGGTCCGTAGCGCGAGCGCAGGCGCTCGCCGTTGCGGACCAGCTCGTGCATCAGGTCGATCATGTCCCGCGTCAGGTAGCTGTACTGCTGACCGTACCAGTAGTCGGTGGGTCGGATCTGTGCCGGATCCTCCAGGTGGGCCTTGAGAAACTTGAGCAGCATGCCCTGCGCCAGGCGAACATAGCTCTCCAGCTTGTCGACCCAGGCGTCACGCGCCCGTCCTCGCAGTCTGCAGGTGAGCAGCTCGAGTTCGGTCACCACCTTCCACACCGAGATGCCGAACCAGATGAAGTTGCTGAACGTGTTGTAACGGATCGCCAGGTGCTCACCGGCGGCAAGGAAGTCGACGACGCTCTCCGATACCTGCGTCAGCAGATCGCGCAGGCTGCCCTCGCCCTGCCCGTCGTCAAGGTCCCATTGGTAGGTCGCTGCCCAGCGCGGGTCGTCGGCCCCGGGTCCCGGGCGAATCTTGTCGATGACGGAGGCGGCATGGGCCAACGGTGCGCGCGCCACTTTGAACTCCACGAGGGCGGCCTCCCCCTCATCCAGTGGAACCGGGTTTTCCCGCGCCAGAGCTTCGAGGTAGACGGTGCCGTAGAGCTCGCCGAAGTCGCGCTCAGTGCCGGCCTCGTGGGCGACGAACTGACGCTGCACCTGAAGAAACAGGCGGGTGGCACGCAGGTAGGCCGGCCGCAGCTGCGCGTAGCGATCGTGAGCGTCTACCAGACGGCGGTTGCGCCGCGGCGGGATGCCATCGTGGATTTCGGCGATCAGTTCGGCCCGTCGCTCCAGACCGTCCACACCGACCGGGTTGCCGTTCTCGTCATGGCTCGGCGGCCACTCCAGATCATCCGCCTTGCGACCGGCAAAGTGACCGTCGAGGCGGGCGACACGTATCAGCTCCGCAGCCGCCTCGTCGTAGCGGGCGAAGATCTCATCGAGATTGGCCAGGGCTTCGGCCAACGCCTTGTCGAGGTCGGAGGGCACGTGTCATCCATCGGTATCGCGTGGCGGGGAAGGTGCCGGCTGTCGTAGTTATGTGGCGACAACAAAGTAGTCATTCCCGAAGCGAGCGAACATGGAACACAAGATCGGACTCATCGGTTGCGGCAGCATCGCAGGAACCTGGATCCAGGCGGTAGAGGCCCAGGCGTACAGTCAGATCGAGGCGGTCTTCGACCTGGATAAGTCGGCGGCAGACAGGCGGGCTGTCGAGGCGAACGCCCGGGCGGTGACCGATCTCGACGAACTGCTGGGTGCCGACATCGACGTGGTCATCATCGGTACGCCGACCACGAGCCATCCCGACCTGGTGTTGCGTGCCGCCGCTGCTGGCAAGCACATCATGTGCGAGAAGCCGATGGCGCTGACGTTGACGGACTGCCAGTCCATGATCGACGCCTGCGCCGCCACGGGGGTGAAGCTGGCCATCGGCCATACGATCCGCTTCTTCGGCACCTTCCGCACTGTGCGCCGCCTCATCGCCGAAGGGGTTATCGGTATGCCGGTCTCGGGCAGCTTCGATCGAACCAGTGCGGCCAAGCCGCGTCGCGCCGGCGATGAGGCACGCTGGTCAGGGCACTGGCGGGATGATCCCCGCAACTCCGGTGGCAGTGTGCTGGAGGGATTCATCCACGAACTGGACTGCACGCGCTCGGTGTTCGGTACCGTCGCCGGCGTCAGTGCCGATATCGCCGGCAACCAGGAATACGACGGCTATCTGTCGCCGCAGATCGTCCAGGGCCTGGTGCGCTTCGAGTCCGGGGCGCTGGTGACGGCGCGTACCGGCAGCGCCGTCGGTGTGCCCTCACGCGGCTACTGGATCGGCGGTACCGAGGGAGGGCTCCGCTTCGACCGCTGGGGACAACCAGTGTTGTTGTATCGTCCCGAGAAGGAAGAGCCGGAAGAGGTGGCTGCCGAGACCAACAACCCGTACACCGTCGAGCTGGAGGATTTGCTGGCGGCGGTACACGGCGAGGTGGAAGAGCCGGAGAACAGCGGCCGCAACGGTCTGGAAAACGTCGGTCTGGGGCTGGCCTTCTACCGCAGCTGCGAGACAGGGACGCGCGTCGAATTCACCGATGGACTGCCCGACCTGCCGGAGAGTTATCAGAACACGACCTTCACGTTCTGATACCGCGCCGGGCGCCGCGGCCGTCGTCGAGCCAGACGTTTTTCGATCAGTTCACCTTCAACGACCTCGACGTGGCCACCTTCGGCGGCGACGAACCGGCGTGTCACCGGGGCCACCGCCGGGCGTTCGAGCACGCGCACGCGCGTACCTGGCAGGTGCCGCTGCAGGGCGACGGCCAGTCTTCCGGAACCTCCACCGAGGTCGACGATGTTGCGGCAACCATCGAGCCATCCCAGGCGTCCAAGCAGTTGTCCGGTGGCCACAGCCTCCGGATGCAGGCCCCGCAGGAAAGCCGCCGTGACGCTCTCGTCCCACCAGACTGCGCAACAGGGCGTCGAGGCGCCGCGGGTCGCAGAGCAAGGTGGCGGACAGATCGGCAACGGTGCGCGGCCGGTCCACGATCTGTGTGAACAGGTCGAGGCGGAGACCCGCCAGGATCGTCAGCGCCGGCAGCGGATCGCGCAGGCTGTCCAGCCAGTTCCTGTCGTGGCCGTTGACGCCGGTCACGGGGACCGCCCTGCCGCTTGAAGGTGCGCTACACACAGCAGTATCTTTGCGCTACTCACCATGAATTCCAACAAGTTACACCTCGTTGTCGCCCTCCTGGCAGGGCTCTGTCTCCGCTCCGGAACCGCATGGGGTCAGACGGGCACGATTGCCGGCTCAGTGGTGTTGCCCCCATCGCAGACCAAGGAGCGCTCCTTCCGGGGCAGCCTCTACCGCAACCGCCTGGCGCCGAATCGCAGAGGCCAGGAAAAGGTCGCCACGCCCCGCTCACGGTACGACGATGTCATCATCGGCGCCCACGCCCTTGATTTCGATCCCCCCCTGCAGGCGGCGCCCGCACCTGCTCGTATGGACCAGAAGATGGCCCGATTCTGGCCCCGCGTCCTGCCCATCACGGTGGGAGCCACGGTGGAGTTCGTCAACCAAGACCGATTCTACCACAACGTTTTCAGCCTGTCGCGACCCAACGATTTCGACATCGGACGCAAACCGACAGGAGTCGTCGCCGGACAGGCCTTCAATGACACGGGCAGAGTTGAAGTGTTTTGCGACATCCATCCGCAGATGAATGCCACGGTACTCGTCCTCGGCACGCCGTGGTTCACCCGGCCCGACTCGACAGGCAGCTTCCGCCTCGAGGCCCTGCCGGAGGGGCGGTATCGATTGCACGCCTACCACCCCGAACACGACGACCTCGAGCGCCAGATCGAAGTCGGCGGAGGTGTGCCCATGACCCAGACCTTCGTCTTTGGCCGCTGATCTGCCGTGACTTTCTCTATCCGCAGAAAACTGTTCGTCCTTCTCGCCGGACTCACGGCGGTGGTGCTTACCGGTGTGCTCGCCCAGGTGACATCGTCGTTGAGCGCCGCCATTCTGCAAAAAGTGCGCTTCGACTTCGGCCAGACCGAGCGGGTCTTTCAACGGGCCCAGTGGCTGCGCTACGAAAGCCTGCGGGACGCTGCCGCCCTGATCGGAGAGAACCCCTCTTTCAAGGCCAATGTCAGCCTCGACGATCCGGCTTCCGTCTACCAGGCGGTGAGCGACATGGCACTGATGACACGGGCGGAGATACTGATCGTCACCGACGCCGAGGGTCGGTTGCTGGCCTGGTTCGGTGATGAAGAGCGGCACGGTGAGGATCTGACGGATCGCGAGTCCATCGTCCGGGTCCTGCGCGGCGACGAACGTCCAAACGCTGGCCTGCCGGAACTGTGGCACACGGCGGACGGACTGTTCCAGGTGGCGACGGTTCCGGTGCTGATCAACTACGAGACGCTCATCGGCACACTGACATTGGGAGCCAGCCTGAGTCGAGCCGACGTGGCCAGCGAGTTGAAGGGAGAGTCGGAGATCGACATCACCTTTCTCGCTGGTCAGGAGCTGCTGGTCACCACCGCAGAGGGGCTTACGGTGACCCACATCGACAGCTTCCGTGCCGAGGCGGCGCCTCTGGTCGCCGGGGTGATCGCTGACCTGCAGACGAGCGATGTCTTCGAAGGCAGTTTTGCCGGTCGGGAGGTCTTCGCCTTCCTCAGTCCCCTCGGCTTCGGCGTGCCGGCCTACTACGTGGCCACAGCGATCAAGTCACGCGAGCTGGGCCTGATTACCCAGATGCGCGACAGCATCTTCGTCACCGGGGCGTTGAGTCTCGTGATCACCGTCGTGCTGGCTCTCGGGCTCGGGCGCCGTCTGACGCAGCCGATCCTCGACCTGGTGGGTGGCATGAATCAGGTCACTGAAGGGGATCTGTCGGTGACACTGCGGCCGACGACGAAAGATGAGATCGGCCTGCTGACGAGCACCTTCAATGACATGATCGTCAACCTGCGCGAGCGTCTGCAGCTGATGAAGTACGTCGGCTCGCATACGGTGGACATGATCCAGCAGACCGATGGCGTCGACGTACCGCTGGGAGGCTCACGGCACGAACTGGCGGTTCTGTTCACCGACATCCGGGGGTTCACGCCCTTCAGCGAAAAGCGTGAACCGGAAGAGGTGATCACCATGCTGAACCGTTATCTCGGATTTCAGGCGGAGATCGTGCAGCAGACGCAAGGCTCGGTGGACAAGTTCGTCGGGGACGAGATGATGGCTCTGTTCACCGGTGTCCAGGCCCTCGACCGCGCCGTGGATTGTGCCCAGAAGATCATGCGCCGCGTCGAGGTGGAGCACGCCTCCGATCCCCGGCCGATCCATATCGGCATCAACTGCGGGCCGGCCATTCTCGGGAATATGGGGGCACAGAACCGGATGGACTACACCGCCATCGGCGTCACCGTCAACCTGGGGGCACGACTGATGCAGGTCGCCGGCCCGGGCCAACTCCTGCTGCCGGCGGCTCTGCTCGAACAGCTCAGGACACCGGCGCGCGTGCTCAGTTGCGAAGCGATGGCCTTCAAGGGGCTGTCCGAGAAGATCGAGGTCGCCGACGTCGCGTACGATGAAGAGGCACAGGATGGGTAGCCTCCCACGCCTGATCACTCTGTCGGCGCTCGGCTGGCTCCTGGCATGGCCGGCAACGGCACAGGTGCAGTGGTCCGGGTCGCTCGACATCGCCCACAAGGTGGACGTCGCCCAGGAAGAGGGCGAAGAGAACGCCACGCTGAACACGACACCGAAAGGGCAGTCTCCGTTCAGCCTGGTGCGAGCCAGGCTGTTCGCCGATGCTGAGGTCACCGACGGTGTCACCGTGCTGACGACGATCCTGTGGGACGAGGGTCTGGGGCACTTCGATATGGAGGGGGCCTATGTGGTGTTCTCTCAGGTCAGCGGTCGCGAGGCTCTGAATCTGCAGGTGGGCAAGATGGCCACGCCGTACGGTCGCTTCGCCTCCCGTTCCTTCGCCACGGTGAACCCCCTCATCGGTATTCCGCTCATCTACCAGTATTTCTCCTCGGTGCGCGGCAACACGGTACCGGCCAACGCAGCCCAGCAGCTGGCCTGGCGCAACTCAGCCACCGCCGCCTACCAGACCCGTGGCCTGCCGACGATCTACGACGCCTGCTGGAATACCGGGGTGCAGCTGTTCGGCTCGACACCGCACGTGGCCTTCGCCCTGGCCCTGACCAAGGGGGCCGTGTCGAATCCGGCGGCGAGCGACAACGATGGGGCGCAACTCGTCGGCCGTATCGGTGTCCAGCCCAGCATGGGGCTGCAGCTGGGTCTGTCCGCTGCCTGGGGACCGTATCTGGAGTCGGGCGCCGCCGAAAGTCCGGCCTTCCCGGAAGGCAAGTCGGTGGAAGACTATAAACAGCTGCTGATGGGATTCGACGCCGCGTACAGCGTCGGTCGCTGGGAATTCACCACGGAGTTGATGCGCAACCGCTGGGAGGTGCCGAACCTGGTGCCCGGCGATGATGCCTTGACCAACATGGGTGGGTACGTGGAAGGTATCGTGGGGCTGCGCCCCGGTCTGAATGGATCGCTGCGCGCCGGCCGGATCAACTACGGGGAGATCGACGATGGTACGGGCGCCGACATCGCCTGGGACTATGACGTCACCCGCGTGGAGACAGGTCTGGAGTACTACCTGACCCGGGCTACACATCTGAAGGGCGTGGTCCAGCTGAACTGGCGACATGATGCCCCGGACGACGCCGATCACATGATCGGGGCGCAACTGGCGACGGTGTTCTAGATGGGGATCCCCGGGCGTCCGGTGATGCGGGTCACATCCGGCGAACCCCTCAAGGGCGTATATAATGGATTCGCTATGTTTGGAGTCCGATGAGCCGCAATCAGCCAGCACCCGCGCCCGATGAGGAATTCGGCCTGATCGTCGAACAGGAAGGGGTAGGCCCCGACCTGGTGCGGCAACTGGGCCTCATCCTCAACTACTTCTACGGCTTCAACATGATGCTTGCCCGCTCGCCCGAAGAAGCGGCGGGCATGGTTGCCGAGCGCGGCGAGGCCGTAGCCTTTGTCCTCTTTCTCGGGGACGAACCGCTGGCGGCGGCCACCGTCAGCCGGCTCACCCGTGACGGGACGTTGCCTCTCATCGCCCTGCTGTCCCGGCCACTGGTCGACAGCCACCGCGATCTGGCGCACGAGGTCGAACAACTGCACCTGATCCCCCTCGAGACGATTCCCGAGCATGGCGGAGCGATTCTGCGTGACGCTCTGGCACCGATCTTCGAAGCCCACGGCATCGGCGGCCTGTGGGAACGGGCCCAGCACGTGTCCTTCCGTGTTCTCGAACAGCGCGTGGAGAAGCGGGTCAGCCACCTGCACACGCTGCCCACGTTACCCGAAGTCGTGATGCGGATCCTCGAGGTCGTTCACGATGACGATTCCACGTCGGCGCAACTCGAGGAGGTCCTGCGCTCCGATCCGGCCATCGTGCACAAACTGCTGCAGGTGGTCAACACTCCCACCTTCGCCGGTGTCGGCCAGCACGGCGAGTGGGGCCTGGGCGACGCCATCGTTCGCCTCGGGCGGCGCAAACTCGGCAGCCTGGCCCTGCAGATCAAGCTCATCAACGGGCTCATCAAACCCGAGGAAAGTGGCTTCGATCTGCGCCGCTTCTGGGTCCACTCCGTGGGTTGTGCCCACATCGCCGACCGGCTGTTCACCCAGCGCCTCGTCGAGATCGACGAAGATGAAGTTTCGGTGAACGAGTACTGGGTGGCGGCTCTGATGCACGATATCGGCAAGCTGGTCCTCGGGTTCTTCTTCTGGGATCACTTCGATCGCCTCGCCAACCTGAGTACTGGAGCGCAGATCAATTTCCGTGAAGCCGAGAGCCGTCTCGGTGACGTGGTCAGCCACGAGCAACTCGGACAGCTGCTGATGATGCGCGCCCCCATGCGTGAGGACCTGGCCCGCTGCGTGGGAACCCACCACCAGCCAGGCAGCATCCCAAGTTCGTTGCTGGCGCTGGTGAATTTCGCCGACAATCTGTGCAAGGATCTGGGCATGGGCACTCTCGTCGAAGAGCGGGGCGAGTATGACGCAGCCGTGCTGCGCGTGCTCGGCGTGACCCAGGAGCGTGTCGAGGTCATCCGCGACGGTCTTGGCCAGGCGGCGGTGCAGGAGGTGATGGACATCGTCGACCGGTGCACGGCGTCAACCTGAAACCGGGCGCGGCTGCAGGTTCAGCCTTTGAAGAGATCGTGCCGGGTGTCGTCGTCTACAGGCACAACTGGGCCGATGGCACCTGTGCCCTCGTCTTCGGCGACACCGGGGCAGCAGCCGTCGACGGCGGCGGTGATCCGGCCGACGGACACGCCATGGCCACCCATCTGCGAGGTCGGGGTCACGAGCCCGACCGCCTGATTTACACCCACGGACACAGCGACCACGTATGGGGGGCAGCTGCCCTCGGCGAGGGCGAGGTCATCGCCCATGAATTGACGCCAGAGGTCATGGCTCGCCAGGTGCCGTCGTGGGCACAGCGCTGGCAGGTGAAGGAGGACGAGGCCAGGGCGCGAGTACCATGGCCGACGGTGACGTTCTCCGATGAGCTGCAGGTGCATCTGGGGGGACGAACGTTGCGACTGCTGCGCACCCCCGGTCACAGCATCGACGGGATCAGCGTGCTGGTGCAGGACTGCGGCGTCCTCCTCGCCGGAGACTGCGCCGCCACAGGAATCGTGCCGGCCCTGGGCGATGGCGACGGCCGCATCCTGGAGGCATCGCTGCGCTCCCTCGCAAACATGAACATCGACGTGCTGGTTCCCGGTCACGGTCCCGTCGTGCGTGGTGCTGAGGTAGGCGACTGGTTGCGTTGGGGGGCCGACTATCTGCTCGGTGTACGGCAGCGAGTCCGTGAGCAACTGTCAGCCGGGATCTCCGTGGCTGACGTGGCGGCCACCGTGCCATATGAAGAATTCGTCGGTGATCGTCTGTCGCGAGATCGACATGGCATGCCCGACCGTCACGCCAGTGCCGTGCGCAAGATCATCGACGAAGAGCGGACGCGGATGCCGCAGCCGTTTGCTGACAGCATTCGGGGCGGCGTGTGACAGGGGCGGCACTGCGCCTGGCCATCGTCGGCGTCGGCTGGGCCGGAACGAGGCAGACCGAGAGCGTCGGGGAACTGGGGGACGGTACGCTCCAGGTCGTCTGCCTTGTCGATCCCGATGTCGACCACCTGACGGACCGAAGCAAGGTACTGGGCGTCGAACGCATCTGCTCCGACTTGCCGGAGATCCTCGCCGATCCCGACATCGATGCCGTATCCATCTGCAGCCCCCATCGGTTTCACTGTGAGCAGGCCGTGGCCGCCGCGGAGGCCGGCAAGCACATCCTCGTCGAAAAACCGATGTCCATGGATGTGGATGAGGCCACACGGATGATCGATGCGGCGTCCAAAGCCCATGTGTGTCTGTATGTGGCCGAGAGTGCCACCTATCAGCCTGTAGCATCCTTTCTACGTGACGTTGTGCGCCAGGGCCGATGGATCGGTGAGCTGACCGCGGCCAGCGTGAGTGCCGGATTCCGGGCACCGGCGTACGGGTATCCGGATCGGCGCGCCTGGTTGGCTCAACCAGAACACGGTGGCACCGGGACCTGGGCCCTGCATGGAATCCACACCATCGCGCAGATGCGCTACGTCCTCGGTGAGGTCGCCGTGGTCTACGCGCATCAGCACCGAGCGGCTTCCTTCGAGCGTGATGACGTGGAAGCCACGGTGAGTGCCACCCTTACGCTGGACTCCGGTCTGATGGTGCAACTGTTGCAGACGGCGGAAACGAAAATTCCACCCATGCTGGCCGGTTACGTGTTACACGGGGATCGTGGAAGTCTGCACGCTGGTCCTGCCGGCTGTCGGATTTTCACTGACGAAGACCATGGAACCCTCGTCGATATCCCGGCTGCACGACATTCGGAGCATGCCCTCGAGCTGGAGGCGTTTGCGGCGACAGTGGCAGGCGTCGAAGGCCCGACGACCGGTCTGTCCGAGCGGCGCAGTCTCGCCGTCGTGGAGGCAGGCTACGAGTCGATGCGCACGGGGTTGCCAGTGGATCTGGAACAGCGCTTCGGGGTTCTGTAGGGCGGAACGTCCTGATGGTGCCGGGACGACCGGTCCACGGATGGGACCGGTCGTCCTCTATGTCGTGTCTCAGAGATCCGTCAACATTCTGCCGCCGAGCCATCCGTGCTCACTGCGTTGCGCTCACTCTGTGGGTCCACTGACCCACATCGATCGCGCGCCTTGTGAGCCCGGCGTCTCGACGCCAGAATTCGCCGACCTATCTCTGAGGCACGACATCTAGCTTTCAGCGGGGGATGGCGAAGAGATGCTCGGGGTCGGTGGCGACGGCATAGGCCACCGACAGAGCGAACACCCACCATAACGCACGCTGCAGGCCGTTGACGGCACGCGTGTGATACAGATGGTTGGCCTTCATGTCGCACTCCTCGAGTTCATGTGGTTTCTGTGGCACCCTCTTCGCTCCTGCAACGGGATCTTCTCTAGGAGAAGTAGCCGATGAAGGGGAAGACGAGGGTGACGATAAAGGTGACCACGCCGTATACCAGGGCCTGGTTCAGCAATTCTCGTCGCATCGTTTCCATCTCTCCTGCGTTGGCGGCGAACTTCCATCGTTCGCCGGGTTACAAAAAAGGGACCGTCCTGTGGAGGACGGTCCCTGCGTCATCATATCGGATGATGAAGCCCGTCTACTCCGTCCCACTGCTGCGGGATCGGAGAGAGGGCGCTGAGTTCTGCGTCAGAACTCGATACCCACCTCGTCGATCACCGGAGCGATCTGTGAAGCGATACCCGTCAGGCGTTGAAACACGTCACGTCTCCTTCCCTGGGGATGCTTCTGTCTGCGACCTTTGGTGCAAGCTGCATCTCTGGTCTCCATTGTCGCCCGAAGGCGGCGCAAAGCATCCGTGAATCGAATGTGGCTGAAGCGAACGTTGGTTGGGCCCGCATATGCAAGGGGCGTGCCAGTGCCTATATCTATTATGATAGACGGCGTTTTTCCGTCCACCCTTCGTCCGACTCCGTCAGTGGTGTTGAGTCGACGTAAAAGTGCAGACCGGATGTACACCGGGTGCAAACCTTGCACCCTTGCGTCGAGCCAACCCTTTCACCGAACATGTGACCATGACTGAACGCGTCCGTCACTTCGCCAGTGACAATGAGGCCGGTATCCATCCGCGGGTTCTGGCGGCCATCGCCGAGGCCAACACGGGGCACGCACCTTCCTACGGAGCGGATGCATGGACGCAGGAGCTGGAGGCTCGTTTCCGCGAGCTTTTCGGCTCCCACACCCGGGCCTTTCCCGTGTTCAACGGCACCGCCGCCAACGTGATGAGTGCCGCCGGCATCATCGAACCGCACCAGGCCGTGATCTGTGCCGGCACATCGCACATACATTTCGACGAATGTGGCGCCATCGAGCGCTTTGCCGGCTGCCGTGTCCTCGTCCTCGGTGTGCCGCACGGCAAGATCGAGCCGGCGTCGCTGACGCAGGTAGCCGATGGTCACGGTATGCCCCATCAGTCGCAGCCGCGGGTGCTGTCGATCACGCAGGCCAGCGAGCTGGGTACCGTCTACACACCAGATGAGGTACGGCGCCTGGCAGAGGCCGTTCACGATCGTGGCTGGTTGCTGCACATGGACGGAGCCCGGTTGGCCAACGCGGCGGCGGCCCTCGACGTGCCGCTGCGCGCTGTGACCAGCGACGTCGGCGTCGATATGCTGAGCTTCGGTGGGACCAAATGCGGCTTGCTCGCAGGCGAGGTCGTGCTCGTACTCAGCCAGGGGCTGGCACCGCAGATGCCGTACACGCGCAAGCAGGGACTGCAGCTGGCATCGAAGATGCGCTTCCTCAGCGCCCAGTTCCTGGCCCTGCTCACCGACGAACTGTGGCGAGAGATGGCGCAACACGCCAACAGCATGGCGCGCCGCCTGCACGAGTCGGTGGGTGATCTGCCAGGGCTGGAGTTCACTCATCCCCAGGAGTCGAATGCTGTCTTCGCCCGTCTGCCCGCTACGGCCCTGGCCCAGCTGCGGCAGGATTGGCGTATGGCGGTGTGGGATGCCGAGACCCACGAGGTCCGCTGGATGGCCTCGTGGGATACCACGCCCGAGGATGTGGACGACTTTGCGGCGGCGATCCGCAGCGCCCTGACGGACTGAACACCATGTCAGCACCGATTCAACCGGGAACCCGTCGGGAGCTGTTCCTCGACGAAGATCTCATCGCCCGCTACCACCGGGGCGAAGCGTGCCCGGCGCCCTGACAAGGTCAGCGATGCTGTCGACGGTGCTCGTTCTGGCCGGCAGTGCTCTGCGACTCGTACCGCTGCTGGTGGGTGCGCCGGTGCCGCATCCCGACGAATTCAACGCGGCTTTCTGGCCCCTGCTGGTCGCCCTCGGTGACCCTGCCCCTGAGGTCTTCTACTACCCCTATTTCCACACCTACGTCCTGGCGCTGCTGCAGCTGCTGAGGGGGCTGGCCCTTGCCCCTCCGGATGTGTCGCTGAACTCGTGGTTGGGTATTCAGTATTTCTGGCGTCCGGAGGCCGCCCTGCTGCTGGCACGCTGGGTCAACGCCCTCAGCGGTGGTGTGACGATGCTGCTCGTGGCCGGGCTGGCACGGCAGATCTATGGCCGCCGGGCGGGACTGATCGCACTGGGACTGTCGGCCGTAGCGGTCCTTCCGGTGCGGCAGAGCCCGGTGGCCGGCCTGGATGTGCCGATGACGATGTGGTATGTCGCCGCCGCCTGGTCCGCTGTGCGACTCGTCTCACACCCGGGGACGAAAGGATATCTGTGGGCCGGTGTCCTGGCAGGGCTGGCAGCATCGACGAAGTATCACGGTGCCCTGGCGGCGATCCCCATCGTCGTCGCTCATGTGTCTCTGCGCCGCTCACTCGTGGACCGCCGTCTGTGGATCGCCGGCGGGGCGACGGTGGCCACCTTCCTCGCGGGGTCTCCGTACATCGTGCTGACGCCGGCAGCGTTTCTCGCCGGGTTCGGCGACCTGGTCACACACGCGCGAACGGGCCTGGCCGATCAGGGACCCGGTTGGATCCACCATATCCTCTTCAGTCTGCGGGTCAACCTCGGCAGGCCGGGGCTGGCGGCTCTGGTGGTCGGTCTGGTGCTGGCGCTGCGTGGCGGCGATGTACGACAACGGGTGCTGGCCACAAGCTGGATCGGCTACTACCTCGTGGTCGGCGCTTCGCCGCTGGTGTTCGCCCGGTACGCCTTGCCGCTGGCCATGCTGCAGTGCGTTCTGGCTGCCGGTGGACTGGAGTGGATCGCCACCCGGACCGGGTCGAAGCGCTGGATGCTGGCAGCGGGCCTGGCCCTTGTCGCCCTGCCCCCGGCCTACGCGAGTCTGCGCATCGTCGACGTTCTACACTCACAGGACACGCGACAGCAGGCCGTGGACTGGCTCGAGGAGCGGGTCCCGGCAGGTGCGAGGTTGTGCAACTTCGGCAGCTGGTCAGCTGATCCGCCGTTGGTGACGGAGGCTGGTACCTGGTGGCAGGTGCGTCGCTACGTCGCGCAGAACGGCGCCACCGGTCTGCGCCGCCTGTTGCCGTACCTGGAGCGTTCCGGACCGGAGCGGCCGGTTTATCGGTACGCACTGCAGGCCGATTGGCGACGTTTCGAGAGCGGCAACCTGCGCGTCATCGACGAGTCGGAGTGTGACTATGTGCTGACCAATGACCACCCTCTGTCACCGGTGCGACTCGACTCGAGCTTTGTCGGCCAGTTGCCGTCCGTCGCGCAGCGCCAGGCACGCTTCACACCGGCTGGCTGGGATGTGGCTGACCCCCCTGAGTTCGATCCAATCGATGCCTACTACATACCCGTCTCAGACTTCGGTGACCTGAGGCAGGCAGGACCTGCCATCGAGATATGGCGGGTGCGTGGGGCTCGCGCCGTGCCGGCGCCGGACAACTCCTCCCGTATCGTGATCGCCTCAGCGATCCTTCGCGGCGCGCTGGCGGCTCTCGAGGCCGGCAAGGTGGAGGACTTCGCCCGGCTGCAAAGGCGATCGATGGACATCTCACCTACCGTCGTCGATGGCGCTGACTATCGCCGTCGTCTCGGTTGGTCGTACCGCCGTCTTGGCAGGATTGGAGAAGCCGCCAGCGAATGGCAGAGATCGCTGGGCCTCGACCCGGGCAATACGCGTCTCTGGCTCGAGCTGGGACTGCTGGCGGCGGCCGAACTCGACGATCCGGCCCTGGCGGCGACCTGTTTTGGCCGCGTTCTGGCACTCGAACCGGAGCACCCGAAAGCCTCCCTGCTGCACGGTTTCATCGAAGCCCGACGTTGATGAAGAAAATACAGACAAGAGCGGCAGCAATCGTGCAACGCGCTGTAAATGCCGCGTTTCTGGAGGCCCTTCCGGGGTGTACATTGACGGCAGATCTGGCACCCGACCGGGGGATGGAACCATGGCGATCGGCTTTCTGTACACGTGCACCTGCGGCAAGCGGTTCAAGGCCTACGTACCCAAGCAGAAGCTGTTCCGCACCAGTACGGGCAGCACCGTAGACTGGGAACGGATCGATCGCACCGAGGAGGACGCCGGGAGCGTTGACGAGGTGAAGCGCCACGCCGCTTTCACCAAGTGCAGCTTTGTCGATGTCCGCGGCGGCGAGCGCCTGACGTGCCCTGCCTGCAGTCACGAGGTGAATCTGATGAGCCACTTCCGCTCGGTGATGATGAACCTGTCGCACCTCCCCATGAGCTGAACCGGCGCAGACTAGGCACCACGCAGCGGGATCTGCCGCCGCAGGAACCCGTCATTCTCCAGAGCCCGTGCCAGAGCCTCAAGCCCTGGCCCGTCGGCGCCGCACCAACGCAGTTCTTCCAGCGATTCACCGAGGGGTGCGTCCAGACGCTTGATCCCCTGGTCCCGATAGCCGATGGCCTCCTGGCGACGTTCGATGAACGTGGCGGCCAGCTTCCGGCTTCCCCGAACGTCGAGAGCCTCCCAGGCCGTCGCCTCGAGCGGCACATCTTCCAGTCGGCCGAAGCGGCGCAGCACGGCAGAAGCCGCCTTCGGCCCGAAGCCCGGAATCCCGGGGATACCGTCTGACTTGTCTCCCACCAGGGCCAGCCAACCCGGGATGCGCTCGGGGGGCACGCCGAACTTCTCCAGCACCGCTGCCTCGTTCAGAATGATCCGCTTGATCCGATTGTAGAGCACGATGCGCTCGCCGCGAACGCACTGGGCGAAGTCGTTGTCGCTGGAGCAGATGACGATGCGTGTCAGAGACGGGTCGGAATCGAAACGGTGGGCGGACGTGGCCAGGGCATCATCGGCGGAGAACCCAGACATGGTCCACACGGTCACACCGAGGGCGGCGAAGACCTCCCGCGCCAGATCGTACTGGGCCTGGATTAGCTCGGTGTCTTCCGGCTCGCGGGCCTCCAGCAGGGCCACATCGTCGAAGGCCACGGCCACATGGGTCAGGGCTTCTTCCCGCAACAACGCCAGCGTCGTGCCGAAGAGCGTGCGCACGGCGCCGATTTCCTTGCCGTCGGAGCGCTGGGCCCGGGGGGCACCGAAGAAGCAGCGGAACAGCTCGAAGCTGCCATCGATCAGATAGAGGGTCGCCATGCGGGTAAGTAGCCGCGACGTTGGGCCCCCGGTCAAGGCTCCCGGCGAGGCCCTCCGTAGTCGAACTCGATGCGGGCGCGGTACCGTCGACCGCCGTCACCACGCATGTCGGTGACGCCTTCGTAGAGCAGGACCCGGCGGGTCTGGGCATCGTAGGTCATGTCGATGCCGGGCACGACCCAGCGCAACCACCAGCTGGCCGGTTCGATCCGGAGCTGCAGCGTGTCGGCCGGTTCGCCGAGTCGTCGGACTCGGATGTGAAAGTTTCGCAGTCGATCGGGCACGGCGAAGTCGAATTCGACTCTCGAGCCGGCGGCCAGCAGGTCCCAGTAGCGGCGGATGGCGTGGTCGAGGCCGGCATTGATGGCGGCCAGCCGGTCGGGCCGGCTGGAACGGCGGTATTCGGGGGCGTCGTGATCCAGCCGCCGAAACATCTCGATCGAGTCGCCGCGAACAATGGCCCCCTCGCGATACCCGGTACGGCGATCGTCAAGTGTGACATCCGGCCTGATGAGGTGTCGGGAAAAGTCGAGGGACTTGGTGGCGAGGGTATCGCCGTACGGGCCCAGATAGACAACGTGAGAACTGAAAGGGAAGTCGTTGCAGACAACGTCCGTGTACCGCTCGGAATAGAGCAGGACGCCGGATCTCTGCTCTACGGCCCGGGAGGAGTAGGTGCGCTCCACGCAGGCGTGGAGGGGCTGATTCGTCAGCACCAGCAAGAGCAGCAGCAACAATAGAGCGGGGGGGGGATGGCATGGCCAGGTGAATCTACACACGAGCGTCGCCTGGGGTGGTGGCTCCTGCCTCATTTCATCAGGGGTCGATCCAGGCCGCGATACTGGACAGCCTCTGCCACATGGGTCTCGCCGAGGCAATCGACGCCGGCCAGATCGGCGATCGTGCGGGCCACCTTGAGAATGCGGTCGTGCGCCCGCGCCGACAGTCCCAGCCGTTCGAGGGCGGCACGCAGCAGCTGGGCGGCCTCGCGCGGCAGAGGGTAACAGTACCGGCGCACGTGATGAGAATCCATGTGGGCGTTGCAGAGCAGATCGGGCGAGGCTTCGCTGGCGAAACGCTCGAGCTGACGCTGACGTGCGGCGGCAACGCGCAGACGTATCGCCGAGGAGGCTTCGCCGGCGGGACCGGTCTGCAGGTCATCGAAACCGACGGCGGGCACAGAAACGTGCAGATCGATCCGGTCGAGAAGCGGGCCGGAGAGTCGGGTCCGATACCGTTCCACCGCAACGGCCTGACAGACACATTCCTGGCGTCCATGGCCCAGGTAGCCGCAGGGGCACGGATTCATCGAAGCGACGAGCATGAAGCGCGAAGGGTAGCTGAGCGTTGCCGCCGCGCGACCGATGGTGACACGAGCCTCCTCCAGCGGCTGTCGCAGGGCCTCGACAACGCGGCGATGGAATTCGGGCAGCTCATCGAGGAAGAGGACGCCATGATGGGCCAGTGACACTTCGCCGGGGCGTGGGACGCGGCCGCCACCGATGAGGCCACCGTCCGAGATCGTGTGATGGGGGGCGCGGAAGGGACGTCTCGTGATCAGCGACTGGCCCGGTCGCAGGAGCCCGGCCACCGAATGGATGCGGGTGACGGCGAGGGCCTCCTGGACCGTTGGTGGCGACAGGATGGTGGGCAGGCGGCGGGCGAGCATGGTTTTTCCTGACCCGGGAGGCCCGACGAGGATGACGTTGTGGCCACCAGCGGCCGCCACTTCCAGGGCCCGCTTGGCGTGCTCCTGACCGCGCACATCGGCAAAGTCGTATTCGTCACCGGGAGCGTCCCGCGCCAGCGCCTGACCGGCGTCGACGACACATGGCCGGATGCGCACGCCGCCCTCGAGGATCTCGACGGCCTCGGTGAGGGTGGCGGCGGGATAGACGACAGGCCCGCCCGCCATGGCCGCTTCCCGGGCATTGGCACGGGGCACGATGACGGCATAGACGTCCCGCTCCCCGAGGCCGGTGGCCATGGACAGCAGACCTCGAACCGGACGGATGCTGCCGTCGAGCGACAGCTCACCGAGAAGGGCGAAGTCTTCCAGTGTGGGTGTGCGGATCTGTTCTGACGCGACGAGAATGCCCACGGCGATGGCCAGATCGAAGGCGGAACCCTCCTTGCGCAGGTCTGCCGGCGCCAGGTTGACGGTGACCCGCCGTCGCGGCCACTCGAAGCCGGCATTGCGGATGGCGGCCATGACCCGCTCGCGGCTTTCGCGCACGGCGGAGTCGGGCAGGCCCACGAGGGTGAAGGAGGGCAGCTTGCGATCGGTGTCGACTTCCACATGCACGAGGCGGGCCTCGACGCCGAAGGTGGTGGCAGTCATCACGGTAGCGGTCATGGTGGCTTCACCTGCAACCCGCGTGCCGCGGGTGCGTCCAGTGCAGGCTGGCGACTTGCGTCAATCCGCGTGTAACCGGAGGGCAGCATCGCTGTCACCCACAGCTCACGTTTGGCGACATGCGGTCACAGCGCCATCTTCCATGCCGACCACTCAGCAAACCCAGGAGCCGCCGTGAGCCAACGACCGACCCCCAGCCCCGATCTGAGCCTCGCCATCGACGCCGCCCGTCAGGCGGGGGCCCTCATCGCTGACCGCTTTTCCGACGGTGCGGCTGCCGAGCGCAAATCCGGCGGCAAGGGGGAAGTGACAGCAACCGATCGCGACGCTGAGACGATCATCCTCGACAAGCTGCGTGCCGAGTCTTCCTACGACATCCTCAGTGAAGAGGCGGGGGGCACGAGGGACAGCGACGCCGGTCTGTGGGTGGTCGACCCCCTCGACGGCACGACAAACTTCTCGCGGGGTATCCCTCTGTTCGCCGTGTCGATCGCCCTCATGCAGGGACCGCGTGTCGAGCTGGGCGTTATCTATCATCCGCTGACGGGGGACTGCTACACCGCCGAACGCGGCAGCGGCACCTGGCGCAACGACGAGGAGCAGCTGTCCGTGTCGCAGGTTGCCGATCCCGAGCTCGCCGTCCTTTACCTGACCCACGGTTATCCGCCGCCCGATCGCAGTCGGTACGGTGCCGCTCTGTCCCGCTTTGCGCCGCGCAGCTACCCCCGCAGCCTCGGCTCCACCGCCGTCGAGCTCAGCTTCGTCACCGCCGGTATGGGCGATGGCTGGATCTGCTCGGGGGATGAGCTGTGGGACTTCACCGCGGGTATGGTGCTGGTGGAAGAAGCCGGAGGCCGTGTCACCGACTGGCGCGGTGCTGGCTGGGACGGCAGCAGCCTGTACACGGTGATCACCAATGGCGCCATGCACGACTACGTGATCGACATGATCGGCGATCTGCAGCAGGACTGAGGAAGACCATGAAACGTCCCAACGTCATCTTCATCATCTGTGACGACCTGGCCTGGGGAGACCTGGCCTGCCATGGCAACCCGGTGCCGACGAAGACGCCGCAGCTCGACGCCATGTACGCCGCCAGCACGCGACTGACACGGTACTGCTCGGGTCCGCTGTGCACGCCGGCACGGGCGGGGATTCTCACCGGACGCTGGCACCTGCGCACCCGCGCCTTCGACACGTACTGTGGTCGTACAACTCTCGATCCTGGCGAGCCGACGATCGCGGCGACGCTGGGTGCCGCCGGCTATGCCACGGGTTGTTTCGGCAAATGGCACCTGGGAGACAACTACCCGTCACGGCCAATGGATCTGGGCTTCGACGAAAGCCTGGTACATCTGGCTGGAGGGATCGGCCAGCCAGGCGACCGCTACGAGAATCACGAGCGGGAAGACGAGTCCTATTTCGATCCCGTCGTGGTGCGCCACGGGATGCCGGAGCAGAGCAACGGCTACTGCAGCGACGTCTTCACCGACGAGTGCCTCGACTTCATCACGCGGCGGGCAGGGGAGCCATTCTTCGCCTACCTGGCATTCAATGCGCCGCACACCCCCCTGCAGATCGCCGACCAGTGGGCGGATCCGTACCGGGAGGCCGGCGTCAACGAGGCTCACGCCAGGATCTACGGTATGGTGAGCAACATCGATCACAACGTCGGCCGCGTGCAGGCGAAGCTGGCAGAGCTGAATCTGGCCGACAACACCCTCGTCGTGTTCACCTCCGATCACGGGCCCTGCGGCTCGGCGCAGAACCAGGAGGCACCGGCCGGCGAGCGACATCGCTGGAACGGTGGCCTGCGCGGGATCAAGGGGAGCGTCTATCAGGGTGGCGTGCAGGTGCCCAGCTTGTGGCACTGGCCGGGCCATGTGCCGGCCGGGCGGGATGTGGATTGCCTGGCGGCGACGGTGGACGTGTTGCCCACCCTTGCCGATCTCTGCGGCGCGCAGCTGCCCGAACAGCCCGTGGACGGCGTCAGCCTGGCAGCACAACTGACGGAGAGGCCGGGGACGTCACCGGAGCGCACCGTGTTCATGCAATGGCATCGCGGCGACGCCCCCGTGCGGTACCGCAACTACGCCGCCATCACGCAGCGATGGAAGGTGACCCGTCCCCACGAGAGTGCTGCCGACGAGCTCTACGATCTGGCGCGGGATCCGCACGAGACGGCCGACATCGCTGTCGCCCACCCGGACGTGGTGGAACGGCTGCGCCAGGAATACGAAGTGTGGTTCGATGACGTCGGCACAACCCGGGGAGCCCGCACATTCGATCCGCCCACGGTGTACCTGGGCTCAGACGAGGAGAACCCGGTCCTGTTGACGCAGAACGATTGGCGCACTCTCGACGGGGCCGAGGGCTGGCGCAGTGATGGTCTGCGTGGCTACTGGCGGGTGTATGTGCGACAAGGAGCGGGACCGTTCAACGTGCGGATCCGGCTGCGACAGGGCGTGCCCGCCGGCACGGTCCATCTCGCCCTTGACGAAGCGGAGTACGAAGTGGCACTGCCGCCGGGGATGCATGTCGTGGACATGGTGTCCCTGGACCTGCCTTCGGGGACGTCACGTCTGGAAGCGTGGCTGCACACCGATGACCCGGCACCCGATGCTCGCCACGGTCGCTTCATCCCGGCTCTCTATGTAGAGGTGGAAGGCGTCCGAAGATAAAAGATGCAGCGAAGGACGTACGTCGTGGGTTCAGCTGGCCCATTCCATCTGGGGCCAGAAGGCGGCGCCCTGATCCTGCTGCGTGTCACCGAAGTCATCACGCCAGGCGGTTAATGCCTGGCGCATGAGCAGCACTGCCTCGGCGTGCTCGGGATCACCAGCCAGGTTCCGCATCTCCCACGGATCGCGCCCCAGGTGAAACAGTTGCGTGTGACACTGCCCGGCGGCGGCGGTCTCGATGAGCTTGTTGCCCGCGCCATCCCGTACGCCCCGCATGAGATGGCGGTAGGCGAAGAGCATCGTGTCGCGCACCGAGGCGCCATCGTCATCGAAGCAGAGCCCGAGGCTTTCGCCCTCGACCGACTCAGGTACTTCCACATCTGCCAGGTCACACAACGTCGGGAAGATGTCGATCAAGCCCGCCAGAGCCTGGCGCCGCTGGTCTTCGGGAACACCAGGACCGGCGAAGACCAGAGGCACACGCACGGAGTGCTCGTAGAGATTCTGTTTGCCCAACAGGCCGTGCTGCCCCACGGCCAGACCGTTGTCTCCGGCGAAGACGACGATCGTGTCCTCGAGCAACCCCAGGTCCTCGACCACGCCCAGCACCCGGCCTATGTGATCGTCGAGGTGGGTGATCATGGCGTAGTAGGCGGCGATGTGCTGGCGGACCTCACCCTCATCACGGGGGATCGCAGCCAGCACCTCGTCGCGTACACGCAGTTCGCCGTTGTCGAAATAGTGCTCGGCGAGGAAGTTCGGCGGCAGCTCGACGCGATCCGGCCGATACATGGCGAGGTATTCCGGGGGCATGGTGCGCGGATCGTGGGGCGCCATGAAGGCGACATAAGCGAAGAAGGGACTGTCGCGACGCGCCCGATCTGTCAGGAAGTCAACGGTGGCGTCACAGAACAGCTCGGTCGAGTGCACACCGGCTTCGATGTGATCCGCCGTCCATTCACGCACGGCCTGAGAATGAAAATCGGTGGTCTGCTGGATGCGCGACTCGTACCGACCGGATGGATCGAAGTCGCAGGCCGGCACATTCCAGTGGTCGCCCATGCCGCCGAAGAAGATCTCGCCGCCGTGGGAGAAGGAACGGGCGTGGGCGTCGGGGCCGTTGTGCCACTTGCCGGTGCCGAAGGTGTCGTAGCCGGCGGTGCGCAGGGTTTCACCCAGAAGGGCATGATCGAGGGGAATCCGGCTGCCCCGGTCCTCGATGTGATAGAGCGAGCGGGAGGTGTGCAGCATGGCGCGACTCGGCATACACACAGCGCCGCAGCTGCCGCCCATGATATAGGCGTCGATAAAGGCTGTGCCGCGGCCGACGAGGCGATCGAGGTTGGGTGTGCGGATGGCGGCATTACTCAGGGCGGCGATGGTGTCGAAGCGCTGGTCGTCGGTGAAGAAGAAGAGGATGTTGGGGCGATCTACAGGCATTGCTCAGCCCGGGAACGCCGGGCCTGCAGCACGGCGCGCAGGTACCCGAGGTCACTGGCTGCCCCCTTGGGGTTCCAGTCGTCATCCTCAGCCAGCAAGGGCGCGGCGCCGGCGCGGACGAGTCCGTCGAATCCGGCCGCCGTCAAGGCGTCGATGCATCCCGGTACGTTGAGCGGGCCCTGACCGAGGGGTTGGCCCCCACCCTCGAATCGTACCCCGCTGACGCCGCCCGCCCGCACTCTTTCGGCGGCGTCGGCACCGACGGTCTGTCCGGCCGCCAATGGCGGCAGACCGATGCCGAGCTCCACGTGTACATTCCCCGCCGGCAGCCAGGCGAGCTCCTCCGGCAGCAGACGCGCCGAATCGAGACACACCGTCACTTCCGTCGCCATGGCAGTGGCGACGACCGCTTCCAGATCCTCGGCGAGGGTTGCCGACTGCCGCACGGGAGAGGCGCAGAGGATCGTGTCGACGCCGGCGCTCGAGGCGGCCAGCAAGGCGCCGGTGAGACCATCGGACCAGGGCTGGAACTCTTCCGACATGCCGAACAGCTCGACACCCGCCAGCTGCAGTCCGGCGACCTGCACGCGGTTGGCCACGGGGGCCAGATCCGTGTCCTGCGGGTCACCCAGGTCGAAGCGAACCACCACCGCGTCGGCGCCGAGTTGCTGGGCGAAGATCAACTCTTCGTCGTAGCCGTAGCGTACCGTCAAGGCCAGTTTCATGCTGCGGCTCGCTTCCCACCGCTCTCGAGGCTCTGCACAAGCCCCCGCAGATACCCCACCTGAAAGGCGAAGGAGCGGTCGGCCCGAGCGTTGTCGCCGACCACACCGGGGCAGTGATCGATGCGGATTACCCCGTCGAAGCCGACGTCGTTCCAGGCGCTGACGGCATCCACCATGTCGATGTCCCCCTCGTCCGGAAAGACCTCCTCAAAGGACGGAACCTGGCCGCGGGGATTGCGAAAGTGGGCGAAGAAGACCTTGCCCTGGCCGCCGATGCGTCGGATGGCGTCGACCACATCGACGCCGGCCATGGTGCCGATGGTCCCCATGCAGAAGCCGATGCCATTGTACGGACTGGGCACAGTGTCGATGACCCGCTGCAGACTGTCGACATCGATGAGAATCCGGGCGACACCGAGGTACTCCGCCACCGGCGCGTCGTCGGGATGGGCGGCGACGCGGACTCCGGCGGACTCGGCCACGGGGACGATGGCTTTGAGGAACCACTCCAGATTGGACCAGACTTCTTCGGCCGACATGGGTCGGTCGGGCACGTGGGGGTAGCGGTGACTGCCCCCGCCCAGCCAGTCGAGGCAGGCGGCGGCCATGTGTCGGGCAATGTCACTGTCAAAGCGTGGGTAACGGGCGCCGCCGCGACCGGTGGGTGAATACTCGGTACGCAGGCCTCCCAGCAGCATCCACTGGTATTGCAGAACGGGAATGCCGGCCTTGCCCATGTTCTCAATGGTTCGACACACCCCCTCCAGCTGATGGTCACGCCCGGGTGCGCCGAACATGATCTCGTCGTAGAGGGTGGGTGTCAGATTCTCGATCACCCCCCAGTCGAGGCCGCCGCCGGTGAACTGGTCGCGTCGTTGTTCGAAGGCTTCGACGGGAACGACCCCGTCGATGGCGGCGGGCATGCCACCGACGACGTCGGTGAGTCCAAGAGAGCGGACAAAGGCCATGTGCTCTTCGGACTCGGAAGCATGGAGAGCAATTTTCATGACACCATCCTGATGTTCATGAGTTCGAGACCGCCGAACTCATTGAGTGAATCAGCCGGGCGCGCATCCTGCGCTCAGGTTATTCTCTCCTGGGCGCACAACTGATGGTTCAAAGGGGATAAGGTAGACAAGGCATGGAACGACGGCGATTCGGCTCGACGGACATGGAGTTGAGCGTGCTGGGACTGGGGGGACTGCTGGCGCGGTACGAAGGGGCGCTGGGCCATCCGCCTCCGGAGGAGAAGCGCCGGATCTACCTGCGGGCCGCCGAGCTGGGTGTCAATCTGTTCGACATGGGCTACGGCGACGAGGTCCACATACCGGATGAACTGAAGGGTGAGGATCAGGAGCGCCACTTCTCACTGAAGCTGGGGGCGCCCGACGCCGAAACCCTCGCCGATGTCGTCGACGGTCACCTGCGCAACATCCGCCGGGAACGCATCGACATCCTGCGCGTGCACCACGTCAACTGGATGACGGACGCTGCCGCGCGCGACGTGATCTCCGGCCTGCGGGAATCGGGCAAGGTGCGGTCCCTCTGCCTCATCCGACACTATGAGGCCGATCAACATGCCTATGTCGATGCCGGGCCCGACGCCGATGCGGATGCGGACCTGGTGATCTACAACCGGGCCTGTCGCTGGCAGGAGCCGGGTCTGGATCTGGCGCGGGCGGCAGGCAAGGGAGTGCTGATCATGAAAGCCCTGGGCGGTCAGTGGCTGCCCTGGGAGGGGCAGGTGAGGACGGACTGGAGTACGGCAGGCCCCGAGGATGTGATCCGCCTGGCGCCGCTGGGCGAGGACCTGCGCGACAACCTGTCGCTGGTCTATCCCACCGTCAACGGACCGTGGCAGGAGTTGTGTGAGCCGGGGGAAGAGGTCCCGCCCACACACCGGGCTATCAACTGGGTGCAGGAGAATCCGGCGGTTACGAGCGTGCTCGTCGCGTTTGCCAGCGTGGCTGAACTGGAGGAAGGAGTCGGTATGGAGGTCCCCAAGACATGACGGAACGATGCCACGGATTGTGGGCTGTTATGCTGACGGCCTTTGAACAGGACAGGCGACGCTGGAGTGGATGGTAGACGAGGTGCGCGCCGAGTTGGTACAGACGCGCCACGCGTATGAGAGTGGCTGGCTACTGGATCTCACCACCGGGTGCGGCGGGGGGCTGCAGATCAGCCAGCAGATCGGCCAGCTCCGACCACACGTCATCGGGGAGTTTCTCGGTGGCGTGGCGCACTCCTGATTCGACTTCGTCGACAGTGCGGGGGCCTACCAGTGTGGTCGCGATACGTTCGTCGCGCAGGCTGAACTGCACGGCCAGCGCCCCGACGTCGATGTCACGCTGATCACACCAGGCGACGATGGCCCGGGCCCGCAACAGGTCGGCGTCATCCGGCGAGCGCCGCCTGGCGGCCTCGTCCAGATCGATACCAGCAAGCAGCCCCGCCTGGTAGGGGGAGCCGTTGACGACGGCCACATCCGCCGACCCGGCGATGTCGAGCAGTGGCGCCAGTGACTGCCGGATCGGATGGTAGTCGTACGAAGGCAGGATGACACTGGCACGTCCTGAATCGATGACACGGCGCTGGTAGCGGTGGCTGCGGTTGCCCAGGCCGAAACCGTGAATCTCGCCCTGGCTCTGCAGTTGTTCCAGCGCCTCGAAAGCGCCGCCGGAGGCCAGGATCGTATCCATATGGGCGTCACACGTGGGGTCGTGGACGAAGACGATGTCGATCCGACCGAGCATCTGCCGGGAATTCTCGAAGCACCAGCGCACATCGTCGACACCGTAGGTGTTACGTCGTTCGGGGTGCGTGCCCACCTTCGTCGATACGGTGAGCAGGGATCTCACCTCTGGCGCCAGCGTCGACAGCGCCGCGCCCAGGTAGCGCTCTGCCGTGCCATATGCCGGAGAGGTGTCGAAGTAGCGGACCCCCAGATCGATGGCGCGCTGCACGGCGGCGATGGCCGCATCCTGCCGCTGGGTGTCGGAGGCGGAGTCGTCGGTGAGGGCGCCGATATATCCGCCTACGCCCAGTTCGGTAACCGATACGCCGGTATGGCCCAGCGTCCTGCTTCTCAATTCAGCCAATGGTCAGGCGTCCTCAGTCTTCAAGGGCGGCGGCGACGGTGTTGGACACACGGCGCAGCAGGGCGCCGCCGGCGACCATCTGGTTGGTCAGGCACACACAGCTGAGTCCCGTGTCAGGATCGGCCCAGGCCACGGTGCCGGTGGCGCCCACATGACCGAAGGTGTGCGCCGATACCTGTTCGCCGAAGAAGGACCACACCCGCGAGTCCCGCAGCGCCCAGCCGATTCCCCAAGGCGAATCGAGATGAGCCGGGTTCTGATCGCTCACCATGGTCCTGGATGCAGCCGGGCTGAAAACGCGTGTGTCGCCCCACACACCACCGCTCAGGACGCAGCTCAACAGGACCGTCAGGTCCAAACCAGTCGAGTGCATGCCACCCCAGGGGCAGCCGAAGTCCCGCCAGTACGGTGAGTTCTGCCCCCAGCGCACGGCGTCGGGGGATTGCTGCATCGACGGCGAACACCACACCAGATCTTCGATGGCTCGGCCCTGCAGGCCGAGGAAGCTGTGCGTCATGCCCAGGGGGCCGAAGATCTCCTGCTCTTCGAAATCCCGCAGACGCAGGCCTGTGAGTCGCTCGATGATGGCGGCGGCCAGCAGGATGCCCTTGCTCTGATAGCGGAACCTGGTATGAGGACGGAACAGCAGGCGGGTGTGAATGGCGCCGTCGACGAACCGCTCGATGGGGGCGTGGGCCTGCCGCAGGCGTGTATTCTGCGGCAGCATGTCGGGCATACCCGATATGTGTGAGAGGATGTCCCGTACCCGGATCTTCGCCTTGTCCCATCCGCGGAACTCGGGAAGATGCAGCTGCACCGGATCGTCGAGCGAGACCAGGCCGCGATCGACGAGCAGCATCATGGCGCCGGCGGTGACCGGTTTGGTGATCGACGCCAGCAGGAAGATGGACTCCGAGTCGACGGCACGTGCCCCCGGCTCCGGCCGTTGATGGCCGAAACCCCGACTCAGAACCAGGCGTCCCCGGCGGGCCACCGTGAGCGAGGCGGCGCTGATCTGGCCGGCGTCGAGGGCGTCGGCCAGCAGGCCGCTGGCGCGTTCCAGCACCGCGGCGGACAGGCCGACGTCGGTCGGGCTACCGGGCGTGAGGGTGGCAGAACTCATGGCGCCGGAGTGTAGCCGACACCGCCAGGCCGGGCAAGACACAGGCGCGGCACGTGGGGTTGTCGTACCATAGCAGAGCGCCTCCACTCAAGCCTTCTCCGAGAGCGACCGCCATGGCCGACCTGTGCCTCAGCGACGAGCAACTGCAGCGGTTCGACACGTTCGGATATCTCACCTTCCCAGGCCTGCTCGATGACGTGATCGCCGAGATCACCGACGCTTTCGAAGAGGTCTGGGCGCAGCACGGGGGCGGGCACCACGGCGCCGCCCACGACGATGAACGGCGTTCCTGCATCGTCCCCTTCGTCGATCAGCATCCACGACTGTGTGCGCTGCTCGACGACGGCCGCATTCACGGAGTGCTCTGTGGCCTACTGGGGGAGGATTTCAACTACACCGGTTCGGACGGCAACTACTACGCCGGCGACACCACGTGGCACTCCGACGGCTGGGCCCGTGGTGGCGCTCAACGCTTCGCCAAGGTTGCCTTCTACCTGGACGAACTGACCCGGGATACCGGGTGCCTGCGGGTGATCCCCGGCACTCACCGCGCCGGCGACTGGTTCGCCGACACGATGCAGGAGCATATCCGCGAGATCCCGGAAACATGGGGCATTGAGGGGGTCGATCTTCCGGCGGTGGCCCTCGAAACACGGCCGGGAGACCTGGCGGTGTTTGACCACAACCTGAAACACGCCGCCTTCGGTGGTTCCAGCCGTCGACGCATGTTCACCATCAACTGCTGCGCGCGTTTTCCCGAGGCGGATCTGCCGCGGTTCCGGGACTACATCTCACATCATGCCCGTTTCTGGGCTGACCGGTTGTACGGCGAGACGATGGTGGCCACCGCCGGTGCCGGCCGCATGGTGCATCTGGAGCAGGGGCACGCCAACGACGGCCACCTGGCAGAGCTGGCGGCCAGGGCGCGCCGTGAGATGGCAGAGCCCTCGCGCGGATGATCCAGCGCAGATGATCCAGGGGTACCGGACCGCGTGGCCACTGTTCTCACGCGACGCCCGCCTGTTCCTGCTGTCGGCGACTCTCGCCGGATTCTCCTACAGCGGCATCTACTTCCTGCTGGCCAACCTGTTCCTCGTGCGTCTCGACTACGACGAGCAGTTCATCGGGGTCTTTGTCGCCACCGGCGCCCTGTCCTTCGCCCTCAGCAGCCTGCCGGCGGGCGTGGTGGGGCGTCGTTGGGGCAGCCGACGGGCCATGACCGCCGGTTATGCCGTGCTCGCCTGCGGCCTGGCGCTTGTCTCTCTGGCTCCCCTGATGCAGGAGCCGTGGCGGGCGCGCTGGCTGATCGCCACGTGCGCCCTGCGCGAACTCGGCAACGCCTTCTACATGGTCAATGCCAACCCCTTCCTGATGGAGGCGACCGCCCAACGCGAGCGAGGCCACGTGTTTTCCAGCCGCGGAGCCGTGGTGCCTCTGGCAGGCTTCGTCGGTACGCTTCTGGGCGGCGTGTTGCCGGCAAGGGTTGCAGGCTGGACAGGGCGATCCACCGAGGATCCCATGACCTATCTGCTGCCGCTGCTGCTGGGAGGAGTACTGCTGCTGCCAGGACTGCTGGCCCTGCTCTCGACACGAGGGCCCGAGGCGGAAGATCCATCCCCCAGGGCCGCACCTGCGGACTCCCTCGATCCTTGCGAAGTGGCCGAGACACCACGCCCTCCCCGCCCGCAGGTGACGGAGGGACCGATCGCCGCCATTCTCATCATGTCCCTGGTAGGTAGCCTCTACATCTGCGCCATGGCGGCGTCCATGAGTTTCTTCAACCTCTACATGGATCGCGATCTGGCGGTGTCCACCTCCCGCATCGGCACGATCATCGCCTGCGGACAGCTGCTGGCGGTACCGGTGGCGCTGACCATGGCGGCCCTGGCACGAAGGATCGGTTACGCCGCCACCTTCGGATTCGCTGCGGCGGGTGTGGCACTGTGCGCCCTGCCGATGGGTCTGCTGCCCCTGTGGTGGGCGGCAGGAGCCGGTGCCATCGGTATCACGGTGATGGCGGGCCTCGCGTTCCCGGCGATCACCGTCTATCAGCAGGAGCTCGTCGAACCCGACTGGCGACCGATCATGTCCGGCGCGTACATGATGGCCCTCGCCCTGAGCTGGACGGTGATGGCCTCGGCCGGCGGTTACCTGATCAAGGCCGAGGGGTACCGTTTTCTCTTTCTTCTCGGTGCCGGCCTGACCACGGTTGGCGTCGTCGTCTTCACCCTCTACGCCGTGCGTCGAGCCCGGCTCCTCTCCCTCAAGGAAATCTCATGAGCAACCGGATCCGCCTCGGCTTCGTCGGCTGTGGCGGCATTACCAGTGCCCACTTGCGGGGACTGCAGATCCTGCGACAGGCGGGCTTCGAAGACTTCGAGGTGACGGCCCTGTGTTCGCGACATCGCGACAATGCCGAGCGCTACGTCGAACGGGGCAAGGGACCGGCGCCGCTGCCGAAGATCTCGCCGTCGCCGACCGATCCGCTGTCGGTGCGCGACATCTACGTGCGCGACCTGCAGGACCGGGACCCGGCGATCTACACCGACCACGAGCAGCTGCTGGCGGATGACACCGTCGACGCGCTGGTACTGCTGTCGGCCGTCTCGGCACATCACCCGGTGGCCCTGGCGGCGATGGATCGTGGCCTCCACGTGCTGATCGAGAAGCCCTTCGCCCTGACCTGCCGTGCCGCAGCCCGCATGGTGGAAAAGGCGCAGGATCGGCAGGTGGCTCTTGGGGTGGCGGAAAACGTCAGGTACCAGGAGGGTACGCGGGCGACGGCATGGGCTCTGCGGCAGGGATTGATCGGAGATCTGCAGATGGTGCTGTCCGGCGGCGTGGGCAACATTTGGTCACCCGACGTGATCGTGGCCAAGACGGCGTGGCGTCATGTGAAGCAGGAAGCCGGGGGTGGTGGTACGATGGACATCGGCGCTCACCTGTTCGATCGTCTGCGCTACGTCTGCGGCGAGATCGAAGAGATCGCCGCCATGGCGCGTGTCGTCGAACCCACGCGGTACACGCGGGATGACGAGGGTGGCGTGCTCGAGGAGACTGCCTGTGATGCGGACGACACCTTCTTCGCGCTGCTGAAGTTCGTCAACGGGGCGGTGGGCAACCTGCTGTTCTCCTGGGCTGGCCACGGCGAGGCCACGGGCTTCGATGGCGGCGGTGCACTCTACGGCAGCGGCGGCGCCATCAAGGGCAATCGCCTGCTCGTCGACGGGGAGCCCGAGCGCGACGTGGGCAAGGCTTTCAGCGAGGAGGCGGACCCGGCGGAGCGGGACCGCTTCTTCCCGCGGGCGGTGACCGATGCCTTTGCTCTCGAGCTGCTGGAGTTTCTCAACGCCATCGAAGAGGGGCGCCAGCCGGAGACCAGCGGCGAGGAGGGTTTGAAGGACATGGCGCCGTGCATGGCGATCCTGGAATCGTCAGAGCAGGGCGGGACGCCGGTGAAGGTGGCCGATGTGGAGTCGTGTCGGGTGGAGGGGTACCAGCGCGAGATCAATGAGCACTGGGGGATCGCGTAGCGCGGTCAACGCACCGCCGCCCGTACGCGCAGGACGAACACCGTGTTGGCCGCATCGGGCAAGGCCCCCGACTGGTAGTTGCGCGCATCGTAGATCAGCAGCGCCTCGTTGTCGCCAGCCGCGGCTCCACGAGCCAGGCGCGGTGCTGCTGGGACAGGGTCAGGTCGCCCACCGGGACGGCGTTGTGCCCTTCCGTGGGCAGGGGTTCAGACCACGTGCGGCCACCATCGGTGGAGCGTGACCTGGCGTACTCATGGGGCCACGGGTAGTCGGGATGGTTCTCATGGGGCCACGGGTAGTCGGGATGGTTCTCATGGGGACGGAACAGGTAGACCGGGTGTTCGGCGCCAGGCAGCTGCACCGGAAGCCGCGAAGCGGTCGGTCGGGCACGGTCGGGGTGCAGGGTCATGTGGGCGATATGGGAGCCGTCGGCGGCGCGACCGGCGTTGCAGTAGTGGTGGGTCGCCTGCTTTACAGGCAGGGAGCCCTCAGCGCGGGCGATGACGACGGGTTCGTCGAATTCGAGATGGAGCATGCAGCCTCCCTTTCGCTACCAGTCCTGCACGGCGTCATCCTTCCGGCGCAGATGGGGCGGCTCGTGGTCACTCGTTCCGACCTCGCGCGCCGCCTCTTCATTGATATCGACCCCCAGGCCCGGGCTGTCAGAAGCCATCAGGTAGCCGTCTTCCACACGCAGGTCGTGCTGAATGACGTCGTTCATCCAGCCTGAGGGCGGCGCAAACTCCTGTGCCGCGCAGTTGGCGATGGACAGATTGAGATTCAACATGGCGGCGGAGCTCACCGGGCTCGAGGTGTAGTGGGTGGCCAGCTCCTGGTAGTGCATCTCCGCCAGGTGAGCCAGCTTCTTGCCCTCAGTGATGCCTCCGGTGTGACAGATATCGACACGCAGGTAGTCGATCAGCTCCTCCTCGATCAACTGCCGGTAGGCCCACTTATCATGTAGCTGCTCGCCGGTGCCGATGGCGACACTGGTCTGCTGGCGCAGCGTGCGGAAGGCGCCGGGGTTCTCGGAGCGGATGGGGTCTTCGACGAAGAACGGCCGGTACGGCTCCAACTGTCGGCACAGCTCGATGGCCCGTGTGGGTGACAGCCGGGTGTGGACCTCGAAGATGATCTCGACCTCGGGGCCGACACCCTCACGCAATGCGGCCATGTGGGCGACACCATTCAGTATCGCTCGCGTCGGGTCAAACCCGACGTCGGCGCGGTGGTCGGTGTCCTCACCGCAGACGATGGGCGAGATACGCAGCACCTTCCAGCCTTCGTCGAGGAGGGCCTGAGACCGTTCGACCAGCTGTGCCGGCGTGTTGCCGCCGACGTGGCGGTAGACGAGGACCTTCTGCCGTGCCAGACCGCCGAGCAGGCGGTGTACAGGAACACCGAGGGCCTTGCCGTTGAGGTCCCACAGAGCGATGTCGATACCGGCCAGAGCCGACTGCAGCACGGGGCCGCCACGCCAGAAGGTGCCGCGGTAGATGTCCTGCCAGATGTGCTCGATACGTGTGGCGTCGCAGCCGATCAGCACCGGGCTGATTTGCTCGAGGGCGCCGAGGACTGCGGTCTGCCGTCCGGAGAGGCTGGCTTCGCCGACGCCGTAGAGGCCGTCTCCGGTGTGGATCTTGACGTAGACGAAGGAGCCAACGGGAATCGTATCGATTCTGGTGATCTGCATGATGACACCGGCTTGAGGCAAGAGGGTGAATTGGAGAGCTTATCCGGGAATCGGTACAGCGTAGGAAAGGGGAACGGGCACCGGCCCGGCAAGGGAGAAGAAGGATGAGCGGCATCAGCAGC
>PBSR01000031.1 GCA_002726335.1 Gemmatimonadaceae bacterium
CCTCGATCGGTGGACCAGACTGCGTTTCGATGGCAGCCGGCCGTTGGCAGCTCTGTTGCGGGAGTACGGCAAGGCACCGGGAGTCGAGCGGATCCAGCCCAACATCCTGCGCCGCCTCACGACGTTCAGTACCGACGATCCACTCCTAGAAGACCAATGGAACCTTGATGCGGTGGGCTGGACCGAGGGCGACCCGGGTTCGGCGGCCGGCGTGCTGGTGGCCATTGTCGACTCCGGCGTCGATGACGATCATCCGGACCTGGCGGCACAGATCTGGCAGAATGCGGCCGAGGCAGAGGGGCACAGCGGCGTCGATGATGACGGCAACGGCTACGTCGACGATGTGGCGGGTTGGGATTTCACCGACGCCCCCGGGCTTCCCGGGGACGGAGACTTCGTCGAGAGAGATGCCGATCCGGATGACGAGTCCGGACACGGGACCCATGTTGCCGGCATCGTCGCCGCCATCAACAACAACGGTCTCGGTATCGCCGGTGTCGCCCCCGGTGCGACTCTCATGGTGCTGCGCGCCGGTTTCAACATCGGCAGTGCGGGGTACCTGCAGGATGATGATGTCGCCGCCGCGATTGTCTATGCCGCCGACAACGGGGCGGATGTCATCAACCTCAGCCTGGGAGATCCGCGCTACTCCCCCCTGCTGGCAGATGCCGTGCAGTACGCTGCTGATCTCGATGTCGTCGTCGTCGCTGCCGCCGGCAATGAGGGTTCGAGCCAGGTCTACTATCCGGCCCGTCTCGACCCGACCATCGCCGTTGCCGCCGCCGGCCGTACGGGACAGCGCCTCTCCTTCTCCAATCACGGGGCCAGTATCGATCTCATCGCCCCGGGACTCGCCGTGTTGAGTACTCAGCCGGGAGGCGGCTATGGTCTGCTTTCGGGCACGTCGATGGCCGCTCCACATGTCTCGGCGGCTGTCGCCCTCGTTCGGGCCCAGCACCCGGAGTACAGCCGGTTGCAGGTGCTGGGCGCCATCGTCGCCGCGGCACAGGACAGGCAGACGGTGGGCTGGGACAGGTCCACCGGTCACGGTCATCTGCGCCTGCCGCCGTTCACGGTGGCCTCTCCTCTCGTCGTCGCCATCGTTGACCCGCCAACAGACAGGCAGACATCGGCCACCACGATCGACATCCTGGCAGCCGTCGAAGCACCCACGGCCAGCGAGTACCACATCGAATGGGGCAGGGGTGAGTCGCCGCAGAGCTTTGAGCCAATCACCTCTGGGATTCTGGCAGCCGGTATCGGCAGGCCGACGGGTGAGTGGTCGACGGAGGGGCTCGAGGCCGGACGCTACACGTTGCGCGTGCGCGCCGATGACGCCGCCGGCCGCACCCACGAGGACCGTGTCATCGTCGATTTCATACGCGATGCGGCAAACATCATCGACATGCAGGTACGACGCGTCCTGCAGGGCGATCGATGGCGCGATGTGGTCGAGTGGCAGACGGATCGTCCCGCCTCGGGACGGCTGGAGGTCCATCGGGCGGGGGAGACGGTCCTGCGGATGACGACGGTTGCAGACACCGAGCACGTCGTTATCCTGCCGCCGGATCTGGCACCGGGTTCGTACGGTGTGGCCCTTGTCGCCGATGCTTCTGCTGGCGGTATCGGCATCGATACCGACAGTCTGTGGGTCGAACCGTCGGGCATTCGCCGCTGGGATCTTGTCCGTTCCGACCAGGTCCGGCCCGATGGCTACGTGTTGCCTCAATTCAGCGATTTTGATGGTGACGGTCGGGGCGAGCTGGCAGCCATGATCTACGGCGGCGGGGCCTATGGTGTGACGAGTTTCTTCGAGCAAGGTGTGGACCTGCCCGAATTCACTTCGAAACTGCTGTTCATACCCTGGGAGTCGGGGGACTTTGATCTTGACGGCCATGCGGATCTGCTCGCCGTCGACGCCCGCCGGGTGCGAATTCTGGAGTCGGGGAGTCCAGGTGCATTCCCGGCTCGTGTCGCCTGGGAAACGGCAGACGTGTGGGGAGGGGAGGTGGCCGACGTCGATGGGGACGGGCGTCCCGAACTGTTGCTGCCCTCAGCCACGGGCGCTCTGTTCAGACTCTTCGAAGCCGATGGTGACGACGCCTACGCGGAGACCGCCGTGCTGGTGAATGAGACGCCGGGCGAAAACGACTCGGGATCACGTCAAAGCGTCGGCGACCTGGACGGGGACGGCTCGGTCGAGTGGATCGCCGGGGACAGCGATGGCGACCTGATCGCCTTTGAGAGTGTCGGTGACGACACCTATCGGCGCATCTGGTCCGATGTGATCGAATTCGCCGACGTCGACGGTCGGTTGCTGAGTCCGGCCGCCGACCTGGACGGAGACGGCGAGCAGGAGTTCATCTCCGGTCGCTTGCAGCAGGATCCTTTTGATGTGGAAGGCCGTCGGTGGACGCTGTCGGTGTACGGCGCCGCAGGCGACAACCAGTACCATGTCGAGTGGCAAACCCGGATCATGGCGGGCACGGCCTCCGGCACTGGCATCGCCATCGCTGATATCGATGGTGATGGTCAGCTCGAGTGGATCGTCGCCCTCATGCCCCATCTCTATGTCTTCACCACCGATGGCAGGGGTGGCTACGAGCCGGTGTACTACGAGCAGATCCGTCGAACCCAACGACCTGCAGTGGGCGACTTTGATGGCGACGGCCGCCAGGAAGTGGTCTACAATCGCGCCGCCGGGGGTCTCGAGAGCGTCGGCTGGACGGCTCCCGATGTCCGCCTGTTCGCGCCAGGGGCATGGTCCGCCGTGCCCGCGGGTCCGGATCGCGTCTCGCTGTCATGGGAACCAGTGGCGGGTGCCACGGCCTATCGCGTGCGGCGCGACGGCGAGGCCGTCGCCGAGGTCGAAGATGCAGGCTCAGCTCTCTATACCCATATCGACTCCGGTCTCGTCTCTGCCAGGGCCTACGAGTACGAGGTCTTTGCTGTCGATTCGGCCGGGGCAAGCGGCCATAGCTCGCCGAGCCAGGTGGTGGAGCCTGGCCCACTGCCGGTCGTTACCGATATCGAGCGAATCTCGGCGAGACAGTTGAGTATCTCCTTCGATCAGTCCATGGGCTCGGAGGCCAGCGAACCCTTCCGCTACCATCTGCGTCCGGACGTGACGGCGGCCGAGGCCGCCGTGCTGGATCGTTCCGGTCAGCGCGTCGTGGTGGCCTTCGCTGACGAACTGCCGGAACAGGAGGGTGTCTCTCTCCAGCTGTCCGGTCTGCGCTCGGTTCATGGGGGCGCGCTGGCGACGCCCACGGTCGATGTGTCACTGCTGCGACCGATCGCGGCAACCCGTCTGCTGACTGTGTCCGCCACCGATGACCTGTCCATCGATCTTCGCTTCGACCGTCCCATCGATGTCGAGACGGCCGCCGTCACCATCGATGGTGGCGCCATCCAGGTAGAGGGGGTTGCAGCCATCGCTGCAGGGCTCGGCGTCGAAATCCAGCTGTCCTCGCAGACACCGCTGCGATCTCGTGGGCGTGGATACGAACTGTCGTTCTCCGGGCTGCGTGACGATCTCGGACGAGAGGTCGAAGGTCGCGCCTTCGTTATGCTGTCGCCGACAGAACTGACAGAGATCGTCGCTTTCCCCAATCCCTTCGACCCGCGTACGCAGGTTCTTTCCGTCGGTGGCCTGCCACCCGAGGCTCGGGTGCGACTCTTTTCGATCAGCGGCGAGTTGGTGTGGTCAGCTGCAGAGAATGACGCCGACGGGGGTGTGCGATGGAACGGACGCAACGATTCAGGACAGCAGGTGGCAGCCGGAATCTACCTGCTGCTGGCCACCCATGAGGGGCGTACTCGCCGGGCGCGGATCGCCGTCCTTCCGGCCCGCTGAGCTTCGCCATCAGCGGGCCACATCTTGATCGCTGCCGCCGTGGCGGCTATCGTAGCGCCCGCCGGATTACACCCCCCCTTAGCAGATCGGCTACGCAATGGTTCGTATCGGTATCGTCGGCATGGGCTTCATGGGTGTTACGCATTTCAAGGCCATCGAGAAGGTCAAGGGTGCGAAGGTCACCGCCATCAATACCCGGGATTCCAGGAAACTGCGCGGTGACTGGCGTTCGGTACAGGGCAACTTCGGCGGCGGCGGCGGGGTTCAGGACCTGCAGGGCATCGCAGCCTACGAGCACATCGAGGATCTGCTCGCCGATGACCAGGTCGACCTCGTCGATATCTGTCTGCCGACGACGATGCACTACGAGTGGACGATGGCGGCGCTGCAGGCGGGCAAACACGTCTTTCTCGAGAAGCCCATCGCTCTCGATCTGCGCCAATCCGGCCGCATGGTGGCCGCAGCGAGAAAGAGGAAGCTGCGGCTCATGGTCGCCCATGTCCTGCGCTATTTTCCCGAGTTTCGCCTGGTGAAAGACCTGATCGACGGCAAGGAGCATGGGCGGGTGCTGGCAGCTGATTTCAAGCGCATCATCTCCATGCCCGCCTGGTGGAACCCGAAGGACCTGGCGCGGACGGGCGGACCGGCCATCGATCTGCACATCCACGACGTCGATTTCGTCCAGTACCTGTTCGGCCTGCCGCAGGCGGTGACATCGGCTGGTGTCATCCGCAAGGGGGGGGTGGTCGAACACATCGACACACACTACCACTTCAAGACCCGGCAGCAGATCACCGCCTCGGGCGGCTGGCTGTCTCAGCCGGGCTGCCCCTTCGAGCACGGCTACGACGTGTTCTTCGAGGACGCCACGCTGAAATTCAACAGTTCATGGGGGGAGCCGCCTGTATTGCTGACCAAGGACGGCAAATCGCGTCGACCCAGGCTGTCCGGGAAAGACGGTTTCGTCGGCGAACTGCAGGAAGCGGTGAACGCGGTGAAGGCGGGGAAGGACTCGAAGGTGCTCTCGGGTCAGAGTGCCCGGGACAGCCTGAGAATCTGCTTGCGCGAGATCGAGTCGGTGAAGAAGGCCAGGCGGGTAAACCTATAGGGCCTGCAGAATGGCACGCAGGCGCTCGGCGATGATCTCCGCTTCGCCGTCCTGAAGCGTCTGTGGACCGATGGTGAGGGATGAATCGGAAGCCGATGCCATGATCGCCGGTTCGCCCTCCTCCAGCGCTTGGACCACATCTCGGGCGGTGCCGGGCGCGTCGTCGGCAAATCGCAGATGGACGAGAGGACTGGCTGGCGGGAAGCGGTTCTGGTAGGCCGCGGTGTAGTCGGCGCGAAGACCGCGTATGTCGTCGGCGACGGCGCCCACGACCTGACAACGGCGCTCCCACTCGGCGACGGTGTCAGCCTCGTCGGCCTCCATGAACAACTCGACGGCGCGCAGCAGGCCGACGATCTCCTCCTTGCCGACCTTCTGCGCCCGCCCCACGCCCGAATGGGGATTGCTGTTCATCGCCGCCGCCTGTACCAGGTCCTGTCGACCCAGGATGAGACCGCTCGACTGGGGGCCGAACAGTCCCTTGCCGCCGCTGAAGACGACGAGATCAGCGCCCACGGTGGTGGACAGGTCTGTAAGATTCGATTTCGGCGGCAGTTGCGCGGCGGCGTCGACAATCACCGGTACTCCGCGCTCATGGGCGACGCCGACGACTTCCTGCAACTGCTCGAGGGGCTGGCTGCCGAGAAAGAAGACGATCGCCGCGGTGTGCTCGTTGATCGCGTTCTCATAGTCCGCCGTGGTCACCGCCTGTCGGGAGCCCACCCTGATCAGCTCGCCTCCACAGACACGAAATCCCTGGTGCACGTAGAAGTGGCCGTCCACGAGGCTGATGATGAACTGATTCGGGCGGTCTCCGGTGTCCGGCAGATTGGCGATGGCATCGTTGTCGGTGCCCGTGAGACAGGCGGCGCCCGACAACAGCATGCCGCTGGCTGCACCAGCGCAGACGAAGGCCGCCGGCGCCCCGGTGAGGCGGGCGATGCGGGCGCCCACCTTTTCGTGCAATTCCCCCAGGGGCACGAAGGAGCGGGAGGCAGCGGCCATGGCTTCGACCACTTCCACGGGCATGACGGAACCCCCCAGAGTCGTAATGGTGCCGCGGGCATTGATGAACGTGGGCACGCCGAGTCTTGCGTAGATCGGGTTGGCAGTCGGATCGGCGGCTGGGCTCATCTGGAAAGGTCCTCGGTTGGCATCAGGTTGACAGTTCTTTCGCGCCAAGAGTACGTTAGCCGCCGATCTCATCCAAGGGGCCAGATGGCAGACGAAGTATCCAGCAGTCGAGGCAGACAGAACCTGCCAGCCACAACGCCGCCGGCGTCAACGTCCCCGGCGTCAACGCCCCCGGCGTCAACGCCCGGCAGCCGTTCGGCGTTGAGCGGCGTCAACGTCCGACTCACCGCCATCCTGGGCGGTACGGAGTTGACCTTCGACGAGGCGGTCGAATTGGATCCAGACACCTTGATCACGGTGGATCGCAGCCAGGACGAACCCGTCGATCTCTGCGTCAACGGGAAGGTCGTCGCCCGCGGCAAGCTGGTGGTCGTGGGGGATACGTACGGCGTGCAGGTTACGGAGCTGGTCGATTCGAAGGCGTAACGCTCAAACGATCGGTGTACCTGAGTACAACGAAAGAGGGCGGACACCAACCGGTGCCCGCCCTCTTCCTGTTCTGCCGGCGACGCCAGAGTTCAGGCGTCCCGCAACTGTTTAGTGATGATGGTGCCCGTGTCCGCCGGGAGCGGGAGCGGGCTCATCCTCTTCTTCCTCGGTGACGATCGCTTCCGTCGTCAGCATCAGGCCGGCGATGGAGGCGGCGTTCTCCAGGGCGGAGCGCACGACCTTGGTCGGATCGACGACGCCCATCTGGATCATGTCGCCGTACTCTTCCGTGGCCGCGTTGAAGCCGTAGCTGCCCTTCTTCGAAGCGACAGCCTGGACGACGACGGCGCCCTCCTGGCCGGCGTTCTGGGCGATCTGACGCATCGGCTCTTCCAGGGCCCGACGCACGATCTTGAGACCGACAGCCTCGCCCTCGTTGGTGCTTTCCACGCTGTCGAGCTTGGAGATAGCACGGACCAGGGCAACACCGCCGCCTGGTACGATGCCCTCTTCGACGGCAGCGCGCGTAGCGTGCAGAGCGTCCTCGACGCGAGCCTTCTTTTCCTTCATCTCGGTCTCGGTGGCCGCACCCACACGGATGACGGCAACGCCACCGGCCAGTTTCGCCAGGCGCTCCTGCAGCTTCTCGCGGTCGTAGTCGGAGGTGGTGTCGTCGATCTGGTGACGAATCTGTTCGACGCGACCCTTGATGTCGGAGGCCTTGCCTGCCCCCTCGATGACGGTCGTGTTCTCCTTCTCGATGACGGCCCGCTTGACCTGACCCAGGTCGGACAGCTGCACACTCTCCAGAGAGATGCCCAGGTCTTCGGTGATGACGGTACCACCTGTCAGGATCGCCAGATCCTGGAGCATGGCCTTGCGGCGATCTCCATATCCGGGGGCCTTGACGGCGGCGATCTGCAGCGTGCCGCGGATCTTGTTGACCACCAGCGTCGCCAGTGCCTCACCCTCGACATCCTCGGCGAGGATGAGCAGCGGCTTGCCAGCCTTGGAGACCTTCTCCAGAACCGGGAGCAGGTCCTTCAGGTTGGACAGCTTCTTCTCATGGATCAGCAGGTAGGCGTCTTCGAGCACTGCCTCCATCGACTCCTGGTCCGTGACGAAGTAGGGACTCAGGTAGCCACGGTCGAACTGCATACCCTCGACGACGTCGAGGGAAGTCTCGGTGGACTTGGCCTCTTCGACGGTGATGGTGCCGTCCTTGCCGACTTTGTCCATGGCCTCGGCGATGGTCTCACCGAAGAAGGAATCACCGTTGGCCGAAATGGTACCGACCTGGGCCACTTCGCCATGATCCTTGACCTTCTTGCTCAGCGACTGCAGGCTGGCCACCACGGTGCCGACGGCCTTGTCGATGCCGCGTTTCACCTCCATGGGGTTGTACCCGGAGGTGACCGCCTTCAGGCCCTGAGAGTAGATGGCCTCGGCGAGCACGGTAGCCGACGTCGTGCCGTCACCGGCGACGTCACTGGTCTTGGAGGCGACCTCCTTGACCATCTGAGCGCCCATGTTCTCGTAGGCATCGGGAAGCTCGATTTCCTTGGCGACCGAAACTCCGTCCTTGGTCACCGTGGGCGAACCCCAACTCTTGGCGAGCACGACGTTGCGGCCGCGCGGTCCCAGCGTGACCTTGACGGCTTTACTGAGTTGCTGGACGCCGGAGAGGATCTTCTCCCGGGCCTCCTCGCGAAATGCGATCTGCTTGGCAGGCATGGTAAACGATCTCTCCCGTGATTACGATATGACGGCGAGGATTTCTTCCTCGCGCAGGATGAGGTGCTCTTCGCCGTCGAGCTTGACTTCGGTGCCCGAGTACTTACCGATGAGTACCTTGTCGCCCTTCTTCACTTCGAGGGCGACGCGCTTGCCGTCATCGATGCGGCCCGGGCCGACACTGACGACTTCGGCCTCCTGTGGCTTCTCCTTGGCGGTGTCAGGAATGATGATACCACCGACCTTCTGCTCTCCGTCATCGTCGAGCCGCTTGACGAGAACGCGATCGGCGAGAGGCTGAATCTTGGACTTGGCCATCACTGAACTCCTTCTAGGTGAGTGATGTGTTACTATGATTGCTGCATTCGGACAGCGCTACCATCGCAAGGTCTGTACCAGGGGGTGTGGCGCCGAGGGGGTGGGGTATAACCTCTTGTTACATAGACACATGCCTGTCACGCATACCGATCGCGGATCCCTCCTCAATGTGGCCCGTAATTGCTAAAATGGGAATGCGACAGAGAATAGACATTCCATTCGTGCGCGTAACAAGTTGAAGTTAAATAAGATAGATACTATTTCTCGAATCGGCAAGAGAGGGATCGAGTGAAGTTCTTATTTTGGGAATCATTGTAGGTATGGCTGCGGCCGATACCCTCTCTCCAGCGGTGCGTGAGCAGTTGCTCGCCTACCTCAGCGATCGGCTGAGCACGGGGGAAGTGCTGATCACGGCTGAGCAGTTCAACAAGGCAGCCGAAGAAGGGCTCGTGACGCTGACCGGCGAGACGGCCACCGACTCGATCCGGCAGGAACTGGCTGACTTCCTGGCTGCGGCCAATGCCGAAGATCCGGCACAGCTGCTGGCGCCGGGCGTGGAGAACTGGGTGTCCCTATCGGTCTTTGCCCAGGCCCGCAAGGCAGGCTGGGGGATCACGGAGGTGCAGGAGCAGGGCTCACAGCTGTTCCGCACGTTCATGCGGTCGGACCGCACTCGCGCCCTTCTCGAGCAGCTGGGGCTCAAGTCGCAGCTGGTCAACATGAGCAACTGCCACCGCTTCCTCGTCAACCGGATCGCCGGGCGTCAGGATGACGGGCAGAAGAACGCCTCTGCCCGCCTTGCCGGACTGGCCACGGCCGCGGCGGAGCGTCTGGCGGCGGCCAGCCCCGAAGATTCAGCGGTGGTGGATCCGTCCATCGGCGCCGAAGAGCGCATCGAGGGCCTGCTCGAGGCACCGGTGGACCTGCCGGACGAGGCCGAAGCCGAAGCGCGTAAGCAGTCAGAGAAAACCTCCCGGGCGCGCCTGCGCCAGGAGCAGATGAACGATCTGGTCACCAATCTCGACAACTATGTATCCCTCGGTCGCATTTCGGCCGAGGATGCCGAGAGCCTGCGAAAATCACACCAGATCGATCAGGCGGTGCGCAGCGGCAAGGTGGACAAGGAGAAGGGCAGCAAGATCCGCAACAGCATCATGACGGGGCAGGCCCGCGACCGCATCGATCGTCACGTCAAGGAGTCCCTCGACTATGCCACCGCCTACTTGCAGGTCTTTGAAGCCCTTGGACGCATGGAGCCCCGCTTTGATCCGGGGTTGAGGTTCCTCATCCGCCATGGTGATTCGATCAATGAGGACGTTGAGTCCGGCGTGCCTGCCTCACTGGGGCCCGTGGTCGAGGCTCTGGCTGCCGATACCGAGGCCCTGCGGACCTTGATCGACATCATGGACCGCAAAGAGGCGGAGGTGCGCATGATTGCGGCGCGGCTGCCGCCCTACAGTCTGATCGTGAAGCGTGGTCAGGGCCGGGTCGAGCGGCTCCTCATCGACGCGGATTTCATTACTCAGCTGCGTGAGAGCTCCGCCGACGAACTCGCCGCGGTGCTGCATTCAGCCGACCGCAAACAGAGGGCCCGCCCGGCGGTGGCGATGCTCAGTCTGACGGTGTTGATCGACCGGGTGATCAAGCGAACACCCTTCCGCAAGGAGCTGCGACTGCTGAAGGTCAACCTCATCATCGAGGAGTTCTATCACGCCACCGAAGACGTGGGGCAGGCGCGACAGCGAGCCCAGGAGTTTCTCCAGGGACGCATGCGCAGCCTCTTCCCGGATATGAGCCGGGAGGAGACCGAGGAGATGCAGCGGCGTGGTGCTGAGATCGTACAGAAGGTAGAGGACAAGGTGCTCGCCGACCGCGCGGCGCGGCAGAAGGATCAGCCGACAAAGGCTGACGAGGGCGAAGAAGATGACGACGAGGACACGCTCAGCGAGGAGGAGCAGAAGAAGGGCGTTCAGATCGTGCGTGTATCGGTGATGATCGCCGGCCGTGCCCGCCAGATGCGCTATCGGATCATGCCCGACCCGAAGGACGAGGAGCGTTTCGTCATCGCCAGGAAAGACCCGGAGTCGGGAGAGATGGCCCCCGTCCTGCGGCGCGGAGCACCGCGTCATGTCGAACGTACGCGAGACGGTTCGTGGGAACTGTCCCACTGATCATGCCAGACCCTGACGCCCCGCCGTCTCGGGCCTGAAGAGCCATGGCCAGGCGCGACTATCGTGACGCCGTCATCGTCGTCACCGGCGCCGGCAGCGGTATCGGCCGTGAACTCGCGTTGCGGCTGGGGGAGTGGGGTGCGCGCCTCGTGCTCACCGGTCGACGGCGCCAGCGGCTCGAACAGGTGCGCGACGAGATCGATGCCACGGCGCCGCCGCCGCTGGTGGCAACCTGCGACGTGGGCAATGCAGAGCAGGTGCAGTCCTGGGCGGCGTCGATCGCGAAAGCCACAGGTGCCGTCGACGTTCTCGTCAACAATGCCGGCAGAGGGGGATACGGGCCGTTCGACACGGTTCGGCTCGCCACCCACAGTGCTGTGATCGATACCAATCTCCGCGGCATCATACACACCACCCACGCCTTGCTGCCCGCCATGCTCCAGCGGGGAGCAGGGCAACTCGTTTTCGTGTCAAGCGTGCTCGGTGAACTGCCGGCGCCGGAGCATGCCGTGTACGGAGCGACGAAGGCTGCCGTCAACGCCTTTGCCGGCAGCCTGCGGCATGAGTTGCGTGGGCGGGGAGTTGGTATCACCGTGGCGGCGCCTGGGCTCGTGCACTCCGAGTTTGCCGAAATATCGGCTACGCCCCGGGAGCGGTTCGCCGGCGTGCCGTCAAGATCGGCGGCACATGCCGCCGCTGACGTGCTGCGGGCCATGGAAACGGGCCGAGCGTTGGCGGTGGATGATCAGCTGAGCGCCGCCGCTATCAGTCTGCGACGACACGTCCCGCGATTGTTCGGCTGGATCTTCGGACAGGTGTTCGAGCGGGTGCGCCGCCGGTCCTGACAGGTGAGACCGGCGAGGGCGCTTCAGACGGAACGCGGACCGGCGAAGGGGCGTTGGCCGGGCACGTCGAGGTCGACATGGTAGACGGCCTCCCCTTCACAGATGAAGAGCTTGTCGAATTCCAGACCGCCGAAGGCCATTCCCGCAACGGCGGTGCCGGGCAGGTCGAGGGTTGCCACCGTCTTTCCTTCCGGGTCGATGACGCAGACTCCCTGGCCGGGAATGCTGGCGTAGAGCTGGCCCTGGGCGTCGAACAGCAGGCACTCGGCACTGCCTTCGTCAGGCAAGTCGACGAAAACCTGTTGATTTTCGAGGGTGCCTTCGTCGTCGATCTCGAGGGAGATGATGCGGTTCCGTCCCCGTTCCGAGACGTATAGCACGCCGGCGTCCTCTGACAGAATCATGCCGGCCGGAGAGGAAAGGCCGGAAATGATCTCCGATACCTCACCGTCGAGATCGGCACGGTAAACGCAGCCGTCGCCCTCCTCGGCGCCGTGCCCCGCGTCGCTGAAGAGCACGTCTCCCGTGGGCGCGAAGCAGAGGTCTTCGGGGCAGGCGAACCGGCGTCCCTTGCAGCTGCTGGCGTAGACCTCGACGGCTTCGTCGGGAGAGATGAGGATCAGGTGGTGGCGTCCACTCTCGGCGACGAACAGATCACCCGAATCATCGAAGGCGATACCGCGGGGGCGCGAGCCGGTCTGCGCGAAGGGCACAGCGCGGCCCTCCTTGATGACCGACACGCGGGCGGCACTCGCCTCCGAAACGAACAGGATATCGTCGGCGTCGAAGGCAAGACTGTAAGGCGACTTCAGATCGCTTGTGACGACCTCTGGTTCAGCCATGATGTTTGGGTAGGTTTGTCTGGATGTCGTAAAGGGTTCGCTTCAGTTGCGCGAAATATAGAACCGGCCGGACCCGCCGCAAGCTATTGCGAGGTGTAGCCCCCATCGACGATGAGAGCGGCGCCGGTGGTGAAGGACGAAGCCCTGGAGGCGAAGTAGAGGACCGACGTGGCAAGCTCGGCCGGATCCCCCCAGCGCCCAAGGGGAACTTTGTCCTGCATGGCCCGGGCCGTCTCCGGGTTGTCGAGCAACGGCTTGTTGATCGGCGTGGCGAAGGGCCCGGGGCAGATGCAGTTGGCCGTGACGCCTGATCCAGCCCATTCAAGGGCGAGGGTGCGCGTCAGTTGCAGAATTCCGCCCTTGCTCGAGGCGTAGGGCGTGCGATCAGGAATCGAGATCGACGACAGGGTCGAACCGAGATTGATGACCCGGCCGTACCCGCGAGGCAGCATATGACGCCCGGCGGCCCGGCAATAATAGAACGGTCCGCTGAGGTTGATCCCCAGGACGGTGTCCCACGTTTCGTCGTCCATGTCGACCACGGGAGCGCGCAGATTGACGCCGGCGTTGTTGACGAGGATGTCGAGGTGGCCGAACTGCTCCACCGCATAGGCCACCGATGCGTCAGCCTGTTCGCGATGGGCCGCATCGGCCTCGAAGGCCAGGACACGTGATCCCGTCCGCGAGGCGATGTCGGCGGCCGTAGACCGTGCCTCCTCGAGGTGACGACTGGTGATGACAACCTGGGCACCGGCACCGGCCAGGGCGTGGGCCATGGCTTCTCCGAGACCCTTGCTGCCACCGGTGACCAGCGCCGTCTGTCCTGCCAGCGAAAACAACTCGGCCGAGGAGGCGGGCAGACGGTCGAGGGGGCTCTCAACCACCAGCTATTCCTCCTCCTGTACCATCTCTCGCGCCAGGGCGCCGAGCTCCTCCACCAGTTCGTCCTTCTCTTCCTCGCGGGCCTTCGTCGTCACCTGCATGGTGAGGGCGATCAGTCCGAGTCCGAAAATGCGCTGCAGACTCTCCGGCCTCTCCGTGTCGAGATCCACGATCAGTTCGCCGAGGCGCTCGAGGAGACGGCGGTGCTTCTCTGAGAGTTCAAGGGTGTCCAGTGACATGACAAGACGAGTATAGGCGGCGCCGGGAGTGGTCGCCAGCGGCTATTCCTTGAGGCTCAGATAGACGAGGACCTTCGCCGAACCCCCGGGCGCCAACTCGCCGGCAAGACGTAGCCATCCGCCGAATTCCCTGACCCGGACGAAGGCCATCTCGGCGTCTTTTTCCAGGTCGAGCCCCTGACCTTCGTCCACCCAGCGGATGCCGTCGGGCGAGATCTGAACCCGGGCGCACAGTGGCACGCGGGAGTCGTCGAGCCGCCGTACGAAGAAGATGGCTTCCGTCGCCCACGCCGCCTCCCATGGTTCGGTGGCAAACGGACCGGACCAGGTCACGTTGCGCTCGATGACGGCGGTGGCTGAGTTCCGCACTAGGGGCGGCGGGCCTCCGCCGACAGATCCGCGGACAGCACGACGGAGTCGGTGTAGAGGAAGGCGCGCCGATCGACGCTGGCTCTGGCGAAGAGCACCAGATTGAGCATGCACCAGAGGTTCGGCATGGCCGGCATCGTCATCGGTTCGAGTCGTGACACGTCGAAGTGTCGGTCGTTGCACTGAAAGGCGGTGAAGGCCATGGTCGCCAGGTCGAAGCCGACGCGCAGGTAATGCCAGTTCTGCTTCGTGGCGATCTCGTTGTAGCAGAGCTGCTGCTCGCCCCCCGGCACGTCCTGCCAGCCGTCATCGGACAGGTGGAAATGGGATACGGTCTCGCCGCTGTCACCGATGTCGTGGAAGGTCGGGGTCTGGCACTTGTACTGCCAGCGATTCACCAGTTCGCCATCGCGGGCGTTGAGGTAGCGCAGATGGGGCATGACCCGCTGGTGATCATTCTGCAGGTCGAAGAGGACCCCCACGGCACCGACATCGGCCAGCGACAGCCGCAAGGCGGACGCCTCCGGCTTGAACGTGAACAGGAGTTCGACCTGGATCGGGCAGGCGACAGGGTAGGTGATGCGCTTGATGCCCACCGCCAGGGAGTGGCGCCGGGCACGGGTCGCCAGCTTCATCGAGTACGTGCCCAGGGCGCTGCCGCCGGTGCCGGTGTCCCAGGTCGTGGCGTTGCTCAGCATGGGTGGGCGCAAGTCCTGATACTCGGGAAGGATCGAGTCGAGTGAGTGCTCGTAGTTGCCGATGAGTCCCGTCCACCCTTCGAGGCCCCGATCAAAATCGTCGGCGTACAGAACATCGGGCAGCGGACGGAAGGGGCCTGGTATCGCAGTCATGAGTCGAACTCCGGATCGACGGCGGTGAAGCCGGACCGGTCGTCTTCGACAAGGCGGCTCCAGGGGGTGTCCGGATCGTGATCCCAGGCAACGATCCAGTCGTCCTCACAGGCGCGCTGTGCCAGCTTCTGCTTCTGCTGGAACGTATCGTACGGAAACATGTCGTAGGCCATGACCCAGTACGGACGCAGATGCGCCCGGGTGGGGATCACGTCACCGGGAAACAACAGGTCATAGCGACCACCGTGGATGATGACGGACTGATGATGTTCGGTGTGTCCTCCGGTCTTCTCGACTCGAACGCCCGGGACGATCTCAGCGTCTCCTTCGGTCCAGGTCCAGGCCGCCGCATCCGTGAGTACTGCCAGGTCCTGTGCCAGATAGCTGGAGCGCATGATGGAGCGCCCGTTGCGGGCGTCGTCAAGTTCGCCCCGCTGCACGATGTGCAGGGCCCCGGCGAACACGGGTGCCAGTTCATCGCCATCCCGCCGCAGGGCGCCGGCGCTGTGGTCGAAATGCAGATGTGTGAGCAACACGTGGGTGATCTGCTGCGGATCGACCCCGACGCCGGCCAGACTGTCGACAAGCGTGATTTCCGGGTCGATGGCAAAGAGTTCGCGACCTTTCGCATCGAAGCGGTCCCCGCACCCGGTGTCGACGAGAACCTTCGCCTCCGGTGTCTCGACCAGGAGGCACCGGCAGGCTGAGGCGACGCGGTTGCGCTCATCGGGTGGATTGGCGCGTTCCCACAGAGGGCGGGGAACGACGCCGAACATGGCACCCCCGTCCAGACGCATGTGGCCGCCGAGGATCGATGTGACCCGCACTCCGCCCCCGAGTTCCAGACATGAACCCGGGTCCGGAGGCCCAGCCGTCACCCGACGCCGCCCCGCTGCTTGGCATCGTCCCAGGCGGTCTTGAACTCCTGGATCGTCTCGATGGTTCGTGGGTGGTGGACCATGCCCGGGAGGAACTTGTACGGCGTGGTGACGATGTGTGCGCCAGCCAGGAAAGAGCGCTGGATGTCACCCACGCCGCGCATGCTGCAGGCGATGATCCGCGCCTTGAAGCCGCCGCGCTCGATCATCTGCGCCGTCTCAGCGAGGGTTGCGTCGGCGTCATAACCCATGTCGGAGATGCGCCCGACGAAGAGGCTGACATAGGTGGCTCCCGCCATCATCGCCATGGCCGCCTGATTGGAGTTCATCATGCAAGTCACGTTGACCCGCACGTCGCGCTCGCGTTCCAGCTTGTGGATGACTTCGAGACCTTCGAGACACATCGGAATCTTGACGACGACACTCGCATCCCACGAGGCGTACTCCGCCGCTTCGGTCAGCATACCGGGGACGGTCTCGTCCAGCACTTCGACGCTGACGGGACCGTCGACGACGGTGAGGATTTCCTCTACGCGTTTGCGAAAATCACCTGGCTCGGCACTGGCAGCCAGCTTCGGGTTGGTCGTACACCCGGTGATGACGCCCAGGCTGGCAGCCTGGCGCACCTCGTCGATGTCGGCGCTGTCGATGAACAGTTCCATGGGGGCTTTCCTTAGGCCTCGGCGATCTTCTGCCGGAGGCAGTCGCACATGAGGTGTTCGAGGGCAAGATGAAAGGACTCTACCTGCGGTGTCGAGTCCACGGGGACGGTGATGCAGACGTCGGCCATCTCGCGCAGGGCGCCGCCGTCGAAGCCGCTCAGTCCGAGGACCCTGGCGCCCTTTTCCTGCGCCACCTGCAGGGCCCGCAGCAGGTTCTGCGACCAGGATCCGGCGTTGCCGGCACCGGAGCCACCGTGCACGCTGATGAGAATCAAAACATCGCCCTGCCGGATGAACGGCTCGATCTGTTCAGCATAGACCGAGGCGGTGCCCTCGTCGTTCATCAGGGCGCTGAAGAGGGGCATGTTGTCGGTGAGGGCGAGCACTTTGAAGCGGGTCTTGCCCTCGGATGTCGTCCACTTTGCCAGGTCGCAGGCGAAGTGGCTGGCCGTCGAGGACGAGCCGCCGTTGCCGGCGATGAACACGGTGCCACCCTGCTGCCAGGTGTCGAACAACAGCTCGATGGCGGCATCGATGTCCGCTTTGGGCAGCCGTTCGAGCACATCGGACATCTGTCCGAGAAATCCGTCGATATAACTCTGGTTGCTCATCGGTCTCGTCGTGGTAGGTGTGGTTGTGTCGGGGAATAGAGGGCGGGGTAACCGGTTTCAGATGTTCATCAGAACCTTGGCGCCCTCGGCATCGAACTGGAAACTCATTTCGCGCAATCCCTGCGCGGCCATGCGCTCGCGCAGGGCGCCGCGGTGCTGGGCGGGGCAATAGAACATGAGAAAACCGCCGCCGCCGGCACCCATGAGTTTGCCACCGAGTGCTCCGGAGCGCCGTGCTTCGTCATACCAGCGATCGATGTCGGGGTTCGACATCTTCGACGAGCGCTTCTTCTTCGTCTCCCAATGAGTATGCAGCAACTCCCCGAAGCGGTCGAGGTCGCCGTCTTCGAGAGTCTTCTTTATGTCGAGACCGATCGCCTTGACTTCATGCAGGCTGTCGATGACCTGTTCGTCGCCCTTCAGGGTGTCCTGTTCCTGCTGCGACAGGATATCGAAGCTCTCCCGCTGGATGCCGGTGAAGAAGACGACCATGCTGTTGCACAGTTCCTCCATCGTGTGCAGCGTGATCGACAGGGGAGAGACAGAGACGCGACCTTCGGTGTCGATGTCGAGGCAGGTCAACCCGCCGAAGGCGGCCAGGTAGTGGTCATGCTTGCCAGCCGGCTGGGCGCAACGTACGGCTTCGACGTGGTTGGCGGCCTCGGCCAGTTGCTGGCGCGGCAGCGGCTGCCGCTTGTATTCGTGCAGCGCCGCCAGCAGGGCCACCGTGAAGGAACCGGAAGATCCCATACCGGTTCGGCCCGGTACGTCGGCCATGGCGCCGATCTCCAGCCCGGTGCCGACTTCGCTGTAGAGCAGGCTCTCGCGCAACAGCGGATGGGCGATATCGGCGACGGACTCGACCAGCTCGGTTTCCGAGTACTTGACGCGTACGAAGTCTTCTACCTGCAAGGTGTTGAGCTGGATGAAGACGTACTTGTCGATGCCGGCCGAAAGGATGAAGCCGCCGTGTTTCTCGTAGTAGGACGGAAGGTCGGTACCGCCACCTCCGAGTGGAATTCTCAGGGGGGCACGTGTGGTGATCAACGCAATGCTCCGCGGTCGTCGAGATGAGAAGGTTGCTGGTGTATGTACAGACGCTTCAGGGCGGGGAAAAAGCGCCGGATTCTACCGCGCGGAGCGTGGCTTCATACCGTTCGGGAGTATCGGTCGAAAATAGCTGCCCCTGTAACCGATGTCCATAGAGGTGTTGGCCGTCGGCCAGCAGTTCGGGAAGCACATCGTGGGCGAAATCCGGACTCCCTGTCGAAGCAATCGTATCGAGGACGTGAGGGTGTACGGCGTAGATGCCACCATTGATGAGGTAGTCGTCGAACACCTGGTCCGGCTCAGGCTTTTCCAGCCAGCGATCGATGCGGCCGTTCTCATCCAGGCCGACGATGCCGCGCCCGGCCGGGTCGGGCATCCAGAGCAGGCCAACGGTCATGGCCGCGCCGGCGGCCAGGTGGTCGCGCCAGAGGGCGCCCAGGTCGGCGTTGGTCAGGTTGTCGGCGTAGTAGACGAGAAAATCCTCGTCGCGGAAGTGGTCGGCTACCGGGCCCAGCGCACCAGCGGTCCCCAGCATCCGGGGCTCAAGGGAATAGCGGATCGAAACATCAAAAGCACTGCCGTTGCCGAAGTGATCACGGATCTTGTCAGGCAGGTGACTGAGATTGATGACGAGGTCGTCGAAGCCGTGCTGCCGCAGCAGGTTCACGACATGTTCGAGAAGAGGCCGATCACCGATGGGGATCATCGGTTTCGGCACGCTGTCAGTGAGGGGGCGCAGGCGAGTGCCCCGACCGGCGGCGAGTACCATGGCCTTCATGGCGACAGACGCGTCAGGCGGATGCTCGTGGCGCGGCCTTGCGGATGACTCCGGCCGAGCGCATCGCATCCTGACTGCGGGCGTAAAAATCCTCGAGGTTGGGCTGCTGCCCGACCCATTCGACATACTCGGCGAGGAAGTCCTCCATGGCTCTCTCCGGGCGCCAGCCCAGCGAGCCGATGGCCTCCCACGAGGACACCGTGTGGCGCGTGTCCCCGAAGCGATACTCGCCACTGACCTGCGGCTCGATCTGTTGTTTGCCGCAGAGCCTGGTCAACAACCTGGCGACCTCGAGCACGGTCGTCATCTTCTGCCCGGCGGCATTGAAGTTGCGGAAGTTCGCCCTCTCATCTTCGAGGGCCAGGACGTTGGCGCGGGCCACGTCGTGGACGGAAACATAGTCCCGTTGCTGCAGTCCATCCTCGTAGACGACGGGGGGCTGGTCGTGGAGCAGGCGCAGCGTGAATATCCGAGCCACGCCGCTATAGGCATTATAGAAGGAATTGCGTGTACCCTGAACGATGGAGTAGCGCATGTTCGCCACCGGGATTTCATACTTGCGGCCCAGGTTCAGACTCGTCAGCTCGAGGGCGTACTTCGAGATGCCGTAGGCGGTGTGCGGCTGCACGGGGGCGGTCTCGACCAGCGGCAATGGGCTGACCACCTGGCCGCAGGTAGGGCACAGGCTTTCCCAGTCGCCACGAGCCAGCTGTTCTTCCGGTCGGGAGGGCGGGTGGATCTCGCCGCAGGCTGAACACTCATAACGGCCTTCTCCGTACACCGACTGGGACGAAGCCGAAACGATCTTCTGTATGGGCAGGTTGTTGCCGACGATCAGTTCGAACAACAACGCCGTGCTCACCGTATTGACGGCGAAGTACGTGCTGAAGTCGGGCATGTAGTCCTGATACGCCGCCAGGTGAATGATGCCGTCGACACCATCCAGAGCTTTCAACAGGGTGTCGGCATCGCGCACGTCGCCGACGACTTTGTCGATGCCCGGGTCCAGATAGTCCGGCCACCCGTGGGGATGCACACGCTGCTGCAGGGAGTCGAAGATGCGTACGTCGTAGCCGCGCTGCAGTAGACAGTCGGCCGTATGGGAGCCGATGAAGCCGGCTCCGCCAGTGACCAGGATGCGCTTCAGGGTGGGTGCTCTCCAGCGTCTGTTCGGAATGTGAGAAGAGCAGGCAAATATAGACCCCACTTAGGGTTACGGCAACTTGCCTCGTTGACGAAACGGTCCGAAACGGGTTAGTTTGCCGCCGCCGTTGAGCGTCACATGAGAGGAGAGGCGAGTGGTCAGCGCGTGAGAGGTCGTATTTTGCTGTGTACCGGCGCCATCGCCGTGTGTCTGGTAGCGGCTGAACTGTTTCTGGCTCTCGTGGCACCGCAGGTGCACCGGCTGCCGGATGTCTGGACCCATGATCCCGGCCTCGGCTGGGTGCATCAACCGGATGCCGAGGGACGGCTCGTGACTCCCGAGTTCGACGTGGCCTATCGGATCGATGCCGCCGGGCGTCGTCAGCATGGCTCGGGGGAATCACCCGGAGGCGTCCACCTGCAGCTCTACGGTGATTCCTTCGCCGAGGGCTGGGGCGTCGACGTCGAGGACGGACTGGCGGCTCAGCTCGAGGCACGTCTGCACTTCTCCCGTGGTGTGGCGACCACCAACTACGGCACTGCCGGGTACGGCACGGATCAGGCCATGCTGCTCTTCGAGCGGGTGGGTTCGGCGCTGTCTCCCGATGTTGTCCTGCTCCTGTTCTACGCCAATGATCTGTGGAACAACGTGAGCCGGCGGGGTATGGGTGCCCGGCGCGGCGCCAAGCCTTTCTTCCGCCCTTCGGGAGGCGCCCTGCAGCTGATGGGCACTCCCATCCCTGAACCCGCGCCGCGGACACCGTCACTGCGACAGTTCCTCGGAGAGCGGTTGCACCTGTGGGCGCTGGCACACAGGGCGCTGGCGACGGAGAGACCGCTGCCGCTGGCGCAGATGCGTCAGTTCTACGGTGGTCTGTACGGTCGCGATCAGGCATCCTACCGGTCGGTGTGGGAGCTGACGGAGAGACTTCTCGGAGAGTTCGCCCGGCTGTGCCGCCAGAACGGGGCTGAATTCGTCCTCGTCTACGCTCCCGCGATCGTGCAGATCGAAGCCGATGGCTGGCGTACGAAGAGAGATCTCCACGACCTCACCGGCGACTACGACCTGAGTCACCCTGGCCGCCAGCTGCAGGCCATCTCGAATCGTCAGAAGATCCCCCTCGTCGACCTGACGCCGGTCTTTGCCGCCGCAGCGGCACAGCAGACGCTCTATTTCCGTGACTCGCACTGGAACGAGGCGGGTCACCGGCTGGCGGCAGAGACGGTGGCCGAAGCTCTGGCTCGTCTGAGGATCGCTGCACTGTCAGGGCGTGATGGCTGACAGGATCGTTCCATGGAAAGCGGACGCCCTCTGCCTCGGGGGACTCGCCCTGGCAGTGGTCGGCTTCTTCCCGCAGGTCGTCATCGACGGCGGCTGTTTCTTCGTGCAGGACATGATGGTGCAGAATGTGCCCTTCAGACACTTCCTGCACGAAGCCTTCGTCGCCGGCAGGCTGCCGCTCTGGGAGCCCCGCATCAACGCTGGTTTTCCGCTGTTCGCCGAGGGCCAGGTGGGCGCTCTCTACCCACCGAACTGGGCCGGGGCGACGCTGCTGTCTCCGGCACGTGCATCGACCTGGTCGGTCCTGCTGCACCTGTGGGCGGCATCGGCCGGCGCCTTTCTCTATCTGCGCCACGGGCTGCATGTCGGTCGAGCCGGCGCCCTGACGGCAGGTGTGTGTTTCGGCTTGAGCGGGTATCTCGTCGTGCGCGTCATGTCTCCCTCTTTTGTCGCCGCCACCGCCGGCATCCCTTTCCTCTTTCTGCTCGTCGAGTCCGGATTGCAGCACCGACGTCCCGCCAGGCTGGGTGCCGCCGGCGCCGTGGTCGCCCTACAACTGCTGGCCGGACACCCGCAAGCGGCCAGTTATGGCGCCCTGGCGGCGCTGGGGTATGGCGCCATCCGCGCTGGCCAGTTGCAGCGCGTCCGGGTGGCCATCATCGGCTGTGCGATCGCCGTCCCCGGCATGCTCATCGCCGCGGTGCAGCTGCTGCCCACCTTCGAGCTGGCGCAGCTTTCACTCCGCGCCGGGGGCATCGACTACGCCCAGTTCGTCAAGATGTCGCTGCCTCCGGAGAGGCTGCTGTTGCTGCTGCTCCCCGACCTGTTCGGCAACTCGGCCCATGGTTCCTATTGGGGCAGCGCCGAGGGTTTCTTCATTCAGCTCTGTCCCTTCGTGGGCGTCCTCTGCCTGCTGCTGGCCTTCATCGGGGCCCGGGAAGGCCGATCGACGACGCGGTTCTTCTTTGTTCTGCTCGCCCTGCTGGGCCTGTCGTTGTCCCTCGGACGATATACGGGGTTCTTCGAACTGCTGCACCGGATTCCGCTTCTGAGTCAGTTCCGTATCCCGACCCGATTCCTGCTCTGGTGGGCTTTTGCCATCGCCGTGTTGGCTGGTCTCGGTGTCGACCGGCTCGTGGGCGACCCGAAGCCGTTGCGCACACCTTGGCGTCTGCCGTGGGCGATCTGTGTCCTCAGCGTCATCGGCGCTACCGCCTTCGTGTGGGGCGACGGCAGTCGAGAGACGGTCGAACTGGCTGCCGGGGCCCAGGACGTACTCAGCCATCTCCACGCCGATCTGGCCACCGGTCTGTGGCGCGCTCTGGCAGTCCTGGCTGTGGCAGCGGTCCTGTTTTCCGGGCGTTTCCGTCGGCAGGCCGCGGCTCCGGCCCTGACCGTCATCGCCGTCCTCGTCGTCACCTGGGCGGAGTTGCACAGCTTTGCCGGAGACTTCAATGGTGTCTTGCCGGAGGACGCCTACGCCCTTCAGCCGGCAACGGCGCGGGCCATCCATCAGGACGATAGAAACCGGCAGGCAGCCGCCGGTACAGAAGCCTCTCCGGAGGTGCCAGCCTGGGGGCGTTTCCGTATTGCCAGTCTGATCTCGGAGAGGAACACACCCTACGACTGGCATGCGGGTTGGGCTCTGAACACCTCCTCCTACCGACTGTATGCGGAAACGTTGAGGATGTACAGCGCCGGACTCTACGGTCTGGCCAACACGACGCCTGGTTGGAGCCCCCTGCACCTGACCTCCCATTGGGAGTTCTCCCAGGGCTACCCGGCCTGGCTGGGCCTGGCGAACGCCCGTTATGTGGTGACACACAGACCGTTGCCCGCGCAGATCGCGGAGCCTGTGCACACCGGTCAGGTCTCCGTCTCCCGCCTGCGCCAGTCCCTGCCCCGGGCGTGGGTCGTACCCGAGGCGATCATTCTGCCAGCAAAGGGGGCACGATTGCGGCACATGCGTTCGCCCTCCTTCGACCCTCGGCGGCAGGTCGTGATCGACCGTGAGCCGCTGCAGGGGCCGGTGTCGGGGGCCGGGTTCGCCGCAGTACGTATCGTCAGGTATGAAGCGGAGCACGTCGCCATCGATCTGCCCGGAGGGGATGGCTACCTGGTCCTGTCCGACACCTACGCGCCGGGTTGGCTGGCCCGCGTCGATGGCGTCGAACGGGAGATCCTACTCGCCAACCATACGTTTCGTGCGGTTCCCGTCTTGGCCGCCGACAAGCGCGTCGAGTTCGACTATCGACCGGGCACGGTGGTGGCCGGCGCCTGGATCAGCGGGGCGGCGATGCTGTTGTGGCTGACGCTGTGTCGGCTGGCTCGCCCAGGTGGGGGCACTCTGCGCCAAGGCGCTGAACAGCTGCACGAGAAGAAGTCTACCATCCTGATGCCGCTGGCTGTGCAGATCGGCCTCGTGGTAGCGCTCTACGGATTCGCCACGGAAACCGAGCTCTGGGTGGGCGCCGCAGACCGCCTGCAGCCCGTGCAGATCCTGCGCGAGGCGTTTCCTTGAGGCGCGATTGGCTGGTTGCCGCGGGGCTGTACCTGGCGACGGTCGCGGTCTATCTGCGGACCCTGTGCGCCTGGGTCTACGTCGAGGGGTCCGGGGAGTTGATCGGTGCCGCCTGGTGGCTGGGCACACCCCATCCGACGGGGTATCCGCTCTACGTGCTGCTGGCGCGGTCGGTCGCGTTGCTGCTGCCCATAGCATCGCCGGCAGCGGCGGTGAACGGGGCCACGGCGCTGCTGTCGGCGGGGGCGGCACCGGTATTCTATCTGCTGTTGCGTCAGCGCGCCCTGCCGCGAGCGTCGGCGGCGTCGGCGGCGTGCCTGCTGGTTTCCGGCAGGACGTTCTGGAGCCAGGCAGTCGTCGCCGAGGTGTACGGGCTCTTCGTTCTCGTATCGGTGCTGCTGCTGGCAGTATGCCTGAAGGCCCGCGACGCGGGTTCTTCCCGGGGGCGCTGGCTGTTGCTGAGTGGGTATGTGGGTGGCCTGGCGGCGACCTGTCATCTGCAGGCGGTCCTGCTGCTGCCATCGGCACTGGGTGTGGCCCTCTGGCGGGGGCGGAAACATCTGGTCGGACTTGCCGGGGATACGTCTCGTCTCCTCGTTGGCGGTGCCGGTGGTGCCAGTCTGCTGTTGTATCTGCTCGTACGCAACGACATCGGTCCCGGGTTCCACTGGGGCAGTCTCGGTACAACGGGCGAGTTGTACGATCACGTCACGGGGGCTCTTTATCAGGCTTCCTTTGTCCTGCCCCCGTCACCGGTTCTGCTGGCGGCTCTGGCCCGGCTCGGCGGGCAACTGGCCTCCGAGTGGCCGGCTTTTCTGTTGCCCGCCGGCGTCTGGGGGACTGCGGTGGCGTGGCGCCGGGACCGTCCCTTCGCCGTCGCCGTGCTCGGTGCTGCCGCTCTGAATCTGACGGCCGGCGTCGTCTATCATCGCGACCCGGCGGGTATACATGTGTTCTTCCTCCTTCTGCTTACCTGCGCCTGTGCCACGATGGGGGCGGGGCTGGGCGACCTGGAGCGCCGCCTGCGGCGACGTATGTCTTCGGTGGTGCCGGCACTGATCATCCTCAGCCCGGGCGTCACGACCGTTGCCGCCAACTGGGACACGAACGATCGCTCCGGGGCCAACCTGCCAGAGCTGTACGGACGTCAGGTATTGCAGGAGCTGCCGCCAGACACGGTGCTGCTCACCGATGGTGATGACGCCAGCTACATCGTCGACTACCTGCATCGCGTGGAAGGTGTGAGACCCGACGTCAGGATCTTTCACCGGATGGGACGGGGAACGGATATGGCGGTTGGCACCGGACCCGAGTCTGCCAGGGCACGTCGGCGACGCCACAGCGAGGCATCTCTGCTGAGTTCGGATCAGGTTGTGCATTTCCTCGTGGCGCGAAACATGCCCGCCAGGGGATTCCGCTTCTCCCCGCGGGGGTTGTCGTATCGCGCCATACGGGTGGGCGAAGCCGCTTTGCCGGACACCAGTCCTGCACCCACGGCGCTGCTGTCGGAGGCCGGGGTGGTCGACGATCCCTGGGTGGACAAGCTGCGGGCCAACTGTTGGTACATGGAGGCGGAGGCGCTGAAACAACAGGGGAGGAGTCGGTTGGCGGCAGACAGGTATTCCCAGGCAGGCCGGGCCGCGCCGAGATCTCGGTCGATGAATTATAACGTGGGCCTTCAACTGTTGCGGCTCAATGAGTTAGAGGCTGCTGCAGGTTTCGTCATGAAGGCGATCGATATCGATCCTGCGCGATCCGGGCCGTATGAACTTGCCGCCTCGATTCTGACCCGCCTCGGTCGTCACGCCGAAGTTCAGCAAGTGCACAAACGGGCATCGAAGTGGGCCTACATACCTTGACTTCTGCCCGGACACAGGTTAGTTTGCGCCCCCGTAAGTACTCCCGACCGGGGCCCATCAAGCCGCGCCCATCGAGCCGCCTCGCCGTCCCCGGTTCCTCCACCTCCCGCAGTCTCTCGCTCATGGCCGGTTGCATCTGATCTGATGGATAAGTGGGATCGAATCCTGCGTCCCGAGAACATTGTCGTGGGACTGCAATCGCGAAAAAAGTTCGACGCGCTGCGTGAGTTGACCGCCGTGTTCGATGGTGACGACGCCGTCACCGATCGGAAGTCATTCCTGTCGAATCTCATCCTGCGCGAGAAGCAGAGCACCACCGGTATCGGCAGGGGGGTCGCGGTACCGCATGCCCATGAAGATTCGATTCGCCGACAGATTCTCGCCATCGGCATCTCGCGTGAGGGCATCGAGTTCGACGCCGTCGACGGCGAACCCGTACACGTGGTGGCTGTTTTGGGGACACCGAAGAAACACCAGAAACAGCACATGGAGCTGCTCGCCGCCCTTTCCCGCGTGCTCCAGCACGAAAAAGTCAGGCAAACGTTGCTCGATGCCGGGAGTGCCGTGGAGGTGATCGATATCTTCAAGTGTTCTACTATATAGTCTTTACAACCTCTTTTTGTGCAACCGTTTATAGTTATTGACTGAGGCCAGACTCGGACCCGCATGGTCGGCGGACACAGTCGCCGCGGTCAGCTCACCGCCGACGGGGTCGTGCTGGGTCGATCTGCCGCAGGGACCCGGAGCGACAGATCTGGCCGTCGCTCGACTGCAGTCACTGCTCGAGCAGGGCGTTCGTGGTGACCGGATCCTGGTCCTTCTGCCGCAGCGCGACCGGCGCAGTCTGTACGAGTCTCCTGCCGCAGACAGACCACGGGCCGGCACGCGGCCGCAGGTCCACACCTATTACAGCCTGACAACTCGGCTGGTGCGGCTGTTCTGGCCCGTGGCAGCCGGTGACGCCGGCTTCCATCGGCCCCGACAGGCTCCCGTACAGCTGACCTACGAGACCGCCCAGTACGTGATGGGGCAGGTCGCCGAGCCACTGCTGCGCCAGGGATATTTCGAGGGACTCACCCTGCGTCCGCAACGGATCCTCTCGCAACTGCTCGACAACCTCAACAAGGCGGCGGTCAACGGCTACGATGTCGCCCATGTGGCCGATCGTCTCCGCGCTGCCTGGACGGGAGACGGCGACCGGCTCGTCTACTTCGAGCAGGCCCAGACATGCGTCGAACGGTTTCGTGCCCACTGTCTGCAGCACAATCTTCTCGACGTCTCACTCGCCCTCGAAGTCTTCCGTACCCAGCTCGAACCACGGGCGGTGGTGGCCGCTTATCTCGACGAGCACTTCCGTCACCTTCTCGTCGAAGGTGTGGAGGAAACCGTCCCCGTGGCTCAGGACTTCGTCGGCCGGCGGCTCGAGGCCGCTGACTCCGCCTTCCTCGTGTCTCGGAGGAATGGCGGATTCCGGGTTTTTCTCGGCGTCGATCCCGAAGGCGCCGTCGCCCTGCGCTCCCGCTGCGCCACCGTGATATCTCTCGACGAGGGTCCGCCACGGCCGGCACGAATTCTGGGCGAGGCCCTGGCTCGGCGCATCGAGGGCGGGGGAGTGTCCCGTACGTCGGCAGATTCGGCCGAGGCTGAATCGGTGCGCCGCCTCGTGGACCGTCACCGCGGTGGCATGGTCGACGCCGTGGCCCGCGAGGTGGTTCGTCTCGTCAGCGAAGGCGAGGCACAGCCGGGGGACATCGCCATCATCGCCCCGCATGCCGACGGTGTGCTCCGTTTCCTCATCGACGAGGCCCTGGGGGCGGCGGGAATTCCCTGCGCCATCGTCCGCCGCTTCGAGAGTCTGCGGGAAGAACCGGAAGTCCGGATCGCCCTCGCCCTGGCGGCCCTGGCGCACGACGGCTGGCGTCGTCCTCCTCATCTGAGCGATGTCGCCGAAGCGCTGGGTGTGGTACTCGGGATCGATCCGGTGCGCGCCAGGCTGCTGGCTCGGGCCGGATACGACCCCCGCGCCGGAGGTCTGCGTTGTCTCGGTGACGATGAGGTCCTGGCTGAACGGGCGACACCGGAAGCCCTGCAGGGCTACGAGGCGTTGCGCACGTGGCTGGAGGCCCGCCGGGCCGGGGAGCCGCTTTCTCTCGATCTTTTCTTGAGACGTCTCTTCGGTGAGGTACTGTCACGTCCTGATCTGGATCCGGGTGCTGGCGACACCTATGCCCGGCTCATCTCGTCGGCAGCCTGGTTCCGTCGATCGGCGCCCGCCATGGAGGACGCTCTTGGTGCCCGGGACCTGTCAGCGGCGGAAGGATACGTGGCCATGGTCGAGGAGGGCGTCGTGTCGGCAGCGCACACCGTACCGATGTCGGCAGCTGACGAAGAGTCGGTACTCGTCGTCGCACCGGTCTACACCTATCTGCTGGAGGAGCGTACAGCGCGGTACCAGTTCTGGCTCGATGTGGGGTCCATCAGCTGGTGGGAACCACCGCACCAGCCGCTGACCAACCCCCACGTGCTGGCCCGGGGGTGGCAGCCAGGCGGCCGCTGGACGGATGCCGTCGACTTCGAGACGCGCAACCGCGTACTGGCGCGACTCGTGCGGGGTCTGTGCAGCCGGGCGTCGGGTACCATCTATCTATGCTGGAGCGAGACAGAGGGAGGAGCGGGCTCAGGACATGCTGCCGACACGCCACTGCTGCGCGCGGCCATGGATCTGCTCGGTCCGCTGGAAGAGGCACCATGACCGTCGCCCCTGGTGCGGACTTCGAGCCGCGACCCGGCCAGCGTGAGATTCTCGCCTATGAGGCAGGGTGGATGGGCGTCGCCGCGGTGCCCGGCAGCGGCAAGACGACGACGATCGCGGCCCTGGCGGCGCGCCTGCTCGACGGCAGGTTCCAGGGCGAGGGCCCGCTCGGCGACAGCGGCGAGGTCCTCGTCGTCACCTACCAGAACACGGCGGCTGAATCTCTGCGCAGCCGTATCGGTCGGCAACTGTCCCGCCAGGGGCTGCCGCCCAGCGGCTATGCGGTGCGTACCCTCCACGGCCTGGCCTACAGCATCGTGCAGATGTGGCCGGGTCATGCCGGGACGACATCCGACTTCCGCGTCCTCGACGATCGTTCGCAGCGCGATCTCATCGATCGGGCCGTAGCCGAATGGAATGCCGAGAACACACCCACCTGGGGCCGGCTGGCACCGGGGGATGACAGTACCTACGACGCGGCGTGGGAGGAGAACTGGCGGCGTATCGCCGCCGGACTGGCGCGTACGAGCATCGCGGCGGCCAAGAACCGGCGCCTCGATGCCGAGAGATTGCTCGTTACCCTCGCCGACATCCGCCGGTCGGGGGGGCAGGCCGAGGAACTGCCCGGGATGCTCTACCTGCGGATCGGCGCCGAAATCTTCGCCCGCTACCAGCAGCTGGTCGAGACGTCGGCAGGGATCGACTTCAACGACATGGTGCGGCTCGCCGTCGATCTGCTCGAAGCGCACCCGGATATGGCGGCGCGGCTGAACGAACGCTGGCCGGTCGTGTTGGAGGATGAAGCGCAGGACAGCGTCCCCCTGCAGGAGGACCTGCTGGGTCGCCTCACGACAGCGCATGGCCACTGGATCCGGGTCGGCGATCCGAATCAATCGATTACGAGCACCTTCACGTCGGCCGATCCCCGCTTCCTGCGACGATTCCTCGATCGCGAAGACGTGACCGCTCTGGAGATGCAGGTATCGGGTCGCTGCGCCCCCCCCGTGATGAATCTGGCCAACGACCTGGTCGACTGGGTGTGTACCGCCTATCCGGTCGTCGAGGTGCGCACCAGCGCCTTCCGTCGGCAGCACATGACACCCACCGAGGCCGGTGATCCGCAGCAGAATCCTGCGGCAGAGCGCAGCGGCATCGCCTTGCGCGGTTACGAACATCGCGATGAGGAGCTGATGGCGGTGGCAGGCCGGGCGCGGCGGTTCGCCGAAAGCCAGCCGGAGTCCACCCTGGCCGTGCTCGTGCCGACGAATCGGCTTGGTTATGAGCTGGCGGATGTTCTGAGGGCTCAACAGATCCCCTTCGACGAGCGCCTGCAGAGCTCTCGATCGTCGCGCACCGTCGTCGATCAGCTGGTGGCCATCCTGGCCTTCGTCGCCGATCCTCTCAGCTCCCGTGCGTTGGCTGGCGCCTTCGGGGCGACGACGGAACCGCCGGGCGATCCACAGCCGTCGCCGAACGATGATCTCGGTCCCCTGGTGCGCAGCTGCTACCGCTCGGAGAGCCTGCTCTACCCCGGGCCCGGCGTCGCTCTCACCGACGCCTTCCCACCCGTACAGGCCCTGCGCGACGCCGACCTGACACCGTTGGCCAACCTGGCAGTACGAGCCAGGCGCTGGCTGGCGGCGGCCCCGTTCACGGTGGATCAACTGGTCCTGGCCATCGCCGACGATCTCTACGAAGGGGAGGATCTCGCTCGGGCGCACCGGGTCGCCCAGTTCCTGCGTCGACGGGCCGACCAGAATCCCGCCTGGCGCCTGCCGGAACTGGCGGCCGATCTGAAGCGCGCCGACGCTGCCCGCGAAGTGCTCGGCGGGGAAGAGGACGCCGCTTTTGAACCGCGCCCCGGGCAGCTGACGGTAACCACCATGCACAAGGCCAAGGGCATGGAGTGGGACCTGGTCTATCTGGTCAGCATCGACGGTCTCGAATTCCCGGGCACGACCCAGGACTACTTCCGTGGCCATCAGGAACACCTCGGTGGCGATCCAGCGGATCTTGCCAGGACCCAGCTGAACGCCCTGTTCGATCCGGCCCCAGCAGGTGATGCCGGCGCTGCGGTCGTGGCGGCGACGGCCCGTGCGGGACAGGTGGAGTACATCGGCGAGCGCCTGCGTCTGCTCTACGTGGCGATCACGAGGGCACGACGGTACCTGGCGATCAGTTTCAGCCAGCACGTATCGGCCGGTCAGCGCACCCGGCATGTGCCCGATGCCATGGTCTTTCATCGTCTGCGCACGCTGCTCGAAACTCGACAGGAGCAAGGGTGACCCTGCAGCTGAGCCAGAGCGCCCTGGCGGCCTTCACCCGTTGTCCGCAGCGGTTCTACCTGCGATTCGTGCGCCGTCTGCAGTGGCCGGCGCCGCTCACCGGGTCCGAGCAGGAATGGGAGCGATCCCTGCACCGCGGTCAGGAGCTGCACCTCTTCATCCAGCAGGCCGCTCTCGGCATGGACGTGGACAGCCTGGTCCGTGCAGCGGGTGATCGACAGCTGTCACGCTGGTGGGAGAGCGTCATCGAGCATCCACCCCCGCAGCCCGAGGGCAAGGTGTACAGCGAGATCGAGCTGACGGTGCCGCTGGGCGATCATCGTCTCGTGGCCCGTTTCGACCGGCTCATCGTATCTGATTCCGGCATCCACATCGTCGACTGGAAGACGGGGACGCCACAGGATGTCACCCGCCTGGAGCGCAGCTGGCAGACCACCGTCTATCGATTCGTCGCCGTCGAGGCGTCGACACAACTGACATCAGGGGAGGCAGGAGTGAGGCCATCGGACATCGGCTTCACTTACTGGCAGGCCGAGGCGCCGCAGGCACCGCTGGTACTGGTTTACGACGAAGCCGGCCACGAGGCGGCACGGGAGCGGATCACGGCAGCGTTGGCACGGATCGAGCAGCGCCTGGCGGCGGTAGAGGAGGCCGGCTTCGAGCGCACCACCGACCTCGATGCCTGCAGGCACTGTCCGTACCGGTCCTACTGTGAGCGCGGTCGGGAGGCGGCGCCAGGACAGGAAGTGGATGCTGATTTCGAGGATGCCGACACCTGGCCGGCGGATGCTGAGGAGGACCTGGTTTGAGGCGGTGGGCACTGCTGCTGGTGCTGGCTGCGTGCGATGATCAGACAGTGATCGACATGCCGCAGGGGCGGCCGCAGTTCGTCGACATGGCGGCCACGGCAGGACTCCGCGACCCCGTCGTGGCCGGTGAAGCCGGGCAGAAACGGCATATCCTCGAAGCCAACACGGGGGGCGCCGCGCTGTTCGACTATGACGGCGACGGCGATGTCGATGCCTTCCTCGTCAACGGCTGGCGGTTTGGCCTGAACCGGCATGCACCCGACGCCCCGACGTCACGCCTGTACCGGAACGACGGCGCCGGACGCTTCACCGATGTGACGCAGTCGGCGGGTGTCGGTCACAAGGGCTGGGGCATGGGATGTGCCGCATGGGACGTCGATGGCGACGGCTGGACGGACCTGTCAGTCACCGCCGCCGGGCAGGACGTCCTCTACCACAATGACGGCGATGGTACCTTCAGCGAGAATCAGGATGCTCAGTTCGGTAGTTCCGGATGGTCCACCGGGATCGGTGCCGCCGATTACGACGGGGATGGTGATGTCGATGTCTACGTCGCCAGTTATGTCGATCTCGGGCCGGATCCGGCCGTGACTCGACCGGATTCTTTCGCCTTGTGCACCTGGCGCGGTGTGACCGCCTTCTGTGGCCCGGCGGGTTTGCCGGGCGCCGTCGATCTGTTGCAGCTGATGGACGGGGACGGCCTCTACCGTGATGCCAGCCAGCAACTCCGATCCCGGCCGGCCTACTATGGTCTGGGTGTCCTCGCCGGCGACTTCGACGGTGATGGTGACGCCGACATCTACGTGGCCGACGATTCGACGCCGAATCTCTTATACCGGAATGACGGCGGACTCTTTGTCGACATCGCCGCCGCGGCCGGGGTGGCCGTCAGCCTCGACGGTCGGCAACAGGCGGGTATGGGAATCGCGGCCGCCGATATCGACGGGGACGGCGGCATCGACTTCGCGGTGACCAACTTTTCTCACGACCATGTCTCGCTCTATGCCAGTCAGGGCGACAGCGTTGGCACCGGTCGCTGGGAGGATCTCAGCTACGCCCACGATGTGGGACGTCACACCCTGTCGACGCTGGGCTGGGGGGCCGGCCTGGTCGATTTTGACAATGACGCAGACATCGATCTGTTCGTCGCCAACGGTCACGTCTACCCTGCCGTCGGCGACGCCGGGATCGGTACTTCCTACAAACAGCTGAACCAGCTGTTCGACAACGATGGCGGTGTGCTGCGTGACGTGGGTGAGCGGTCGGGACCAGGCCTGCAGGTGGTGGAATCCAGTCGCGGCGCCGCCTTCGGCGACGTCGATGACGATGGCGATGTGGACATCCTCGTTGTCAATCTTGATGCACCGCCTTCCCTGCTGCGCAACGACGGGGGCAACCGTCTCGCCTGGTTGAGTATCAGCCTCGTCGGGCCCGCGACGAATCGAAGTGCCATCGGCGCTCGCGTGGAGGTTACAGCCGCGGGCCGTTCGCAGTGGCGGGAGCTGCGGGCCGGAACCGGGTACCTCTCCCAGGATGACCATCGTCTGCACTTCGGCCTGGGCACGGCGTCGACGGCGACGGTACGGGTGCGCTGGCCGGACGGTCTCTGGCAGGAGGCGGGTGAGGTGGCTGTCCGCCAACGGCTCCGCCTCGAGCGGCCTACCTCACCGGCTCACTGACCGAGCCGAAGAGCGTATGCGACGTCGTGCGCTCGACGGCGACGCGGACCACGCGGTTGGCCGGCACCGGTTCGGGGAAGATGGTGGTCTTGCCCTGACGCGATCGGCCGAACTGGGTCGTGGTGCCGTCGTCGGCGGGGCGCCTGCTCTCACCTTCCACCAGAACCTCCACCTGCTGTCCCACCATCGTGGCGTTGATCTGGCGCGAGATCTCTTCCTGGAGCTCGATGACACGCTGCAGTCGCTCCGTCTTTACCGGGTCCGGCACATCGTCCGGCATGGTTCGTGCCGCCTGCGTGCCGGAGCGCTGCGAATACTTGAACATAAACGCAGAATCAAAGCGCATTTCTTCCATGAGGTCGACAGTGGCTTGGAAGTCCTGCTCCGTCTCGCCGCAGAATCCGGTGATGATGTCCGTCGTCAGGGCCAGGTCGGGTACAGCCTTTCGTAATGCCGTTACCAGTTGCCGGTAGCGGACGGCGGTATAGCCGCGTTGCATCGCCAACAGCTGGGTCTCGCTGCCGGACTGCACCGGCAGGGGGAGGGAAGGGCAGACCTGGGGCGTCTCGGCCATGGCGGCGATGACGTCATCGGTGAAATCGACAGGGTAGGGAGAGGTGAAGCGCACACGTTCGATACCGTCCACGGCGGCGACGCGGCGCAGCAGTCGGGCGAAGTCGGTGTTGCCATCATCATACGAGTTGACGGTCTGACCCAGCAGAGTGACCTCCCGGAAGCCATCCTCGGCCAGCGTCCGGACCTGACGCAGGATCTCGTCGGCGGGCAGGCTGCGCTCCCGACCGCGTACATACGGTACGATGCAGAAGGTGCAGAACTTGTCGCAGCCGCGGATGATGGTGACCCAGGCATTGGTCGCCTTGCGGTTTCGCCGCGGATCGACACCGATGTAGTTCTCCTGCCGACTGAGGCGGGTGTCGAGCAGGGTTTCATCGGAGGTTTCGGCCAGCAGGGCGGGCAGGCGGCCGTAGGTGTCGGGACCGGCCACCAGATCTACCCAGGGAGCCCTCGTGGGCAGCGAATCCGCCAGATGCTGCGCCATACACCCGAGAATGCCCAGCGTCAGGTCGGGCCGCTGGCGGCGCAGACCGTTGAGCTGGCTGGCGCGACCGATGACTCTCTCCTCGGCATTCTCACGCACAGCGCAGGTATTGATCAGAATGATGTCCGCCTCCTCCGGCGCCGACACGAGGCGGAAGCCAGCGTCGCCGAGAATGGAAGTCACCGTTTCGCTGTCGGCGACGTTCATCTGGCATCCGTAGGTCTCGACGTAGACGGATCGGGAGGTCGGCCGGGAGTCGATCGTTGCCGCCGTCGACGATGACTTGCTCCGGTGCGGTCCGGTGACATCGTCCAGCATGGGCAGCTCGGCGAAGGTGTCGCTCACGGTCCCGCCTTCCATTCGCCGAACAGGACATCCTCCCGTGCCCGGGTCACCCGCACGGTGTCATATCGGTTCGGCGCCGTGTCCGGTCCGGGTTCGTACCGCAGCCGCAGGTAGTTATCGGTCAACCCCGTGGCGAGGCCGTCGGCGATCTGTTCGGTGAGGACCTGTACTTCGCAACCCAGATGCGACCGATGGAAGGCGAGCCGCTTGGCCTGGCCGAGGCCGATCAGATCACGGCCCCGTGCCGTTTTCGTCTGACCCGTAACATGGTCCGGAAGCCTCTGCGCCGGTGTGCCCTCGCGCAGGGAGTAGGAGAACACATGCAGGTAGGTCAACGGCAGGGATTCGAGCAGGACACGGGTCGTTTCGTGGTGGCCGTCCGACTCTCCGGGAAAACCCACCATCACATCGGCGCCCAGGGCGCATCCCGGAATGCGTTCGGCGATCTGCCGTACCCGGTCGCCATATTCAGCCCTGGTGTAGCGCCGTCCCATCCGCCGCAGGATGTCGTCATCACCGCTCTGCAGGGGGATGTGCAGATGGCGGCAGAGGTGCGTCGACCCGGCGGCGTAGTCGATGAGGTCGTCGGTGATGTACCCCGGCTCCACGGAGTTGAGCCGGATGCGGTCGAGGCCGTCGATGGTCTCCAGGCGGCGCAACAGGTCGACGAGGGCGTCGCGGTCGCCGAGGTCGAAACCGTAGCTGCCGGAATGTACGCCGGTGAGGGCCAGTTCACGGTACCCGGCGTCGACCATGTGCTGCGCTTGCGTGAGGATCTGCTCCGCCGGCCGACTGACCCCGGCGCCCCGTACCGTGGGGATGATGCAGTACGTGCAGTGTTCGTCGCAGCCGTCCTGGATCTGCAGGGTGCCGCGCGTGCGGCCCCCATCGACGGCCCCGTCGATCTGCAGGAAGCTCTCGGTTCGAGGTCGATCGGTGCCCGGCGCCAGCCTGGCCGGATCGATGGCCCCGCCCTCGGCGAGCCCGTCAGCGACGGCGTCCACGAGACCGGCCTTGGCGCTGTTGCCGACGATGAGACTGGCACCGGCATCCGTTAACTCCTCCGGCCGGCGCTGGGCGTAGCAGCCCGTGGCGACAACGATGGCGTCGGGTTGGCGCCGTCTGGCGCGACGTACCGCACGGCGGGAGTCGGCATCGCCGGAACCGGTGACGGTACAAGTGTTGACGACGTAGACATCGGCATCCTGATCGAAGGGCACGACCTGGTAGCCGCGGCCCTGAAACCCGACGCACAGAGCCTCGGCTTCGTACTGGTTCAGCTTGCAGCCGAGATGCTGAACCGCAACGCGCAGCGGGGTGGCCGACTCACGCAGCGGGGCATCAGCCAACGCATCCAGAGAGTTGGTCGCAGTCGTCAAACCTGGGGGAAAGTCCTGTGGCAGAAGGGGATGGACGGGAGACTGAAGAACCTATGGGCGGCTCCAACCAGGCGCAACACGACAGTCACCTTTGATGGAGCTGCCCATCTGCGGTTAGCTTGGACACGCACCGGTTTCGTATTCCGCACGAAATGACGGAAAGGGCGCGCAGATGCATCACAATCCTGAAAGAACGCGGAGGCGGCGTCGAGCCGGGGTCCTGCTGGTACTGTTGGCCGGCCTCATCGCGTGGGACCTGCACACGAATCTCGCGCGTACCCTGTTCATCGGCCCGGCCGATTCGCAGGATGGTTCACAGCAGCCGCTCCAGGTGGAGGGACTGCCTCTGTTGCGTCCAGGAACTCTGACCCTGGGACATGGCGCAACCACCGTGGCGGTGGCGGCCTCGATCGACCCGTCGTTACCAGCGCCGTCGCCGACGGATGCCAGCCTGACCTACGATCAGGTGGATGACATCGTGCGCCGCGCTCTGGATCTCGACCAGTCCGGGCACTCGATCCGTGATGTCATCAACAGCGACGACTGGGTTCTCATCAAGGTGAACTCGGTGACGAATCGTGGTCGCCTGGACCAGAGAGACAGCGAGTCCGGTTTCTACTACGGCGGCTTCGAGCACCCCGGGCAGATCACCGATCTGCGCGTGGTCAAGAGTGTCATCACCTATCTCATCGATCACGTGGGTCCTCGTCGTATCACCATCGCCGAGGGCGGCGCCGAATCACCCCGACGCGGTGAGCCCGGTTTCCCCACGGGTGTTGAGCAGGACGCCTGGTCAGCCGTCTACCCGCAGTTCGACAACCTGTCCTACATCGGACTGCTGGATGAGTTCGTCGCCATGGGCACGGCCACCGTGGTCGACACGTCCGATCTCAACTACGCCCCATGGCGCCAGGAGCCTATCCCGGGAGGCGCCATTCAGCGACTTGGCGTGACGCGTCTCTCCTATGATGGCGCCCAGTTCGGCTTCCACGTGGATGGCACCGGCTCCTTCCGGTCGGCGGGTTTCTTCATGCCCGCACCGATTCTCGACGCCGACAAGGTGATCTCCATTCCGGCCATGAAGACGACGATCTACGGCACGACGCTGGCGATCAAGAACTACGTGGGCACGCTGGCCTCAGGTGCGTACGGAGACGGCACTTCGAAGGCGCAACACTACCAGAACAACCCGGAGCACGGGTATGTGGATCTCATGTCGTACAACCCGCCCGCCTATTCGGTCATCGAAGGCTTCTGGGGAACCGAGGGGGACGGCCCGCAATGGGGGCTGAACGTGCAGCACAATGTGGTCGTGGCCGGCGCCGACCCGGTGGCGACGGAGGCGATTGCCAATCTCACCATGGGATTTCAGCCCATGGATCTGGAAGCCCTCATGCTGGCGGCGGCAAAGGGTTTCGGCACCCTCGATCGGGACAACATCCGCGTTGTCGGTCGTCAGCCGGAGACGGTGCAGCGCAACTTCATCAAGTCACGGGGCGGCAACAAGAGGGGATTCTTCTACGGCCGTGGGATCCGCCGCTGGCTCGTGGCCGGACCCTTCGATGGCAACGACATCAACATCGAGCATGTGCCAGCAGAGGACCGGTTGCAGCCCATGGAAGGCATGCCCGTGGGCGAGGCGCAATGGGTGCGGGCCGAACATCTCGGGTATTCGGCCGAACGTCTCGACCTGGGCGCCATCTTCGGCACCGCACAACGCCAGTCATCCTACGCCTACACCGAGGTCCATTCCGATCACGACCAGGACGGTATGCTCTGGCTCGGGTACGACGAACACCTGAAGGTCTGGCTCAACGGCGAGGTGGTGTTCGAAAAACCGTCACGTACGGTGTTCCATCTGGCCGGTGACCGTGTTCCCGTACAGCTGCAGCGGGGGGAGAACCGGCTGTTGCTCAAGGTGGGCAACTTTGCCGGTGACACCTTCCTTGCCGCTCATGTTGTCGACGAGGATGGGGATCGTCTTCCGGGGATCCGCTTCGCCCTTCCGGGGGAGGTCATCACCGCCGTCACCGATCTGACGGAGGGGGCAACGCCCGACGGTCCTTCTCTGCTGGGCAACTATCCCAACCCCTTCAACCCGGTGACACACGTGCGCTTCGCACTCGATGAGCCGGCGACGACACGTATCGTCATCTATGCCCTGAGCGGGCAGCGCATCCGTACACTGGCAGCCGGAAGAGCCACGGCCGGTGTACACGAGGCCATATGGGATGGACGGGACGACGCGGGGCACAACGTGGCCAGCGGCGTGTATCTGGCCTCGATGGAATTGGTGTCGGACGGCGGCCGTCGCTTCCGTCAGTCACGGCCCATGACACTGCTCCGGTAGGCTAAAGCCTCATGCCGGCTGCAGCTGGGCGTAGGCGGCGACCACGCGCTTGGTTGTGCCGCCAAAACGGATCGACAGTTTCGTGTCGCTGCCGGTGCCCTCCCGGCCGACGATCTGGCCGCGGCCCCAGGCCGGATGGGCCACCCAACGGCCGACGGCGAGAGGATCGTCCCCTCCGGAGGCGTCGCTGAAGTCTTCGTCGGGAACGTAGTGGACCCCCGTAGGCGTTTCGGCTCTGGGCGCAGGAGACTTCGCCGCTGGCTGTGCGTACGCTGAGGGGGAGATCCGCCTCGGCGCAGAAGACTGGGACCCACGGCCCTGACGCCGGCCACGTCCTGGGCCACCGGCGGGTGCGCCCCAGTTCAGCTGTGCCTGCACTTCCACGGTCTCCACCAGTTCCTGCGGGACCTCCTCGAGGAATCGTGACGGCAGCATCTCACGGCCCTGGCCGAAGAGATAGCGCCAGCGGGCGTAGCTCAGCAGCAGGTGTCGACGGGCACGGGTGATGCCGACGTAGCAGAGGCGACGCTCCTCCTCGATGGCACGGGGCTGCGTGCGGCTCTCCTCGATCGCTCTCTGTGTGGGGAAGATCTCCTCTTCCATGCCACAGATGGCGACGACGGGGAACTCGAGTCCCTTGGCTGCGTGCAGTGTCATCAGGGTCAGCGTGCCGCCAGAAGCCCCGGCCAGCGCCTCATCCTCAGACGTCATCAGGGCCACGTCTTCGAGGAACTGGCTCAGGCCGATGTCCTGCCCATCGTGCCGGGCGGAGAACTCCGACATGCTGTTGACCAGTTCGCCAAGGTTGTCGATGCGACCGTCGGCCTCGGGGGTGTCGAGTTCGCGCAGGGCCTCCAGGTAGCCGCTGCGTTCGAGCACTTCCTGCGCCAGTTCGGGCAGACTCAGACGATTCTCGCCGATCTCCTGCGCCAGGCCCGACATGAGCTCACCGAAGCCGGCCACCGCCTTCACCGCACGTCCGCCGAGGCCGGGAACGTCGGCCGCGTGCAAGGCCGCCTGCAACAGGTCGGTGTGGGTCTGCCGCGCGAAGAGGGCGATCTTCTCCACCGTCGTGTCGCCGATGCCGCGCTTGGGCGCATTGATGACGCGCAACAGGCTGATATCATCGGCGGGATTCACCAGCAGCCGCAGGTAGGCGAGGACGTCCTTGATCTCCTTGCGTTCATAGAACCGAATTCCGCCGACGATGACGTAAGGCATCTTGTGCCGGCGCAGCTCCTCTTCCAGCACGCGGGACTGGGCATTGGTTCGGTACAGGACGGCCGCCTCGGACAGGGTGTAGTCGTGCTGGCGGCACTGTTGCCGGATCTGATCGACCACGTGACGGGCTTCGCCTCTGTCGTCGCCGCATTCGGCCACCTGGATTGGGTCACCCTCACCGATGGCCGTCCACAGGTTCTTGCCCTTGCGGTCGACGTTGTTGTCGATGACGGCATTGGCCGCGGCCAGGATACGTCCGGTGGAACGGTAGTTCTGCTCGAGCCGGACGACGACGGCTTCGGGGTAGTCCTTCTCGAAGTCGAGGATGTTGCGGATGTCGGCGCCTCGAAACTGATAGATGGACTGATCGTCATCGCCGACGACACACAGATTGCGGTGCTCGGCGGCCAGCAGTTTGGTCAGCAGGTACTGAGGGCGGTTGGTGTCCTGATACTCGTCGACGAGGATGTGCTTGAAGCGGTTGCGCCACTTGTCCAGCACCTCTGGGTGTCGTTGCAGCAAGTGTACCGGCTCGACGATGAGATCATCGAAGTCAAAGGCGTTGTTGGCGCGCAGGCCTTGCTCATAGGCCTGGTAGATGTCGGCCACACGGCGCTTGTGGGGGTTGTGGGCGACGCTGCCGGCGAAGGTGGCCACGTCCGTCATGGCGTTCTTGGCGCGGCTGATCTCGCCATGCACCTGGCGGATGGGGAAGTCCTGTTCCGACAGGTCCAGTGCCACCAGGATCCGGCGCACCAGCGCCCGGCAGTCGTCGGTATCGTAGATGGTGAAGTCGGAGTGCAGGCCGAAGGCCTGGGACTCATAGCGCAGCAGGCGGGCGCAGACGGAGTGGAATGTGCCGATCCACAGTCGCCCGGCGGCTTCGTCGCCGACGAGGTGTTCGATGCGCTCGCGCATCTCGCCGGCGGCCTTGTTGGTGAAGGTCACGGCCAGGATGTTCCACGGCGCCACACCGGCATGGTCGATGAGATGGGCGATGCGCTGGGTGAGGACGCGAGTCTTGCCCGAGCCGGCACCGGCCAGCACCAGCAGCGGCCCCGACGTCTGCTGCACAGCGGCGCCCTGTTCGGGATTCAACTCCTGGTTGGCGGTGTCGGCCATCAGTTGACGCCGCGGGCGGCAGCCCGAGCCTGACGCCGGATGGTCCTCTTGGCCACCACGTGTTCGGCGTTGGTACGGCTGAACACATGGGTACCGTCGCCGCGGGCGACAAAATAGAGATACTCGGTGTCGGCCACCGGATGCAGTGTGGCGTGCAGAGAGGCGGCGCCGGGGTTGCCGATGGGACCGGGGGGCAGACCGCGGTGCATGTAGGTGTTGTACGGAGACTTCACTTTCAGATCCTGGTTGGTCAGGTGCGTTCTGTGTTCGCCCAGGGCAAACTCGACGGTGGCGCAGGACTCGAGTCGACGGTTGAAGCCCAACCGGCGCAGGAAGATGGCGGCGATGAGGGGCCGCTCCTGGGCGGCCACGGCTTCCAGTTCAACGATGGACCCCAGGGTTACCGCCTGGTGCAGGGACAGACCCACCTGGCTCAGGCGATCGAAATCGGCGTCGGTGAAGACCTCGAAGAACTGCGCCACCATGAGACGGGCGATGCGTTCTTCGGTGATGTCCTGTGGCAGCAGATAGGTCTCGGGGAAGAGATAGCCCTCCAGTGTCGGGGCGGCGACGCCGAGGTCGCGGATGAGCTCTTCGGTTTCGGTGACAGCGACGAACCGTGCTGAATCTGCGAGTCCGGCCTGCGCCAGCAGCGCCGCCGTCTGTGTACGGGTCCGGCCTTCGGGGATGGTGACCCGGACCAGTTCGAGGGGTGCTTCGAGAAGGTCATTGAGGATCCTCCCCGTCGGGTGTCGACCGTCGAGGGCGTAGTTGCCGGCCTCCAGTCTCCCGGCCACACCGCGCCATCTGGCAATCGCCTCGAACCATCTCGCACTGCGGATGACACCCATGGCCTGCAGGCGTGTGCCGATGGCGCGGGCCGTCATGCCGTCCTCGATGCGGACCTGTTGCTGCGCGGAGTTCGTGGGGCCGTCGAGGTGCCGTATCGTCAGGCCCAAACCGAGGGCGAAAACGGCGAGGATCAACCCGACAAAGGCAGGGACTTTGAGCCTTGAACGAGTCACGGGCGGATTCACCAGCGGTTGTCGAGGGCGATCATCCGGTGGACGGGCGATCGACAGACGGGGAGAAAGCTGTGCGTCTTCGGAGGGAGGTAGCTCAGTTTACCGGGGGGGTTGGCCCCTGTCAACCCGGCCGTCGAGCCGCCGATCAGCGACGGAACAGTTCGAGAAAGAAGCGGTGCAGTGTGGGATTGAGAGGCAACGGACGAGGAGCTGAATCGGCGACATCCTCATCATTCTCGTCATAGACGGTATGGCTCACCGGGTCGCGCGATGTGGCCGGTCGCAGACCCTTCAGATACGACCGGTAGCGCTTCCGACGCGGGGCGTATTCCTCTTCCAGTTGCCTGAACAGGTCTCCCAACTCCTCCTCGCGCAACCTGCGATCCGTCTCCAGGGCGCCAAGCTGCTCGGAGAAGGGGCGGCCGAAGCCCCAGCAGCGCTTGTGCGCACTCAGATGGACGAGGTCACCGCCGGTGACCAGGCCGGATCCGGTGATGCCGCCGGCAGCAAACACCTGGGTCCGCCCGGCGTCCCGCAGACTACGATTCTGCACGACCTTGCCGCTGTGGCTGGCCTGGACGAGCTCCGACAGCAGATTGCGTATCGAGTCTTTTGGCGTGACCTCGCGCGTTGGGTGGGCGACCGCCTCCACCAGGGCGCTGCGCAGAACGCCTTCATAGCGGTCCTCCAACACCTCCGGCTCACCGTAGATCTCGACAAACAGATCCTGGCCGACAGCACAGATGCAGCCAACCTGCCCCGGGCGCAGAGGGAAGATCTGGCTGAGACTGTCAACATCGTCCCCGAACTGGTCGTAGATGGCGCACACGTCCTGGGTGGAGCTGACCGTGCCGGTATGCTGCAGGTATTCCTTGATCCGGTCCCAGATCCGGTGCTGATGGTTCTCTCCGTGACGGGCCAGCTGTTCCAGCTTGAAGGCGCGCAGGTACCAGGGACAGGCCTCGGCCTCGGTGAACTCGGCCTGGAACACGGTGGGCTGACCGGCCTCGACACAGTTGACCGGCAGGGAGGCGCGGCGGCCGGGTGGGACCAGACAGCTGAACTGAACGGAGCGCAATTGCGTCGGCCCCACGAGGATATCGGATTCACCTACCAGGATCGTCGTCGACAACGGGTTGTCCACGTGGACCTGACTGACGACACCCGTGTCCGACAGGCGGACCCCCCGACGCAGGCCCTGGGACAGGGTGATCACGTGTGGCGGCTCCGCGGGCAACGGTCGTGTGGGAAACAGAGGGTAGACGACCATGTTCGGCAGGTTTGCCGTCGGATCGTAGAGCGGGGGACCGATGGTGAGGGCGTCGACAGTGCGTTGCAGCGTGTCGGCCAGGGAAGAGGCCATCAGAGGAGCCCGGCGATGAGATGGTAGAGCCCGACACCAAAACCGAGGCTGCAATACCCGGCGAGTACGGCAAGCCCGACGATGAGGGGAAACAGCAGAACCATCCACGGATCAACGCGGCCACCGGGGAGGCTCTTGAGTTCGAGGACGGCGATGGTCGCATCGTGGCCGAAGACGGTCCCCAGCGACGCCGTCAGGCCGGCGAGGATCAGTTGCAGGCGGTTCCACTGAAGCAGGGCATCCAGCAGGAGAACGGCGGAGATCGACAACAGGAGGCAGACCGGCCAGCGCAGGTGGCCGCCGAAGCGGGACTGGAGGCAGGTGGCGTAGAGAGCGGCCGCCGAGTAGGGGCCGAGGACGAGCATGCCGCAGCTGATCCCCAGGGCCAGGGTCAGCCACGACAATGGCTTTGGGGTCCCAGAGGGCGACGACGAAGCCGGCGCCGAACAGCACGACCAGAGGGGTGCGTGCCGCCTCGAGGCGATCGGAGAAATTGGTGAAGGGATCCATCTATACAGTCTTATCGGCGTCGACTGCCGAACACGCCAGCACGGTGGTGGACGGC
>PBSR01000032.1 GCA_002726335.1 Gemmatimonadaceae bacterium
GGCGCGCCGGTTTCGACATCCTTCACATCGGGGTCGAGAGTTTCAGCGGCAACGCCCTGCTGGAGACCTTCCCCCACAGCGTCTATGAGGCGGCCACATACTACGATATGGCGTGGTCCAATTTCGAACTCGAAGATTTCGACCGCGCCATCGCCGATTTCGAGCAGGTCCTGACACTGGCCCCGCGAGGGTCGAACGCCGACCGGTCACTGTTCCAGATCGCGGAGAGCTACGGCCGCCTCGAGCAGACCGATCAGGCTCTGACCTACCTGGATCGACTCATCGGCAGGTATGACTTTGCGCATATGTCGGAAGAGGACCTGATCGAGATGACCACCCTGAAGCTCAAAGGGGTGGTGAAGGAGACGGCTCGCGAACTGGTAGCCAAGTCACACCTCAAGAAAGGTGACATCTACGCCGAGGCCGGCAACATCGACGCAGCTCTGGCGGCCTACGCGGTCGTCCCCCTGGAGTATGCGGCCGAACCGGCACTGGTGCAGAACTCCTACATCCGCGCCGCCGAGTTGATCCAGAAGGAGCGAGGTGCCCAGGCTGCCATCGCCTCCTACAAGAATGCCATCGAAGAGGTCGAGGACAAGGTCTTCCAGGCGCGGACTCAGTTGACCGTTGCCCTGATGCTCTATGACGAAGGCCAGTATCTGAAGGCGGCAGAGGAATACGAGATATACCTGAGTGCCTACCCCGATGTTACCGCCCGTGTCGGGTTCGGCACCGATAAGGTGTGGTTCCGCGTCGCCCAGTGCCATCAGGAGCACGCCCGCGCAGTGCGCGGCGAGAACGAGGCCGAGGCGACCGCCTCCATCGACAAGGCGCTGGGGCTGCACGAGCAGGTCCTGGAGGAATACGGTAGCAGCGAGCTGATACCGGACGTGCTGTTCAACGCCGGCTTCGCCAACCAGTTGAAGGGGCAGGACGCCGAAGCATTGCCCTACTACCAGCGGCTGGTGGAGAGGTATCCGGAGCACCCGGCGTCCGTCAACGGACTGCTGCAACTGGCCCGGATCGAGTATGCCGCTGCCCGCTACCGTCCCGCCGTCGCCATCTACGAGAGATTTGTCCAACAGCACCCTGAGTCGGAGTTGGGCAATACCGCTCAGATGGAACTAGGCCTCGCCCACAAGGTACTGAAAGAGCCCGATCTGGCGATCGCCGCGTATCTGCAGGTTGCCGAGGCCTGGGGGCAGTGGCCTAGCGTCCAGGTCGATCTGGCGGAGCTGTACATCGGACGCGGCGACTACGACGAAGCCAAGGTGGCACTCGGGCAAGCGCTGGCGCGCGTGGAGGACAGCACCTTGCGCAGCCAGATTCACTACACGTCGGCGCGTGTGGGTTTTGCTCAAGATGATTTCGAGTTGGCCATCCGGGAATGGAGTCAGGCGTTGGCAGCGTCGCCGCCGCCACAGATCCAGCAGAGCTCACTGCTGGCACGGGGCGGCGCGTACTACGAGGTAGCCAAGCAGCGGGATGCGTCGGGTGACACGACGGCCGCCAGGAACTACTACGAAGCGTCGCTGACGGACATGAAGGCGCTGTTGGAACGTGATCCAACGCCCCAGATCAAGGACAGCGCCTTCCGCACACTGGGCGCCTGCATGATCCGACTGCAGCGAGCGGATGAGGCGGCCACCTATTATCGGGAGCTGATCTCGGCCAGCGACGACCGCCAGGAGCAGGCCACTTTCCAGATGCTGCTGACAGAGCTCTACTACGATCAGCAGAACTTCGCTCAAGCTGAGAGCTTTGCCCGTGAGTTGCTGGCCATCGATTTCGAGGACGACAACTCCGCCGGGTACTATCGCAAGGAGCGTGCCTACTCCATCATCGGCAACGCCCTGCTGCAGCAACAGAAGTACGAGGCGGCCGGCGAGGCCTTCGCCGAAGGGCTCAAGCGATACCCGAACTCGGGGGAAAGCGGCAATCTCAACTTCTCCCTCGGTTTCGCCCACGTCAGTGGGGGGGACTACGAGGCGGCGGTGCGTGTTTTTCGAGAGTTTGTCGAGGCCTATCCCGACAACTTCAATCGCGTTCACGGTCAGTACTACCTGGCCCACGGCCTCCAGGCTCTGACACAGTTCAAGGATGCTGCAGCTGCCTTCGAAGAGCTCGCCGAGCGTCACCCCCGTTCGCAGTACACGGAGGAGGCACTGTTTCTCGTGGGTGAGAATAACTACAACGAGCAGGATTATGCGACTGCCGTTGAAGCCTATCAGCGCCTGCAGGCGAAGTACCCGGATGGCACGTACAGTGGCTCGGCGCAGTATGCCCTGGCCTGGTCCTTCGTCGAGCAGGAGCTCATGGACGAGGCTGTGGCGGCCATGCGGACGCTCGTGGCGCGCTACCCGCGGAGCGAGTTCGCTTCGAGGGCGCAGTTCACCATCGGCGATCACTACTACAACGCGCAAGCATATGAAGAGGCCATGACGGCCTATCAGCACGTTGTCGACGATTATCCCGAATCAGGCGAGGCCGGCAGGGCCGCATCGCTGATTTCGGAGTTGCAGGAAATCCAAGCCAGTTTCGATTATAACCAGGCGATGAGTCTCCTCGAAGGGAAGCAGTACCAGGAGGCGATCACCGGCCTGCAGGCGATCATAGAAAAGTACCCGGGCACGTATACGGAGTTGGCCGCATACTGCAACCTGGGGCTGGCCTATGAGATCCTGCGGGAGTGGCAGGAAGCGGTGGACAACTATCGAGTCGTCGCCGAGCGGGGTGGAGACCAGCCCGAAAACGCGGACGTCGTTCGCTTTGCGCAGATGCACAGCGACTGGATCGTTGAAAACCGACTCTGAGCCTCTATGAGCCTCAACCTGTATTCATAAGCCGGGAGACTTGAAATGGGTCAGAATTTCTTGGTAGACCAATTCCTCAAGGGGGGACCGATGATGTGGGTCCTTCTGCTCTGCTCGTTGGTGGCCTTGGGCATCGTCATCGACCGGCTGTGGCACCTGATGCGGGTGCCCAGCGAAGAACAGGCAGAGGAGGAGTTGGACTCAGCCGAAAGTGTGCTGCAGAACCAGGGCGAGAAGGGTGCCGTCGAGCATTTCCGCCAGGGTTCCGGTGTGCTCAACTATATCTTCGCCGCGTTGGTCAAGCGCTACGACATTCTCGTGCTGGAGAACCGCACGGACATCGAAGACATGCGCCAGGAACTCATCGAGGCCACGCAGGAGGCAGGGGAAGTCTACCTGGGGCGGTTGCTGAACGCTCTCGGAACGATCGGCGTACTGGCGCCACTGATGGGGCTGCTGGGCACCATCCTCGGCATGATCCGTGCCTTCGATGCCATCGCCCGTTCCGGCGCCGGTGATCCCGCCGCGGTGGCCAGCGGCATCTCGGAAGCGTTGATCACGACAGCCAGCGGGCTGATCGTGGCCATCCCCACCATCGTCTTCCACCGCTATCTTTCCGGTCGTGCCGAGAAAGTGTTCCGTGCCATCGAACTCTTCGGCCACACCTTTGCCAATTCCCTGCTGGTGCGGTTCCAGAATCAGCGGCAGGCCTCGTAGGGAAGGGAAGAGGGCCCCCAATGCGAAAGAAGAGAGGTGGTTACGGGAAGAGCCACTTCCGGAGCAACGAGAACCCGGATCTGACGCCTCTGATCAACTGCATGTTTCTGTTGCTCGTGTTCTTCATGGTAGCCACGACATTCGTCAATCCCAAGGGACTGAGTGTGGACCTCCCGGGAGGGGAGGGAGAGTCGCGAGCCACGAAGGACATGAACATCGTCATCAATGACGATGGGGGGATCCAGGTCAACGGGGCGCTCACGGATCAGGAGAACCTGGCCGAGACCATCCGCAAAGTGATGGCGGAGGGCGCCACGAAGAATGTCATTCTGGAGGCGGATCGCAGCGTGCGTCACGCCAGTGTCGTGCAGGTGATGGACATCGCCCGGGGCGAGGGCATCGAGGCGATTGCATTCGCCAAGGGCGGCGAGGGATAAGTACATGGCGAAACGACGACAGTCGCTGTCGGAGAAGGCGGGCGAGTTCGAGTTGAACCTGACACCGATGATCGATGCGGTGTTCCTGCTGCTCATCTTCTTCATGACGACCACGGTCTTCGTCAAGGCATCGCAGCTCAAGATCGCGTTGCCCGAAGCGAAGCACTATGATCAGCTGAAGTCAGAGAAGAAGCTGAACCTGCGGATCGGCGGCGAGGGTGAGCTTGAAGTCAACAGTCAGCTGGTGGCGCTCCTGGAGTTGCGCGGGTGGCTGGAGCGGGAGAGAATCCGCACCGGCTCCACGACGCTGATCATCACCGCCGACGCCGAGACGCCGCATGGCGTGGTCATCGACGCCATGGAGATGGCGACGATGGCGGGCGTGGAGAAGATCGATGTGGAAACCCAGGATGAATCCAAGCAACAAACCCAATAGAAAAACGAGACAGCATGATGAGTGACCACCGTCCGGTTCGCCCGGGGTTCTGTGCAGTACTGGGGATCCTGATCCTTGCTGCGTCCTGGGGGTGCGCGGGACTGATCCCACCGGAGCTGGTGTTCGATGTCCATATGGGTCCCATCCTGCCCGAGGGCCGGGGTGATTTTTCTATCGACCTGGAGGACAGCTCGACGGTCTTCAGCAAGGAAGGCCTGTTGATCAAGGTCAGGCACATGACCGATGGCGAGTTGAATGATCGCTATCCGCCGCTTTTTGATGGCCGCCAGATCAACCCCTATACACGTGGTGAGAAGGACCCGGAACTGGGGTACATTCTGCCCCGATTTACCGTGTTCGAGGTGACGATCACCAACAACACCTACGCCAAGGTCGAACTCGACCCGGCCAATGTCACCATGACCTCTGCGGGGGAAAGCTACCGATACTATGATCCCGGTCGTGAGGGCGCTGTTGTACTGGGAGGCAACAGCTTCACCAAGTATTACAAGATGGAATTGGGAACATCCGGGAATGAGCGCGAGATCAACCTCGAGCGGATGGGTATCATCTACAAGACGGTCTACCACCGTGGTCGTCCCATATTCCGGGGTGACAGGCGTACGGGCTTTCTCGTCTTCGATCCGTTGCCCGAGGCCAACGAGGATCTCGTCCTCATTTTCAAGGACTTCATTCTCTCCTTCGACGCCAGTGGCAACCCGGAAGAGACGGTCGATGTGGAGTTCAGCTTTGACGTGAACCAGCGAGTCATCGAGGTCGCCAAGAGTGAGGGGCAGGGAGAGGGTTGATCGCATTTACCAGGCCCAACATGGCGCCAACCAGTACCAGGAGCCGGAAGCTCATTCCGGCTCCTGTTTTTTTTGCTCTGTGGTTGGTCAGTGGCGTACTCACCGGCTGCGCGTCTCCTGGCGAGGACGGACCTTCCCTGCTGGCCACCGTCGGCGACCTGCAGATAACCGACGCCGAAGTGCAATCCTTTACCGAACGCATCGGGGCCGAGGCGGCAGGTCGACTGTCGGTTGAAGAACTGGTGCAGACGCTGATCGATCGCCAGCTTCTGACCCGCGAGGCCCAGGAGCAGGGGCTGCAACAGGATGCAGATCTGCAGAGGCGTCTCGCAGAGAGCGAAACCGAAGAACTCGCCCGGATGATGTTGAGCCGGCAGCTGCAGGCGGCGACGGTCACCGAACAAGAGGTCAGCCGCGCCTTTACCGAGCAGGGATGGAACGAGCAGGTCCGTGCCCTTGAGATCTTTGTCCCCACAGTTTCTCTGGCGAGGCAGGTTCTGCAGCAGGTGGCAAGTGGCAGGGACTTCATGGATGTGGGTCGTCAGTTTTCTGTCGATCCGTACTACAACGTCCCGTCCGGCGAGGCCCGGCAGTCGGTGTATCAGGCCTACGATCGTCCTCGCGTCATCGTCGAGGCTCTGTTCCGTCTACCCGTGGGGGGCGTCTCAGAGCCTTTACCACAGCACGGTGGGTTCGTCATCGCCGCCGTGGCCGATCGCCGCAAGGTCGACCTGCCGGAGGTCCATGAGGAGATCGCCGAGGCATTGATCGCTGAGAAACGCAAGCAGCTGCGCAATTCCTACCTGCGGCATCTGAAGTGGGATTTCCGTACCAGTTTCCATCCCGAAGGCATGGACCTGGTGGTCGCCGTGTTGCGGGGCGAGACTCCCGGCAGCGACCTGGAGGCAGCCCAGCGTCAACAGCCTGTCTATGCCTTCGAGGGCTTCGAGATGGATGTGGCCGAGGTCCTGGACGCCGTCGGGACCGCACGAGCCAGCTGGCCTGAGGTCGACGCGGACGCGGTCAACAAGAAGCTTTCGGAGGGGCACTTTCCCAACCTGCTGATGGCCAGGGATGCCCGGCGAAAGGGCGTGGACAAGACGGAGGCCTTTCTCGCCTGGCGTCGGGCGCAGCAGCAGGACCTCATGCTGCTCGGTCTCCGCCAGAGCGTGATCGACGAGGACGCCGTCGTGCAGGAGGAAGACCTGCAAGCCTTCTACGAAGACAACAAGCAGCGCTTCCGCGCCGCGCCCTGGGTCCACATCCAGGAGATTCTGGTCGAGGATCCGGAGCTGGCCCGCGACCTGGTCACGCGGATTGCCGAGGGCGCTGATATGGCGTCATTGGCGCAGGCTCACAGCCAGCGAAAAAAGGAAGACGGGCTGCTGGATGTCTCGACGTCACACACGCCGATGTACGGCGAGGTCTGGATGAATGCGGTGATGAACGCGCCCCTGAATGAGGTTCGTGGCCCCATCAAGACCACGGGAGGCTACTCCGTTTTCACGGTTCTGGAGAAGCATCCCGAGATCTTCCATACCCTCGAGTCGGACCGCGTGCGTCGGTCGGTCACCCGTGACGTGCGGCAGCAGAAGGAGCGGCGGGCCTTCAATCGCTATCTGGAGGCGTTGCGTCAGAAGTACGCCGGACAGATCACGGTCTACGAGGAGGCGCTGGCGTCTCTGCGCGAGGCCCCCGAGCCCACCTGATTACCCGCTGCCAGGCGAGGTCAGCGGCGCTGTGGGGCGGGCAGGGCGGCTCCGTCGCGGGCGCAACGGAAGCCGATATCGACGTCGGTCGACAGCGGGTGATAGGGCTCCCGGTTGCTCGAGCGCATGAGGGTGGCATCGAACCAGTGTGAACCGCCGCGAAGCACGCGGAAGGTGCCACTGTCCGGGCCCAACGGGTTGTCGGAGCCTGCCGTGGCATAGTGGTGTTCGTGGTACCAGTCGGCAACCCAATCGAAGACGTTCCCCGCCATATCCCAGGCCCCGTAGGGCGATACCCCGTCAGGATAGGCGTCGACGGGTGTGGTCCGCATGATGCCGCCGTCACCGTAGTTGGCCTTGCCACGGTCGAACTCTTCGCCCCACGGGAAGGTCCGCTGGTCCACGCCATGAGCCGCTTTCTCCCACTCGGCTTCGTTGGGCAGGCGCAGCCCCGCCCAGCGGCAGTAGGTATCGGCATCGTTCCAGTACATGCAGTTGATCGGATGATCGTCCGGCATGGAGGTATACCAGTTGCACAGGCTGGCCGACGTCGGGGGGGCACAGGTGCCCTCGTCGACACAGGCGCGGTACTGTCCTACCGAGACTTCGAAGACGTCGATGAAGAAGGCATCCAGAAAGACGGCCCGAACGGGCTGTTCATCGGCGTCGCCGTCATCGGATCCCATGATGAAATCACCTGCCGGCACCAGGACCATCTCGTGGGTCACGTCCGCTGGCGCCGACCAGGAGAAGGGCTCACCCAGTCCGGGGGCCGGGGTCGAGACGTCGCCGGAGTCGGCGCCCACATCGACCACCGACGTGGTGCTGTTTCCGGGCGTGGGCCTGTTATCGACAACGGGACGTTCATCCGGAGAGACGTCCGAGATCGCTCCAAGGGAGACGATCTGCAGGTCCTGGCGTTCGCCGAATCGCTCGCGGATGTCGTAGGGATTGTTGACGGCAACGTAGAGCGAGGCCGTCGTCGGATCGATCGTGGCACAGCTCGTCGGCGTTCCCACCAGACGATGGGTGCTCACGGGAGTGAGGTCGTCACGATCATAGAGAACGGCGAAGCCGGAGACTCGGGTATCATGGGCCGAGTCAGCGGCAACGACGACGACGTGTTCGCCCCAGCTGGTGACGGCCCGTGGAAACGCACCCGTGTACAGTTCGGCCACCTTCATCATGTCTGACGTGGCAAAGACCTCGACATAGTCCACCTCGAAGTTCATCTGGCTGTTGAGCAGCCCATGAGAGATGACGTGTTCGGGCGTGGCAAAGAAGTCGGTGCTGACCGTATAGAGACGCTGACCATCCTCGCTCAGATGCAGGTCGAGAACCGGACCCTCGGCGTCGACCTCGCCCACGAGGCTGGCCTGTGAGCCGGAGATGTCGTACTGGTGGATGCTGCGGTGAGTGGCGACGTAGAGCAGCTGAGATCCGGCATCCACTTCGAGCAGGCCGAGGGTGGGCAGGGCCTGCTCTTGTCCGGAGGCGACGCGGAGCGTCCGACCGTACGTGGTGAACCCCTTCCAGAACTCCAGGATCGAGGTAACGTAGAACTGCTGTTCATCGGCGGCGGCCAGGTAGGCAGGCGAGAAGGACAGCCTGACCGGGGGCAGGAGGCTGAGACTTTCCAGATCGACCACCGCGATATCGGAACCGCCAGACAGAGCCACGTAGAGCAGTTCGCCGTCGGGAGCCATACTCAGGTCCGAGGGCCGAGATCCGACGGAGAACTGGCGCTCCACACGCCCCGCCACCGCATCGATCACAACCAGCTGGCCATTGTCGAAGTCTGTCGCGTACAGACGCTGGCGGTCCGGGTCCGCCACGATTTCGGTCAGGGTGGTACCCACGGGGATCACCGGAAGCTCTCCCTCGTCACGTCCCCAGACGTCCCGCCCAGCAGTCGGAACGTCGGTCCGGCAGGCCGCCAGGAGCAAGAGCAGGAGCAGGAAGATCAGCGGTCGGCGGCAGGCGGGTGTCATCCTATAACGATAACCCGGTGTCCGGAAAGGTCCAATCCTGTCGATCTATCTCTGAGACACGTAGGCTTCACGGCGCATAGTAGTGCAGCTGCACGATCAGCGATCCACCTTCTGCCGAGCGGTGGAGCCACAGCCCGCGCAGCGTCATCAGGTAGGGAAGAGACCTGCTGACGCCAACGGTTGTCTCGGTGTCGGTAGCGACCGTCGAGGAGTGCCAGCGGCGCACCTGGGCCACCAGTTGCCAATGGGGGCTGTGCGGCAGTATCTGCGACAGCCGGACGAGGAAACCCCAGACGGGGTGGTGACTGTCGGCTCCGAAGCTGGCCTCGCCCATCAGCGCCGTGAAGGGCTCGTGGTAGTGGTAGACGGCATCGGCGGCCAGGCGCCAGCCGTTGACACGACTGTCATCCGGTACGGACACCGTGCCGAAGAGCCCCGAAACACCGTAGCGCACGTCCCGGAAGCTGGGTACACCAACCCGACCGCTGAACAGGGGACGTCGGGCCGGGCGTCTCCCGGTGCCGGCGAGGGACCAGGTAGCGGCGCCCTCATAGACAAAACCCCGGGCGTAGGCCCTGGTGGCAAGACCCCATTCCCGCAGTACTCTGAGATCGAGATCGAACAGCGGCAACAGCGGTGTGCTGCGCAACTCGAGGGCTGGCGTCAGGCCGTAGGCCGGGGACAGGCGGCCCATGCGGACCTCCGCGTCGGCGGTGGGATCGGAGAGCCGCAGCCAGGCTTCTCTGATGCCCGGCTCCCACCGTCCCTTCGGCGTCTGGGCAAGTCCGGCGTACAGGTCGAAGACGTCTCTCGACAGTCCGCGGGGCGTTGACGGGTCGAACTTCTGGAGGTATTCGAAACCGACGAAGGTCAGCGGTGCCCGGCGTGAGGAGGCAACACTGATCTCGCGATAGAGCAGGCCGCCAGGATCGCCGCGCACCTGTGACGACAGGGCCAGGGCGACGATGAGGATCGCCAGGGCCCGGCGCCGCGACCGACTAGAAATGAAAGCCGGCTCGCAGTGTGACACCTTGAAGGTGGTCCTTGCGCCAGTCCCGGCCGCCGCCAGCCAGGTAGTCAGACAACCAGCCCTCTCGCCGAGCGTCGTCGTCGTCGAATCGTTCCACCAGATACCCGGTGGCCAGCGTCGCCGGCAGGACGTCGAGGTCGTATGTGATCTCAGCGCCGGCGCGCAGTCCGGTGGGTTCGAACTGTCCGTACCATCGTTCATCGAGTCGATCGGAACGGTACAGCATGGTGAACTGGTAGCGGCCCGACGCTTCGGTTCGCACCCGCGGAAACCAGGCCGCCTCGCCCCCCAGGTGCAGGCCCTCGACGAGTCGGATTCTCGAACGGACGCCCAAGCCCCAGGCCGACAGTTCGGCTACCGTACTCTCCAGCCCTTCGCCGTAGAGGCGCTGGTCAGAGTCCAGTTCGATACGGGAGGCGTGCTCGTAGCGCGCGAAACGGTAGATCAGCGCTGCCGTCAAAAACGGCAGCGGGTGAAACTCGAAAGCGGCGTCGAGCGTTTCCCTGCGGTCGTCCAGGCTGTAATTTCTGCGGCTGTGATAAACGGGGTCGTCGAGGGGTACTGCCCCCACGGCGGCGAAGTCGCCGGTCAGATAGGTGAGTCGGGCCGACCAGCGGTCCCCGAGAATGAATCGCGCTTCGGGACCGGCGAGCCCGGTGGCGGACCGCATCTGCGAGTCGCCCCAGTGCCAATCGCCATACAGGTAGCGTACGTCTACATCGAACTGCATCTGTGCCGCAAGCGAGGGCAACGGCACGAACAGGGCACAGAGCACAGCCAAGTGGCGTACGAAGTGGAGGAGTCGGCAGGGCATTGTCACACGATAGCCTCCCGACAACCGGCGGACAAGGTCCAGAGGAGACGAGTACACGATGTCACGGGTGGATCTGAACGATGAGTAGGGGAATCGGAGCGATCGCTCTGGTGGGAGCGCTGGCCATGATCGCGGTGATGTCGATCGGCGATCCGATGGCCGTGAGTGTTACGGTCCAGCGTCTGTTCGGCTGGCAGTCGGACAAGGCCGCCGAAGCCCGTCTCGTTCCGGAAGTGGCTGCCCGGCAACTTCGCTTCCTGGCGTCGGGGACGACCCCCGAGGAGGTACGCCAGGAGATTGAAAGGTTCTCCGGATTCGGCTCCCGAGTTGCCGGATATCCCGGCGCCGACCGGGCACACGGGTACATCCGTGACCGATTTCGACGACTCGGGCTGCGCGACGTACGCAGCGATACCTTCGAAGTGTCGGTGCCGGTGGATCAGCAGGTAGGCGCGGTGGCTGTCTCCGGAACCATGGGTCGGTCCCTGCCTGCCTACAGCCTGTGGCCAAACGGCGTGCGCACCTCCACCGTGGCCCCTGGTGGTGTCAACGGCCCCCTGATCTACGCCGGCGGCGGGTCCTGGCAGGAGCTCGAAGGCAAGCCGGTGGAGGGCAGTATCGTGCTCCTCGATTTCGGCTGCGGTCAGCAGTGGCTCAGCGTCGCCAGTCTGGGCGCCCGGGCGATCCTGTTCTTCGACAACGGCGAGGTGAATCGCGAGCAGGCGGCGGACAAGTTCCTGAAGGTACCCGTGGACATCCCCCGTTTCTGGGTCGATCGGCAGGACGCCGAGGTGATGTTGCAGCGTATCGCTGAAGAGGCACTGGTTGGCGGCTATCCCACAGCGCGCGTCGATGGTCGCATGGACTGGGAGTCAGCGCCGGCGTACAACGTCTATGGCTGGCTGCCCGGCCATGACGGTGACATGCCGCCGCAGTCGCGGGAAGGCGAGCAGAAGTGGAAGGATCAGGTCCTCGTCATCCAGGCCTACTACGACGCCGCATCCGTGGTGCCGGCGCTGGCCCCGGGAGCGGAAAACGCTGCCGGCATTACGGCTCTGCTCAAGATCGCCGAGGTCCTGGCACGATACCGGCCGGACTACACCGTGCTGTTTCTGGCCACGTCGGGTCACTTCGAGGGCCTGGCGGGGATCAACGATTTTCTCTATCGACACACTCGGACAAGTGACTATTTCCGTGAGCGGATGGATCCGGAGCAGGTCATCGACTTCGACCTGATGCTGTCGCTGGACCTGTCGAGCCATCAGGACCAGACGATCACATTCGGCAACGGCACGTTCTATGCGCCACGCTGGGAGACGGACAACTACGTCAAGTTCATGCTGACGCCGTACTCCAAGCGACTGAGTCTGGCGGTGCGCGAGATCTTCGGTGACAGCCTGCGGCACGTGGAGGGGGTCGCGCCGCCGAAGCGCACGTGGAAGAACTACATGCCCGTACCGCTGGCCTTTGCCAGCGAGGCGGCCACCTTCGTCGGCCAGAAAGCCCTGGCAGCTGCCACTCCCAATGATGCCCGCCAGTGGTGGGACACGCCGTTGGATACACCCGACCGCGTCGACTACACCAATCTGGCGCGGCAGATCGAAACCCTTACCGCCATGGCCCTGTGGGCCGGCAAGGACCCCGGTCTTCTGCGACCCACCAAGCTCGAGCTCGAGGACTATGGCCACAGTCTGGCGGGAAACATCTACTGGTTCGACCGCAGTGTGAATTTCGCCGTGCCGCAGAAACCCGTACCGCAGGCTCTGGTGACCTACCAGCAGCTGGGGCCGAACTCGGTGGGGGGCGTGCGCTCACTGATCGTCGACCGTGCCGACGAGGACGGCCGGTTCGCTTTCGACATCATGCGCAATCGATTCAGCAACACGATCAAAGCCTACCAGGTCGATGCCGTCACCGGAGCCATCACCTCGGCGCCGGACATGGGTCAGGAGGGGGACGAGACCTATCCGACGGAGCATCCGTGGGGATGGTGGGAAAACGAGATGCTCCAGGTGCTGTTCGAGTGTCGCCCCCTGAGTCTGTTCGAGACGGTGGACTCGCGGTACCTGTCCGTACTCGACCATGTGACGGTGTTGAATGCGCGCGATGGAGTGCCCCAGTCCTGGGGGGCTGATTTCGTCGAAGACCAGAGCCTGGAGGAAGGCAAGGTCTCCCTGGCGGCGGTCATCTACGGCCAGCCCGGCACGCGGGTCAAGGCGCTGCTGAGTACGAGCCTGTTCGGTGTCCCCTACCTGTTGACGGGGGCCCCGAAGGGCTGGCTGACCGAGCCCATCGAAGCGTCTGAGATGGACAATGACCTGCTGCAGCGCGCCTATGGCAACGGCTACCCGGTGGAGCGGAATGTCCTGCTGCGGCCGGCGTACCTGGCGGCGCAGGATATGTGGCTGCTGGACGACGCGAGGATCAAGCAGCTGGCGCACTATGGCGTGCGCAATGACAAGTTCATGCGCCTGCACGAGGATGCCAGGCAGGCACTTCTGGACGCCGGCCAGCACCTCGAGGCACGCCGGTACGCAGCCTACAAGGCGGACGTGCGCCGGGCATGGGGACTGGAGACGCGCGGCTACCCCGACATCAAGTCGACGGCGGATGATACCGTGTACGGCGTCATCTTCTATTTCGCCCTGTTGCTGCCATTCTCCTTCTTCTGTGAGCGCCTGTTCTTCGGTTTCGCCGATATCCGCAGACAGCTGCTCGGCGCGGCAGCCTTCTTCATCGGCATCTTCGTGCTGATGGGTTTCATCCACCCGGCCTTCAAGCTGAGTTCATCACCCTATGTGATCTTCCTCTCCTTCGTCATCTTCGCCATCGGCGGTACCGCTCTCATCATGCTGCTGAGCCGCTTCACGCGCTCCATCGCCGAGCGCAAGCGGCTGGCCGCCGGTGTGCACGAGGCGGACATCGGACGTCTCAGCGCTACGGCCGCGGCGGTGTCACTCGGCATCTCGAATCTGCGCAAGCGTCCCATACGCACGTTGCTGACGGTGATGACCATCACCATCCTCACCTTTACGGCGCAGGCCTTCACCTCGGTCCAGACCTACCTGAAGTTCTACCAGATCCCGCGCCACACCGAGGCCACGTACGATGGCGCCCTGCTGCGGGACCGCGGCTGGCGGGGCATGCAGCTGTCCGTCCTCGACTACGTGCGCTCCGCCTTCGGTGATGAGGCCCGTGTCATTCCCCGGTCCTGGTATCACACCAAGAAGATCGGCGAGCGGGAGTACATCGACCTCGAACGCACCGAGTCAGGGAGCCGCTACTCCAGCTTCGCCTACGCCCTGATGGGGGTGACACCGGGCGAGACGGTCAGCGGTGTCGACGGTCAGCTGGTGGGCTCCCGCAGCCGCTGGCTCGAACCGGGCGACAGCGACGACGACGTCTGCATTCTGCCGGAAGCCATGGCGCAGATCGTCGGTATCGATACCAGCGAGGTGGGCACGGCGACCGTCCGCTTCATGGGTCGGGACTGGCGCGTCATCGGTCTGCTCGACGGTGATGGCGTCGACGGGCTGCACGATCTCGACGGCGAAGGCCTGACACCGGTGGATACGGTGAAGGAGGCCAAGAAGATGGAGCAGATGGAGGGTATGGATCCACGGCTGCAGGATACCTCCTCCATCGAGACCTTTTCGCACCTGTCGGCCAACAATGTCATCTTCCTGCCGTTTCAGAAGGTCATCGACCTGAACGGCCGACTGCACTCGGTGGCCATCACCGGTTTCGGGGACGTGGAAGAGCTCAAGAGTGAGGTGGAGGAGTTCGTTACCCGCGTCGCCCTGCCGTTGTTCGTGGGCAGTGACGGCGAGGTGCGAGTGTACACATCGATGGGGTCGGCATCACTGGCGGGTGTGGCCAATGTCATCGTGCCCATGCTGATCGCCGCCCTCATCGTTCTCAACACCATGATGGGCGCCGTCTACGAGCGCGACCGCGAGATCGGCGTGTACAGCTCTGTCGGTCTCGCCCCGAGTCATATCGCCTCGTTGTTCATCGCCGAGGCGCTGGTCTATGCGACGATGGGTGCCGTCCTGGGGTATCTGCTAGGACAGTCGATCACCCTGTACATGGCACGCCAGGGGCTGATGGGGGGTATGTTCATGAACTACTCCTCCCTGTCTGCCATTTTCTCCACCGTGATCGTCATGGCCACCGTCGTCGTGTCGACCCTCTACCCGGCGCGCCGGGCAGCGGACATGGCAGTACCCGACGTCACGCGTCAATGGAGATTCCCCGAGCCGGACGGGGACGACTGGCACTTCGATTTTCCCTTCACAATCGGTCGGGCGGACGCGCTGGGCATGTGCAGCTACCTGCGCCGCATCTTCCGGTCCTATGGCGAAGGCTCGGTGGGTGACTTCATGACGGAGAGTGTGGCGCTGGCCGCCGAGGAAACGACCGGCACCGATCAGGATCCCACCTACCGTCTGCAGATGATGGCCTGGCTGGCGCCCTATGATCTGGGTGTGAGCCAGCAGGTATTGCTGCGGACGACGCCGACGGATGACATGGATGGTGTCTATCGCATCGAGATGGAAATCCGTCGCGAGAGTGGTGATGTGGCTTCGTGGAAGAGACTGAACACGAATTTCCTCGGCGTGCTGCGCAAACGGTTCCTCGTGTGGCGCACCGTCAGTGACGAGGTGCGGGCAGAATACCACGCCGAGGGACGGGATCACATCAGCGAGAGGTCACCCGCGTGAACTCACCCGTGCAACACCGGATGTCCGATGCCCGCGGCAACGGTAGGTGCTATGGGTGTCCAGCGCTGGCTCCCCGTCGTCCCGGTGCGCTCGTCACCCGTGCAGGACCGGGTGTCCGTTGCCGTGGAAGAAGATCATGTCGACGATGAAGGAGATGCCGACGGCGGCGAAGTGGCCGAGGATGAGCCCGATGAAGAAGGGCGCCGCCTTGCGATATAGTTCGATCCCGCCGAAGCGCATGATCGCGGATTTTGCCACCCAGGCGATGAAGATCGCCGCCGCCTGATTGCGGATCATCCAGACAGCTGAGATCGCCAGCCCCGCCGGATGCAGGGGCCACCACGGCAATCGGTACTGCAGGAAAGTGAGCAGGCTCATGGCTGCTGCACCGATGCCGAAGAGCACGTGCTTGGCCGACTCGAAGACCTGCGGATCCTTGATATTCTTCGTCGCCTCGTCGAAGGAGCGCACGCCGGCCCCCGAGGTCACGCGGAAGAACCAGGAGCTGAAGTTGGAGGCTCCCTGGTCGTAGGCCATGGTGATGACGTAGAGGATGGTGGCGGCGAAACCGACGATGAGCGCGATGAGAATCGCCGCGCCAAGGCTCCGCCGGCTGATGTGCATCACGTCGTGCAGTTTGGTGGCATGCGCTGCCGAGGGCATGAAGATCGACTGCACGTCGCCGAAGAAGGCGTAGGACAGCCCAAGACCGACAAAGCTCGACGCACCGATGTTGCTCGGGCCCAGCAGGCCCATGGTCATGGCCTGCGAGACGATCGGTGTCGTCAGGTAGTAGATCCCGGCCTGCACGACGAGGCGTGTGATCCCCAGGTAGGCGATGAGCACGAAGGCCAGCCAGAGAATGGCCACGGGGTACGACATGCCCGCCTGGTGCAGCCAGCAGATCATGTAGACGAGGCCGAGCAGAATCCCGATGACAGCCACACGGTAGGGAAGCAGCTCCCGCGAGTCGTCCACAGGGTGGTCCCTGTTCCAGGCCTTCAGAGCCACGTCCCGCAGGTGGTCACGGGCCATCCACAGTCCCCACAGAACCATGGCGACAAAGGCGCCCCAGCACTGCCATGACGTCGACGGCAGACCCCAGACCCAGGCGTCCGCCTTGGTGATCCCCAGACCGAAGCGGTTGATCAGCCCCTCCTCGATCAGGGTGAAGACGTAGAAGAACCAGATCGAGAAGGTGACGTTGAGATTGACGAAATACATGAAGCCGATGACGGGGAAATACAGCCGGACATTGATCGAGGGGAAGCCGTGGGCGATCTTTACCGGGTACTGCCATTCGATCCTGGGGAAGAAGTGGTAGAAGAAGCCGACGATGTTCCACAGGGCGATGAACAGCGGGATGGCCAGGCCGATCCAGAACAGTCGTGAGCCCATGACCGTCGGCAGCAATCGGCGTCCGTCGCCGTCCTCCACCAGTGCCAACGGCACCTGCGTGAGCGGGTAGGAGAGGCGCTCACGCTCCACCCACTGACGGCGCAGGATGACGACCAGGGTGAGGGAGACGAAGTAGAGAGTGAAGATGAAGCTGAGCCACCAGAAGAGGGGCATGACCCAGGCGTCCAGCAGGGTGCCCCACGGTGTGGCCACCCCGTACGGCAGCCCCTCGAAGAACCAGGTCATGGCCAGACCCTCGTTGGAGGGAATCAACCATGCGGGCAGATGCGGCAGGATGTGCGTCCCCCACTGATTCTCGGGAGAGGCGAAGTAGTGGGGCGTCGTGGGGATGGCCAGGACGAAGCCCATCATGAAGATGGGCACACCGATGACGACGAGGCCCATGACGGCGACGGTGATCAGTTCCTGCGGTCTGAAAGCCCAGCCCGGGCGAGCCTTCTTCAGCAGGCCATTGAACAGAATGAGACAGAGGAAGGGAAAGCCGACGCCGATGGGGAAGAAGGACCAGGTGATCTCCGACGACCCGAGCACCCAGATCGCGTACGGCGCGCCGAGGCACACGAGCAATACCTGGATGATACCGACCGCCAGTGAGCGCAGGGTCAGGCCGCTCGGCTGGGGGGGCTCGTTCACTCGGTGGCTCTCTCGATCGGGGCCAGCGGTCCGGTCAGCACCGTCTGCGCCCAGGTGGCATCATCGTCGCCGGTTCCATACATGATGAAGTGACCACCGTAGGGTCCGCCATCGGGGTCACAGTGGACGATCTCGAGGCCGTACACATGGCCGATCTGTGGCGCCTGCCAATCCGGGTCACTGACGCCGAAGGTGGCGGCCATGTTCACCCGCGCTTCGAGCCGGAAGTCGCCGCTGCCGTCACCACGGGGATCGACGATCACGGCATAGTCGACGGCGTCCTCGGGGATGGGTTCTTCCACATAGCTGTCGGTCGTGGTGCCGTGCCGCCACCAGGCGCCGTAGTCGGGGCGCGCCTCGTCGGCGATGAAACAGAAGGCGTTGGCACCGCGGGAAAACGTCTCCGGCACCGCATCGCGGGGGGCTTCGACGAACCAGCAGATCGAGTCCTTGAAGTACCAGCGCTCCGGTTCGTGCTCGGGATCGGTAACATCGTTGACGTTGTCACGTACCGTGGCGCCCATATAGAACCAGGTGTCATCCCACGCCGTGTAGTAGCGGGCGGCCAGGTCGTCGTCGGGGTGGGGCTCGGGGGCGGCATCGCTGCCGTGGTCGGTGAGCCGATTGCGCCACACCTGGAACCAGGGTTCATGAGAAAGCCTCTGAATGTCCCAGACACCGTCCGTGAACGCCGCATCACGCCACTCGGAAAGGTCGCCGTCGATGGCCGGCGCCTCCGTCAGGTAAGGCAGGTACAGGACGGGCGTGTCGGGGATCTGCTCTGCCCGGGCGGGGCCTGCTAGAAGAGCACCCGCAAGAATCCCGATCCAGGCGGTTCGTAACGTCGACATGATGGACCTCCACGACACTAGGGAATCGGTATGGTATCAACGGCAACCCCTGCCCGCAAGCCGCGCCGCGCCTGACTGCATGAACACGTACATTGCCCGGCATGGCACTCCGCCAGACAAGCATCGAACCGATGGTCCGGTCGAGCCGCGTGTGGCTTTCACTGTTGCTGCTGGCCGCCTGCAGCAGCGTCGGCACGATGGGTCAGTTCTACTACGAGGACGGCGACTTCGAGAAGGCTCGCGGCGAGTTCGAACGGGCTGTCGAGGCCAGGCCAAACGATCCGGTGGCCTCTTTCTGGCTCGGCAAGACCTATGCCGAACTCGGACAGTTCGAGCCCATGCGTCTGGCCTGGGAGGCATGTCTGGCCAGCAGCCTGCGCTACGCCGAGGATATCGAGAATCTCACGGCGGAGTACTGGTCCATGCAGCAGGCGGACGGCACCGCCAGGGCAGAAGCCACACCGGCTGACTATCGTGGCAGTCTCGCAGCCTTCCGCGACGCCCTCGCCATCGATCCGGGCAACACCAGGTCACTCCAGGGTCTGGCCTACGTGTTCATGCAGATCGACAGCGTCGACCAGGCCCGGGGCATCTACGAGCAACTGATCAAGGACAACCCCGCAGATCCGGCTGCCTATCAGGCCCTCGGTTCGATTCATCTGCAAGCCGGTCGCTACGCAGAGGCGGTCGACTATGTCGAGCACACGGTGGCCATGGACCCTTTCGACACCGAGGCGCTGCGTCTGCTGGGATTCGTCTACGAGAACCTGGAGCGATACGCCGAAGCGGTGGAGGTGGCAGAGCAACTGGCGGCCCTGGCCCCCGAGGATCTGGCCATCTGGGTACGCCTCGGAAGGCTCTACGACCGCGTGGGAGAACCGGAACGCTCCGAGCTGGCCTACGCCCAGGCGCTGGCCCTGGATCCGGCCGATGCAGCGGCCCTCGGTGGCGTGGCGCACCTGCGGGTAGGGCTGGGAGATGATGAAGCGGCGCTACCCCTGCTGGAGCTGCTCACCGTGCTGAGTCCGGAAGACCGGCAGGTGTGGCTCGAACTGGCGCGGATCTACCGGGAGCGCGGCCTGCACGAACACAGTGCCCGGGCCCAGCAGCGGGCGAGCGGACCGGCCTCAGGGCAGGTTGACCCGGAAGAGGCCGCCCCTGCCGCCGTCGTCATCGACGACGAAGACGGATCCGTCACCACGGACGGCGACTGACTGCAGCCGATTCTCACCGAGCTCGGTGTCGATGGTGCGCACGAGTGCCCCCCCGCCATCAAACTCGACCAGGGCGCCATCGCCGTAGCTGGCGACCAGGATGTTCCCCGATGGCAGCTGGGCGATGCCCACGGGTCGGTTCAGGCCGGCGTCAGCGTAGGTTTCCAGCTCACCATCGGCCCACACCAGCACGCGGTTGGCGGCGGTCTCGGCGATCAGCAGACGACCCGAGGCATCGACGAACAGGTGGGCGGGCAGGACTTCATCGGTGACCAGCAGGTTCTCGGCGATGATCTGCACGCCGTGCTGGTCGGGACCGGCGCCGTCGCCGAAGTCGATGCGGACCACCGTACCCGCGACCCGATTGAAGACGAACAGGCCGCCGGCCGCGTCGAGGGCGACACCGACTGGACCGTCGATGCCGGAGTACTGGAAGTCGACGACGCGGCTGTTGATCGTGCGCACGGTGACGACGCCGATGTTGGCTCCCATCACCGGCGTCAGGCAGGCAAAGTAGAAGTTGCCGCCCGTATCCAGGTCGACGGCCATGGCGCCGACAAGACTGTTCTCGAAGCGTCGCTGTACAGGCGTTGAGTCCACGTCCTGCACCCAGGTCGCCTCGACCCCCTCGAAGTGAACGACGAACAGCTCGTCATCGAGCTCGGAGCCGGCGGGGCCGAACATGAGGTCACGCGGCGTCCGCAGTCCTGAGACCAGCTCGGTGAGGATACCGCTGGCATCGGCGACCGGATCGTCACCCATGGAGCCATCGGCGGGTACTTCTCCCGCATCGGCATCAGCATCGGTATCGCTGCCGGTGTCCAGAGGAGGATCCGCCGCCGGGGCGGACGGGCTCGAATCGCTACCCCCACAGGCCATCAGCGAACCGGTGAGCATGACGAGGAACAGCAGGCGTAGTCGCATGGGCTTGTCTTTCTCCTGGCCGCCGGACGGCAGTGCCGACACCATGTACGAAAAACGCTGAGGAGGGGACGAATCTCAGTGAAGTATTCCCTCCGGAGCGCCGACTCTCGACGCTTGTACGGCTGCTTGCTAACAGGGGGTCCGGATGCCTACTCTTTGCCGCCTGCCAAGGCTGCGAACCCAACCCACGACGAGCATGATACAGGCGATTTCACGGACGGGCGTCAGGCTGCTGCTCACGCTTCTGATTCTGTGCTTCGCCACAGGATGCACGAGCGACCGGGAGCGGCGGATTCCCGGTGAGCCGACTCGTGTCGTCGTCTGGGACTTTGGTGGTGTACCCGGGCACCAGGAATGGATCAAGGGGGCCGTCGAGCGCTTCAACGCCGGACGCGACGACATCGAGATCGAACTCGAGATCCGTGACTGGGCGACCCAACGCGAGAGCCTGATCAGCAGCACCATCATCGGCGCCGGTCCCGATATCATCCGCTGTCACCACAAGTACTCCGTCGAGTTCGGCGAACTGGGCGGGCTGCTGCCGATGGAACGGTTCGCGGACTGGCCCGAGGTGAAGGCGCGGATCTTCCCCAACGTGTTGGAACACGTGAAATACAACGGCCAGCACTACGGCGTACCCGTCACCATGCTGCCCTTCGTCCTGGCGGTGAACACCGACATCATGGCGCGCTACGATCTCGATGTGCCCACCACCTGGGAAGGCATGCTGGAAGCCGGTCGCATACTCAAGGAGTACGACCTGCAGGCTTTCACCATGCCGGCCGGGCTCAACCTCGACACGGCGTACCGGTTTCTGCCGTTGCTGTACGGTGCCGGCGGGCGTGTGTTCAACCACGACTGGACGCAGGCCGGATTCAACGGGCCGGCGGGAAAGGCGGCCCTGGAGTTTCTGGTGCGCATGAAAGACGAGGGCTACATGCCGGCGGCCAGCGCCGCCTACGCCTTTGACGAGAACGCCGCCCACTGGTCGACGGAGAAGGCCGCCATGTCCATCGAAGGGCCGTGGTGGCAGGACACCGTGCTGGGAGACTTCGGTTTTGACACCGACAAGCTGGCCCTGGCGCAGGTGCCGATGCCGGCCACAGCGTACGAAGACAACCCCCGGGGCGTTCTGCTCGATGTCGTGATGGTGGCCATCACGGGATACACGCCGGTGGCCGAAGAGGCCTGGACGGTACTCAAGGCGCTGAACGTGGACGACCCGGTATGGCAGCAACCCAACCCCAAGATGGGCGGCATACCGACGCAGCTGGCGGCGTACGCGCCGGGGGTGGAATCACCTTACATCGACCTGGACGAGCTGGCCGAATCCGCCCGGCGCGGCATCGGCTGGCCTGGTCACCCGGCGATCACGCAGGTGCAGCGCCACATCGCCGACGCGGTGAATCTGGCCATGTCCGGTGTCATGACACCGGCAGACGCCCTCGATCAGGCTGCCGTTGAAGTCAACGAGGTCCTCAGTGATTACTAAGCAGTTACAGCAGAAGCTGACGCCCTATTACTTCCTGGCGCCGGCCCTGGCCGTGCTGACGCTGATCATCCTGTTTCCCATCGTCAGCAATCTGTTGATGAGCGTGCACAAGGTACAGCTGCTGAAGGGGGGCGAGGACGAGTTTGTCGGCCTGGGCAATTACACCCGCCTGCTGGGCAGCTCCACCTTTCGAGGCAGTGTCAGCGCGTCGCTGCGGTTCACCTTCCTGTCCCTGCCGTTGGCCCTCGTGCTCGGCATGGGCATGGCCCTGGTGTTCAACGAGATCCGGCGGGCCCGTCCCGTGTTCACCGCCTTTCTGCTGGTACCGTGGGCCATCGCTCCCGTGGTCACCGGGTATATGTGGCGCTGGCTGTTTCACGACAGCTTCGGCCTCATCAACCATTTCCTGATGACGGTGGGCATCATCGACACGAACGTGCCATGGCTGGCCCAGCCCGACACGGCCATGGCGGCCACGGTGGTGGCCAATGTCTGGCGCTTCATGCCCTACATCACCATCATGCTGCTCGCCGGACTGCAGGGGATTCCGGGAGATCTCTACGAGGCGGCCCATGTAGATGGCGCCAATATCGTCGAGCGCTTCGTACACGTGACACTGCCGCAGCTGCGTCACGTGATGGCGGTGGTCTTCCTCTTCGCCACGATCTGGATGGTCAACGATTTCGCCCTGATCTTCATCATGACCGAAGGCGGACCGGCAAAGGCGACTCTCGTCGTGCCCATCACCGTGTACCGCTTTGCCTTCGAGCACCTGCGACTGGGTCGGGGGGCGGCGGCGGCGATGATCCTGCTCGTGTTCCTGCTCTCGGTGAGCGCCATCTTCATTCGCGTCATCTTCGCCGATCGACGCCGGCAGGCATCCGAATGACTCTGCGCACGCAGCAACAGATCCGTGCCGCCATCGGCTACGGCGTGGGGGGGACCTTCTGCTTTCTCCTGGTGCTGCCCCTCATCTGGGTGGCCAGCACGTCGGTGCGACCCATCTCCGAGATGACCCAGGTGCCACCCGTCGTCCTGCCGCAGTCGATCACCTTCGACGCCTACGTCAATATCTGGGAGGCGGCGCCCTTCGTCCGCTACTTCTTCAACAGCGTCTTCATCTCGGCCTCGACGGCCGTTATCGCGCTGTCCTTCGCCATCTGTGCCGCCTATGCCTTTGCCCGCTTCCGTTTCCGGGGGGCCACGACGCTGCTGATGCTGGTGGTGATGTCACAGATGCTGCCCGGCTCGTCGATCCTCATCCCGCTGTTTCAGGTGATCCGCAACATGGGGCTCCTCGACACCCACGCCGGCATGATCCTGATCTACACAGGTTTCGCCATTCCCTTCTGTACGTGGCTGCTCAACGGCTACTTCCGGGCCATCCCCGAGGATCTCGAGCAGGCGGCGATGATCGACGGCTGCAATCGATTCGAGCTGCTGTGGCGGATCATCCTGCCCCTGGCGGCACCGGCCGTCGTCGCCGTGGGCACCTTCGCCTTTCTCCTGTCCTGGAACGAGTTTCTCTTCGCCTACGTGTTTACCAAATCCAATGCGCTGACGATTCCCGTGGGACTGCGGGCGGCGTTCCTCGGTCAGTACGTCAACAAGTACGACCAGCTGTTCGCCGCCTCGCTGATCTTCAGCCTACCGCCGATCGCCATCTTCGTGTCGCTGCAGCGCTATTTCGTGCAGGGCCTGACCGCAGGGGCGGTGAAGGAATGAGGCGGGATCCCCGTGGTTGACCGGGACGGGACGCGAGACGGCCTCGCCTCCGCGGGGCCCTCCTCCGGTTTCACCCTCCGCTCCATCCTGCTCGGTCTGACCGTCGTCTCGGCGGTCTGCATGGGTGCGCCTCTGTCGATCTGGATGGTGGGCTCCACCGAGATCACCTGGTCCTTCTTTCCCATCGGTGTCGGCCTGCCCTTTGTGCTTCTCGTCGGTGGCAATGCCCTGGCCAAGAGGCTGCACCGGCCACTGGCGTTGCGCGGGCCGGAGATGGTCACCGTCGTCATCATGGGTCTGGTGGCCAGCGGCATTCCGATCTTCATGGTGGGTCTGCTGCTGTCGATCCCGTCCAAACCGTACTACGGCGCGACGCCGGAGAACGGCTGGGACGCCGACATTCAGCCCTTCCTTCCCGACTGGGCGATCCCCAGTCCCGAGGGCGGCGCCATGCGCTACTTCTACGAGGGGTTGCCACAGGGGGCCGCCATTCCCTGGGACGCCTGGCTCGGGCCACTGGCCTGGTGGCTGGGTCTGGTGCTGGCGATCTACTTTCTGTGTTTCTGCGTCGTCGTCATCCTGCGGCGCCAGTGGATGGAGCACGAGCGTCTCGTGTTCCCGGTGACGGAGGTACCGCGGCTGCTCACCGAGGACGACGGATCGTCGCTACCGCCCATCCTGCGATCGCGATCGTTCTGGATCGGCTGCGCTGTACCCCTCGTCATCATTCTGTTCAACTGCATCAGCTACTGGCAGCCGGGCTTCCCCCAGTTGCAGGTCCATGGCAATTACGAGGTACCCCTCTTCCGCGGGGCACCGACGCTGCTGTTGAAGATCTACTTCCCGATCATCGGCTTCGTCTACCTCATCTCGACACCGATCTCCTTCAGCGTCTGGTTCTTCTACCTGCTGTCACTGGTGGGGACGGCTCTGGCCAACTGGTTCGGTCTGACGGTGTTGCCCGACAGCTTCATGTACAGCCCGCATACGCAGCTGCAGTGGACTTCGAGCGGCGCCTTCGTAGCCATGGTACTGTGGAGTCTGTGGATGGGGCGACACCACCTGGTCGCCGTCTTGAGAACCGTGGTCCGGCGCACGGGCGAACTCGACGACGCCGACGAGATGATGTCATACCCCCTCGCCGTGTGGGGAGGTCTGGCGGCAACGGTGTTCATCGTCGGCTGGCTGTGGGCGTCGGGGATGGACCTGCACGTGGCCATACTGTTTCTCGGCCTGGTGATCCTCGTCTACATCGGCATGACCCGCATCGTCATACAGTCGGGAGTGGTCTACGTCACCTCCCCCTTCAGTCCCCAGGCGCTGACCCTGGCCACGACGGGCACCGCCATCGGCCCGCACAACCTGGTGGCCCTGTCCCTGTCGTACTCCTGGTGCTCCGATATCCAGTCCATCTTCATGCCAGCGGCCGCCCATGGCGCCCGGCTCAACGTTCTCGGTGGTGAGCGCCGACGGCTGGGTTGGGCCATCGGTGTGGCCGCGGTCTTCGGTTTTGCCCTGACCATCTGGTTTGTCATGGTGCTGTGTTATGAGTTCGGCGCCGGCAACTTCCGCAGCTGGTACTTCGATCCAGGCGCCGGCGCCGGCGGCCTGGCCTTCGACCAGGCGACGCGCCTGATGGCGGATCCTCAGGGGCCGGACGGCGACAAGCTCGGGCTGTTCGCTTTTGGCGCCGTGCTCTACTCGGTGCTGTCGATCTTTCAGTACCGGTTCTTCTGGTGGCCCCTGCATCCGGTGGGACTGACCATCGCCACGTTGTGGAACGTGCGTCTCATCGCCGTATCGGTGTTCATCGCCTGGGCGTTCAAGTCCATCATCATGCGCGTCGGCGGCATCTCGGCGTATCGTCAGTCGCGGCCTTTCTTCATCGGCCTCATCGTCGGCTTCTTTCTCGGTGTCGGCGTGGCCTACGCCATCGACGCGGTGTGGTTCTTTGGCAAGGGACACGCCATTCTCCACGGGTGACCCTCACACATTCTCTCAGGATCAAGATGAAAACACGCCAGCTCCTCGCCCTGACCGGCGCCGCCATGTCTGTCGTCATCCTGCTGTCCGCCTGTGGCCAACAGGCCGACGATGGCAGGCTGAAGGTCGGCTACGTGGTCAACTACATGTCCCATGAGTGGTACCAGAACATCTGTCTCGCTGCCGAGGCCCGCGCCGTTGAACTGGGCGTCGACATCGTTATCGCCGACGCCAATCTCGACATCTCGGCGCAGATCTCGAAAGCGGAGAATCTGATCGCCCAGGGGGTCGATGTGCTCGTGCTGACCCCGGTGGACGCCAAAGCCCTGGGTCCCGTCGTGGCCGAGGCCAACCGGCGCGGCATCCACGTGCTGACCGAGTCGAATCCGGTGGCAGGCTCGAAGAGCTACGTGGGGATCGACAACAAGGCGTCGGGCAAAAAGGCCGGGCTGTGGTACGGAGCCTACGCCAGGGAGCACAACATCCAGTCGAAGATCCTCATTGTCGGACTGCCGAATTTTGAGGACTGCCGGCAACGGGTCGACGGTTTCAGGGAGGGGCTTGCCGAGTCGGGAATCGACTACGACATCGTGCAGGAGGTAGACGGTCAGGGGCTGAAGGAGCGGGCCCTGAAGGTGGCCCAGGATGCACTGACGGCACACCCCGATGTCAACGTCATCTTCGGTATCAACGACGACTCGACGACAGGCGGCATGGCCGCCTACCGGGCTGCCGGACTCGATGAGGAGTCCCTGGTGGCCATCGGTTTCGGATTGGAGGGGACCGTGGGCAGGGCGGCCCTGCTGGGGAAGACAACGTATCGCGCGGCACTGGGGATGTTCCCCGAGTTTGTCGGTGCGTCCCTGGTCGATGCCGCGGTGGCGGTGGCCGGGGGCAAGGTCCTGCCGGCCCACTATGAGACGCCGACACGGATGGTCACCCTCGACAACTTCGATCAGTTCTACCGACCCGAAGGTGACGACTACGCTCTGCGCCTGGACGCGGTCCGGGCGTTGATGCCCTGACGCAATCAGACAATGAAACGACTGCTGGCACGACTCGCCGGGGCCGAACAGGCCGGGCTCGGCCTGGCGCTCTTCATCCTGTGTGTGGTCCTGGCGACGTTGTCACCGGTGTTCCTCACGGCGGGCAACATCACCAATATCCTGCGCGACGCGGCGCTGGTGGCCATCGCCGGCATCGGCATGGTGGCCATCATCCTGCAGGGCGAGATCGATCTCAGCGTCGGCTCGTCGCAGGCCGTGGTCGGCATTGCCGCCGTGGCCGTGCTCAACGCCAGTGACAGCATTCTCCTGGCCCTGCTGGCAGCGCTTCTGCTCGGTGCCCTCATCGGCCTGACGAATGGCCTGCTGGTGACTCGGGCGGGTATTAACTCGCTCATCGCCACCCTCGGCATGATGGCGATCCTGCGAGGCGTGGCCATGGTCAGCACCGGCGCCGTGTCGATCCAGGCCAAAGTGCCGGCCTTCGTTGACGTGGGTACGGGGCATCTCGGGCCGCTGCCCGTTCCCGTGGTGCTGGCGGCGGTCCTGTTCGCCGCCGTCTACTTCCTGCTGCACCACACGCCCTTCGGGCGCTATGTCTATGCCGTGGGCGGCAACCGCGAGGCGGCCGAGCTCGCGGGGTTGCCGGTGGCCCGCATCAAGGTGGCAGTGTTCATGCTCGGCGGCGTGCTGGCGGCGCTCAGCGCCTTCGTACTGGCGTCGCGGCTCAACTCCGGCCAGCCGAATGCCGGCCTCGGCTTCGAGCTCCAGGTGATCGCTGCCGTCGTGCTGGGCGGAGTCAGCCTCACCGGCGGCGTCGGCACTCTCGTGGGGGCCCTGCTCGGGATCCTCATCCTGACGGTACTCAACAATGGTCTCGTACTGCTGAACGTGTCCTCCTTCTACCACGACATCGCGCGCGGCATCGTCATCATTCTCGCCGTCTATCTGGATACGCGCCGGCGTCGAAGTCTCGACCGGAAGCCGGGAGGATGACGACGCCACCGCGGATCGAGCTGCGCGGCATCCGCAAGGCCTTTCCCGGGGTGCAGGCGCTGGATGGCGTCGACCTGACACTGGTCGAAGGCGAGGTGCATGCCCTGGTGGGTGAGAACGGCGCCGGCAAGTCGACGCTGATCAAGGTCATCGGCGGCGTCTATCATCCTGACGAGGGCACGTACCTGGTGGACGGCAGAGCCGACGTCGTCCACGATCCGAGAACGGCCGCCGACGCCGGCATCCGCGTGGTCCATCAGGAACTCGAGCTGGTCCGCGATCTATCGGTGGCGGAGAACGTCTTCTTCGGCCGTCTGCCGGTGCGGGGCGGGATCCGGGTCGACTGGCGGCGCCTCGAGCAAGAGACGACCACGGCCCTGGCCCAGGTCGGTCTGGGGATCGACCCGCGCACGAAGGTCCGTCGACTGGGGATCGCCCAGCAGCAACTGGTCGAGATCGCCCGGGCCCTGTCACGGCAGGACCGGGAGCATGGAGCGCGCGTGCTCATTCTCGACGAACCCACGTCGGCACTGAGCCCGGCGGAGATCGACGGCCTCTTCGTCCTGCTGCGGCGTCTGCGTGACGAGGGAGTTGCCTTGCTCTACGTGTCACACAAGCTGGACGAGATCCGGGCCCTGGCCGACCGCATCACGGTGCTGCGTGACGGTGCCCACGTGTCGACGGACGATGCCGAGGATCTCGACGAAGACGAGATCATCCGACGTATGGTGGGGCGCCAGCTCGAAGGCGTGTACCCACGGTCCGAGCGTCAGCCGGCCGACGTGGCACTGCAGGTCGACGGACTGACCACCGAACACGTACAGGACATCGCTCTGTCGGTGCGCGCCGGTGAGGTGGTGGGCGTGTCCGGACTGATGGGCGCCGGTCGCACCGAACTGTTGCGGGGGATCCTGGGGGCGGACCGCCGGCTCGCCGGTCAGGTGCATGTCCAGGACAGAGCCCTGGGTGCCGATGCCACCTGGCGGGCACGGGCCGCCGGTCTCGGCCTGGTTCCGGAGGACCGTCGCGCCCAGGGGATCTTTCCCCTGCTGGGTGTGCTGGACAATGCCAGCATCGCCTGCCTGGACCAGTTCACCCGTCACCTGTGCCTGCAGTCAGCGGCCGAGACCGACGAGGCGGGAAAGGTCATCGAGCGCATGCGCGTGCGCACACCCTCGCTGCAGCAGCCCGTGGCGCTGCTCAGCGGCGGCAATCAACAGAAGGTGCTGCTGGCCCGCTGGCTGCTGAAACGCGATCTGGCCGTGCTTTTCGTCGACGAGCCGACACGTGGGATCGACGTGGGGGCGCGCTTCGAGATCTACCGGTTGCTCGACGAGCTGGCGGCGGGAGGGCTCGGCATTCTGCTGGTGTCCTCGGAGATGGAGGAGCTGCTGGGCCTGTGCGACCGGATCTACGTGATGAAGGGGGGGCGCATCACCGACGAGATGGATGCCGCTACGGCGACACAGGAGAGACTGCTCGCTGCCGCACTCTGAAGTCGAGGAAGGCTAGAACGACACAACCCCGACGATCGTGAGACCGCCGGGGTGAATGGTGGGCGATGCTGGATTTGAACCAGCGACCTCTGGTATGTGAAACCAGCGCTCTAACCAACTGAGCTAATCGCCCGCCTCAATGTTGGTGGGCCCACCAGGGCTCGAACCTGGGACCAACGGATTATGAGTCCGCCGCTCTAACCAACTGAGCTATGGGCCCGAACCTCTGAAAAGGCCCGAAAAAACCCTGCAACTCTCTGGAGCACTGCAAGTTGAGGTATTCCAGTGTGCTCCAGTCTGCTCCAAGCCTCCCGATGGCATTTGCACATCATCTGACACAACCGTGGCACAGAATTCATTTTGTGTCAGCTCACCGGGGTGGTATCTTCATGGGTAGGAGATCAACGGACTACAGGAGGACCCATGAAAGATGCTGCTCCGCTCGACGTCGAAGGCCTTGTGAAGGGTTATCTTCGCGGCACC
>PBSR01000033.1 GCA_002726335.1 Gemmatimonadaceae bacterium
ATCTGCCGTCGCAGCGGCAGGGCGGTGATCTGCTCATAGGACAGGCCCGTCAGCTCCTCCCCTACCAGGCCGCCGACACGCAGGTGCCAGTTGTCGACGGCGAGTTCCGGATCATAGGAATTGCCCAGGTAGGATTGCAGGTAGAAGCGGTCGTTCGGTGTGATTGGCGGCAAGGGCAGGTCGTCCAGGTCCGGATCGATCCCTGGCGCCGTGGGCGCACCCTTGACCTGTACCTGATGGCTGTCGCATCCCCAGACGGGCAGGATCGCTGACACGAGGGCGACCGCTCCCGACTTGATGAACTTCCGCCTGTCAGGTACGGGTACACTCCTCGTGGTGAGTCGCATCTGCGCCTCCATGGCGACTGACTCGCGCACCGACTTCTTCAGATGAGCCGCCCCAGCTTCTCGATCGCTGCCGACTCCCGCTCCGACTTCCTTAATGTTGTGGCGACGAGGTCCTGCGCCAGCCTCTCCTGATCGCGAGCCGACACGTCGATCGCCTTCTTCACCCAGTCGGAGCGGATCCCGCCGGCGCCCGCGAAGGCACCCGCCACCGCTCCCGCCATCGACGCGATCGTATCGGCGTCACGGCCAAAGTTGGCGCCGTAGATCACACACTTCTCCACGTCACCATCGGCCAGCCAGATCAGCGCCAGCGTGATGGGTACGGTTTCCCGACTGTCGCAGGTGATGCGCTGGAAGAACCGCTGCCCCTGTCCGTAGACATCCGCGCGGAAGGCCTTGTACTCGCCCCGGGTGCGGGCGATCTCCATGATGTCGCCGATCACCTGGCGCATGGGTTCTCCGCTCCAGGGCAGGATCGCCCCGATGGCGGCCGCCACGATCGAGTCGCGGTCGGCACCGGGATCGCAGGCTGCGGCCACAGCCGCGGCCATGGCGGCAGCGCCATCCTGGCAGAACCCCACATCGTATTGGTGAATCAGACCGGCGAGGCCGTACGCCTGGGCCGCCGCCGTCGTCGGGTTGCAGGCGTTGACGATACCCACCGGCGAGATACACATGGCCGAGCTCGAACTGGGCATGTTGCCCAGGGCTGCCATCCGCGGCGTCGAGTGGAGCTTGAGCTTTGCCGCCGTGTGCAGCACGGACTGGAAGAACTTGCCGACCTTCGGCCCGAAGATCTCGCCGGACTGCTCGCGCCATTGTCGCGCCCAGTCGTCGAGGGTGGCGTAGCCGTCGGTGGCGATCAGGGCGTCCGCCAACAGAACCTTCATGACGGTGTCATCGGTACCGTCACAGTCGAAGTCGTCGACCCAGCCGAATCGTTCCTCGATGGCCTCGTACGTCATGTTCTCGGTAGGCGTACCGATGGCGTCACCGATGAGCCCCCCCAGCAGACAGCCAAGCGTCCTGTCGAACAAGGGCGTTGTTCCAGCCATCAGCGCAAGGTGCTTGCCCAGTGCTCGGCACGCTGGTCTTCGTGCCGCATGCGCCAGCGCAGCAGTCGCTGACTCATCTCCAGCAGCGTCGCCTGATACTCCGGCCGCCCGGCCACGTCTGTCAGCTCGTCCGGGTCAACCTCCAGGTCGAACAGGATCGGCGGCAGCCCCGGGTCGGCGAACTGCACCAGCTTGTGCCGCTTGTCGCGAACCACCCAGAGCAGATGCTCGTCCGGGTCGGTGGCCCCCTGCCCAAGAGCGCCCTGTCGATAGTCGAACTCGTAGTGGATCTCCTGCCGCGCGTCGAAGGGTTCGTCCCCACGGATCAGCGACAGCATGCTGCGTCCCTGGAACCGATCCGGGATGGCGAGACCCAGCCAGTCCATGATCGTCGGCGACGAGTCGATGGCGGCAACGAACTCGCCGCGCACCTGTCCGCGGGTGGCGTCGGCCGCCGCCGTCGGGTCACGGATGATCCAGGGAATGCGCATGCCGCCGTCGTAGAACATGCCTTTTCCCGTCAGATAGTGGTCGCCGAGATGCTCAGCGTGATCGGCGGAGAAGATGATCAGCGTGTCATCCCACTGCCCTGACGCTTCCAGAGCCGCAAACAGCCTACCCAGGTTGTCGTCCACCTCGGTGATCATGCCGTAGTAGCAGGCCCTGTACTCCCGCAGGTGCGGATCATCCCGCAGTTGGTCGGGTCCAACCCCGCGCAGGAACGGGTGCGTGGGCGAAAGTTCAGCATCGTTGCGCGCCGCCAGCGGCATACTCGCCGGGTCGTACATGTCGTGGTACGGCGCGCAGCAGACATTCGGTGGATGGGGCTTGATGTAGTTCAGGCTGAGGACCCAGCCGTGGTCGGAACCCGCCCCCCCTCTCTCCTTCACGTAGTCGATGGCGCGATCGGTGACATAGGCACATTCGGAGTGTTCGGCCTGATACCTGGCGGCAAAGTGCTGCGGCAGGTGTTCACCCACCCCCTCGGCCGGCACATCCGGCTGGTGGATGGCGGCATGGTTCAACAGCTCTTCGGGATACCCCTGTTCGCCAAGCCAGGCGAAGTACTGCTCGCTGTCGTATTCGTGGTAGTAGACCTCCTCGAATCCGGGCAGGCAGTTGTCGTAGGTGAGTCGATGACGCCGCTCGTCGTCGTCGGCCAGGATGGCCGGATCCGGTGTGTAGTCGTTGTAGCCGATGAGTCCCGGATTCCAGCCGGCATCCCGCAGATGCTGTGGCAGGCTCTCGTGGGCATCGCGCAACGGCGTGTGGTTGTTGACAGCCCGCGTCGAGCACATGTAGCGGCTCGTATAGATACACATGCGTGAGGGACCACAGGGCGCCGCCTGGTTGAAGGCGTGGGTAAAGGAGACCCCCTCCCTCGCCAGTCGGTCCAGGTTGGGAGTACGGATGATCTCGTTGCCAAGATGGCCGAGGCAGTCGGACCGAAACTGGTCGGCGAGAACGAACAGGACATTCATGGGCATCAGCCTCTCAGGGACTGTGATCTGGCGCAGGTCGTGTCCTGCGGTTCACCAGGCCGGACTGTGCCGCCACGTTCTTCAGCCAGCGGTTGTGGGAACGAACCAGAGAGCGCATGCGGTCGGTTTGCTCTTCGACCACGTTCGTGCGCTCTCCGGGATCGGTAGCCAGATCACTGAGCCAGTTCTCTTCCGGGTTCGAATGCAGCTTCCAGCGGCCCTCACGCACGGCGAAGCTGCCATCGTAGTGCACCCAGTGCAGTTGCTCGTGCGGCGGTGGCGCCTCGTCGGAGGCCAGCACCCCCGCCAGACTGCGACCGTCGATGGGTCGGTCGTCTGGTAGTGGCACGTCGCAGAACTCGGCCATCGTCGGCAGCCAGTCCATGGCGATTGCTGGCTGGTGACGGACCTGGCCTGCGGGGATCCGCCCCGGACAGCTGGCGATACAGGGTACGCGGATCCCGCCTTCCCACAGGGTTTCCTTGTGGCCGCTGTACGGCCCGGCGCTGCCGCCCCCGCCAAAAGCGCGTGGCTCGGTGGAGTGGCCGTGATCACTGAGGAATATCACGAGCGTTCGATCGGACTGTCCATTCGCTTCGACGGCGGCCAGCACACGCCCCACACATTCATCCAGCGTCGTCAGGTACGCACCGTAGAGCACCCGCCGCTTGTCGTCGATCCCTTTGCTCTCGTAGAGCTCGCGGTGTTCCCGGCGGGGTTGCACCGGATAGTGCGGGATGGCGAAGGGCAGATAGAGGAAGTACGGATCATCACCCGCCCTGTCGATGAAGCTCGTCGCCTCGTCGACGAGCAGATCCGGCAGGTATTCACCAGGGCGCTGGACGGGTTCACCGTTGCGCTCCAGCACGTGGCGGTTGACCCCTTCGACATAGAAGAAGTGCGAATAGGCATCGAGTGTGCCGGTTCTATGGCCGAAGAACTCGTCGAAGCCCTGGGCGTTGGGACTCATCTCGGGAGTGGATCCCAGGTGCCACTTGCCGAACAGGGCGGTGCGGTAACCGGCGCGCCGGAACAGCTCCGCCGCCGTGATCTCATCCGGCTTGAGACCATTGCCTGGAAGCAGCCCTCGCGGGTAGTCCCGACCGGTGAGCAGCGACACCCGCGAGGGCATACAGATGGGCGCGTTGGCGTAGAAGTTGGTGAAGCGCACACCGGATGCGGCCAGTCGATCCAGGTTCGGCGTCTCCAGATCGTCGGAGCCGTAGCATCCCAGGTCGACACTGCCCTGATCATCGGACAGAATCAGAATGACATTCAACCGCTCGCTCAACTGGCAGCCCTTCCCCTCGTTGGTCAGTTCGGTGTCTCGTCCAACCTATAGCTCGCCGTCAGCCGAGTCTACCGGTGATGTCCGGGAAGCGCTAGGTTCACTCACCATGACACATCGTTGCTGTCTCGCCCTCCTTCTCTGCTTCGCCGGCTGCGCCTCAACCCGGGTCACTGGCGGACTGGTCCCTGTTCCCACAGACCTGCCCTCCCGCTTCGGCGTCGTCGGTGTCCGTGCCCATGCGGTGGACGAAACGCTCCTCGTATCCAAGGTGCGACTTCACAGTCCGGCTGCACACGCAGGCCTGCGGGCCGGTGATCGCATCCTCGGTGCTTCGGGCGTCCGCCTGACCGACGCCGATCAGTTGAGCCGTTTCGTGCAGAGCCACGCACCTGGCGACTCGGTCCTGTTCCACGTCCTGCGCGGGGGCAGAATGCTGGATCTTCCCGGCCAGGTCACCGATCGCAGGCACCTGTACTCCCTGATGACGGAGAGTGGGGCACCACCGCCTCCAATTGCCGACAGACACCGTGCCTGGGACGCCACTCACGGGACTGTCGAGGCGCCGGCCCGACGGTTGATCGAACAGCAGCAGGCCGTGGGGGTTCTCGATACGCTCGTCGGGGCGTTCGCCACGGAACTGTCCCGCTATGGCGCCGATGGCCGCCTCGCCGATGCCGACTTCATTCTCCGGCGGCCATTGAAGGCGCCGGACGCAGCTCGCGCTATCAGTCAGGCCTTCGCGCCCAGTCTCGGCCTGGGCGACCACCTGATGGCCGCCGCAACCCATCTCGACCTCGACGTATCGCCGCGGTCCACCCGCGAATCACCGGAGGACCTCGCCAGCCTGCTTCTCTCCCCCGTGCAGACGGCGGCACGACATATAGATCTCGCCCTCGAGAGGCTGTCCGAGACCGAGCGCCAGCAGCTGCGCCAGGGGGCCGATCCCCTGTTGCGACGCTTCGACCGCTCCTTCTACCTCGACGAGGGCGACAGCGCCGAGACGGAAGCTCACCTGCGCACGTTGCGGTTGGCCAAACGGGTCGATGTCGCCCAGCTGTTGCAGGCCGCCCTCGCTCTCAGCCCCCTGACCGAGTCGCAGACGCTGGAACGGATCGACACCGCGGCCCGCGCCCTGCCACGCCAGACCGGAGACCCGCCGGTGGCCTTCGAGGGCCGTTTTCTGCATGCCGAGAAGACAGAGTGGGGCTGGTTTCTCGTCGGTGACACCACGGCCAATGTCTACAGCGGCCCCGCGGCCCTCATCCTCGACCTCGGCGGCGATGACACCTACCTGGCCGGACCCGGCGCGCCTGTCGACTCGCCCGTCAGCGTCGTCATCGACCTGGCGGGAAATGATCGCTACATCGGCGGTCGCACCGGCTCTCTCGGCGCCGGGCTGCTGGGTGTGGGCCTGCTCGTCGACAACGCCGGCGACGACAGCTATTCCGGCGATGCCCTGACCCAGGGCGCGGCTTTCTGTGGTGTGGGGATGCTCTGGGATGCCGGGGGCGACGACACCTATCTGGCCCAGCACAGCGCCCAGGGCGCCGGCTTCTTCGGTGCCGGCCTGCTCGTTGATCTCGCCGGCGATGATCTGTTGTCGTCAGGCCAGTTCGGCCAGGGCCTCGGAGGTGCCCACGGCCTGGGTCTGGTCCTCGACGGGGGCGGCCGGGACCGGTACCTGGCGGACCTGAAGGTGCCTTCCGGGTACGGCACGCCCGGCGTCTACAATGGCTGGTCCCAGGGCGTCGGTGTCGGCTTCCGCGGTTTCGCCGCCGGTGGATTGGGATTGCTCATCTCTGCCGGTGACGGAGCCGATGTCTACCAGGCGGGGGACTTCTCTCAGGGAACGGGCTACTTCTTCGGCCTCGGGATCCTGGCCGATGCCGGGGGTCACGACAACTACCGGGGGGCCCGGTATGCCCAGGGCGCCGCCGCCCATCAGGCCGCCGGATTCCTTCTCGACGACTTTGGCAACGATGTCTATCACGGGTCGGTGGCGGCCAATCAGGGGGCGGCCTGGGACGCCGCCGTGGCCGTTCTCATCGACCTGGCCGGCCACGACAGTTACACCGGCGGCGGCCTGTCGCAGGGGGCGTCAGCCATGAATGGTGTGGGTTGGCTCTACGATCTGGCCGGCGATGACACGTACCAGACCACCGCGGGACAGGGTGACGGCGGCAGCACCCGTTACTGGGGTGGCAGAGGGGCGCTGAACGTGGGAATGCTGCTCGATGCCGGGGGCCAGGACGACTACAGCCGCGCCGACCGCCGGGATGGGGTCGAGGCGCGGGATTCCCGGTTGGGACTTTTCAGCGATCGCTGACTGGTGCGACGACCGACTCCGAGTCAGTTCGTCAGATTGAGCAGATCAGGCGGCGCTGGCACGCAGTGCGTGGCGTACCGTACGGCTGACGATGCGCGTGGCGGCGTTGTCGAGCTCAACCGCCATGACGTCGATCTTGTTCATGAAGAAGTTGTAGGCCCACAACGCCGGGATGGCGACGAACAGGCCGATGACGGTCGTCACCAGGGCCTCGGAAATACCGCCTGACACGGTGGCCAGTCCACCCGATCCGGTCTCGGCGATGCCGCGGAAGGCGGAGATAAGGCCGGTCACCGTACCGAAGAGGCCGAGAAACGGTGCCACACCCGAAATCGTCGCCATGCCGCTGAGGCGGGAGCGCAGATTGAGAATGGCCACGTCGAGCTGGCGGCTTACCGACTCGTCTACGGCCTCGACGACGACGGCCTCTGGTTGACCATCGCTCTGCAGCGACTCGAATTCCTGCAGACCCGCTTCGACGATGGCAGCCAGAGAGTTGTTGCCCGCCTCGCCGGCGGTCCGGGCCGCGCTGAGGATCTGGCCGGCATCGGTGCTGGACCCCAGCTGATCGGACAGGTCACTCGAGCCTTGACCGTTGGTGCGCAACGCCACGAAGCGGTCCACCATGACCACGTATGAATAGATGGAGAGGGCGATGAGGACGAGCACGACCACCTTGCCGGTGATCGCCATCGAGCCCCAGAGTTCACTGACCAATTCCATCACTTTTCCCCTTGCTCAGTTCCGAATCGCTGCTGTGAGAGTTCCAGATAATAAGGTAAGGCAGGGCGGCCACACAACCCACCCGCCGATGGAGCCCCCGTGAACGCCGGTCACGCTCTCCGGGTCAGTCGCCGCAATTGCGCCGCTGCCAGCCGCAGGACCTCCCGGTCGTCACAGGTGTTGATCGCCTTGCCCTCGAACACGACGGACAGGGTGCCATTGAACCCGACGTCGGCCAGCGTGGCATAGATGCGCTCGTAATCGAGCCATTCTTCGGCCCCCGAGTCGATCTTGTAGAACTTGGCGCGCACGTGGACCGCGTGGGCGGCGGTCTGCTCCATGAAGCGATAGATATCGATCTCCGGATCGGGGACACCCCCGTTACGCCCTGGTGAACCGACCCATTGCCCGGTGTCCAGGATGAAGGCGAAATTGTCCCGGGTCACCTCCTCCAGAAGGCGCAGAACACCGTCGCCGGTACACGGGTGATTCTGCAGCCCCACGGCGATACCGCGTCCGGTGGCGTAGTCACAGACCTCCTGAAAGCACTCCACCTCACGCTGGCGCGCACTGGAGCTGTCGGGCGTTTCGCCGCAGAAGCTGCGCACCATGGGTGCTCCCAGGCTGACGGCGATATCTATGTCCTTCCGGACCTGATCCATCTTCTGCGTCAGTTCCTCTTCGGTGCCGACGAAATGCCCGACGGTGGCCAGGTAGCCGATGCTCAGGCCCTGGCGCAGGCAACTCAGCTTCGTCTTCAGCAGATAGTCCGAATCGTGGTCGTGAAAGCCGACATCGCTGCGCAGATCGATCACATCCAGACGCAGTTCGGCCGCCAGGTCGATGAAGCTCTCGATGTCGGGCAGGGCGGCTGGATCCTTGCCGAACATGGATGCGTAGAGGCCGACTTTCATAGTCGCCAATCAAACTCGCCCTGGCCGCATAGACAAGGCGTAGCGGCTGGTTCATCTTACCGCCATGTCCTCCCATCGAATCAAGTCCGTCGACATCATCCCCATCTTTCCGCGACTGGCCTCCCGCTATGCCACTCGGGTTGTCGACATGTACGGCATCGAGGCACGCCTCATCTGCCGCATCGAAACCGACAGCGGCCTGGTGGGCTGGGGCGATCAGCGTGTGCGACCGTGGTTCGTCGTTGCCGACGACATGGGCCAGGACCTGGTGGGCGCCGACCCCTTCGACTTCGTCAACAGCAACCAGTCCGGCGGCCTCAACACCGCCCTCTACGACCTGCTGGGCAAGTGCCTGGAGATCCCCGCCTGGAAGCTGATGGGGCCCAAACGCCGGGACTGGGTGCAGGTGGCGGCCTGGACCCGTCCCGCCTCACCCGAGCAGTTCGCCGCCGAGATCCAGCGCGCCGCCGGGCAGGGGTATCGGGTGTTCAAGATTCACACCTGCAGTCATCACGACGTCTTCGAGCAGACCCGCGCTGCCGAAGCCGTGGCACCGGATGGCTTCCGCATCCACTACGACTTCAATCACAGTCGCTCGCTGGGAGCGGTGCTGCCCATCGTCGCCGAACTCGAGCGCCACCACCCCATCGTCGGCTGGATCGAGGATCCCCTCGTGCGCTCCGACATCGAGGGCTGGCGCGCCCTGCGTCAGCAGACACGAATCCCCATCATCCTGCACGGCACCCCCATGGGCGGCATGCAGGAATACAAACACGACATGGCCGATGTTTTCATGATCGGCGGCTCCATGTTCGATACGATGTCGGCCGGCCTGGCTCTGGCCCGTGCCAATCTGCAGGTCATCCTGCAGCACGAGTCGGGCACCCTCGGCAAAGCCATGGCCATGCACATGGCGGCCGTGCTGCCCACCCACACGGCGCACTCGATCAACCTCGACGACCAGTACGAAGAGGATGTGACGACGGCACGACTTCCCGTTGTCGATGGTTCCTCGCCGGTGCCGGACGGAATCGGCCTGGGATACGACGTTGACGAATCCGCCGTGCAACGGCTGTCGCAGCAGAAGCTGACCGAACCGCCGCGCCACATCGGCATTCTGCACATGGGTGATGACTCCACCTGGTATGGCAAGGGCTACGTGTCCCCCCGCACGGTGACCGGCACGGAGGAGGCCGGCGTACGCGGCTTCCGCTCTGAGCTGTGGGAGGATGACGGCACGAGCGAATTCGAAGCCATGTTCGAGCGCGTCGAGAAGGAAGGAAGAGTGCGCGGCGCATGAGCACTGCCTCTGTTCCCCGGGTCGCCGTCGTCGGCATGGGAGGATATGCCACCCATCATCGAAATGCCCTCCGCCGGGTCGTCGAGGCGGGCGCCGCCATTCATGCCGCTCAGGTGGCTCCCCCCATCGATCACGAGCCTTTCGCCGAAGACCTGAGATCTCTGCGCGACACGGGCACCGCCATCTACGACAGCCTGAGGGAACTGCTCGCCGCAGAGCGCACGACTCTGGACCTGATCTGTGTGCCCACCGGGATCCCCCTGCATCGCGTCATGACGACTTCCGTCCTCGAAGCGGGCTGCAATGTGATGGTCGAGAAACCGGCCGCCGGTTCCGTCCAGGACGTGGACGCCATGATCCGCGCCCGTGACGCCGCCGGCAGGCAGGCCTTCGTCGGTTTCCAGCACATCTTCTATCCCGCTACGCACCGGCTGAAGGCGGAACTGCTGTCCGGACGCTTCGGGCGGGTCCAGCGAGTGCGCGGCTTCGGTTGCTGGCCGCGGCCCGCCGCCTACTACGAGCGCAATGCCTGGGCTGGTGAGCTGGCCATCGGTGACACCTGGGTCCTCGACGGACCGCACAACAACGCCCTGGCCCACTCGGTGAACCTCATGTGTTTTCTCGCTGGCGGCGCGGCGGGGGCCTCGGCTCAACCCACAGCGATCCGCGCCGAACTCTACCGCGCCAAGCCGATCCGGACCGCGGACACCGTCTGCCTGCAGGCGCAGACGGCTGAAGGGGTAGAGATCTTCTTCGCTGTCAGCCACTCGACGGAGGAGAATCTCAAACCCGGCTTCGCCATCGACACCGACGACGCTGTGCTCGACGTCGGCTTCGACCTGGCCGTCACGGTGCGCTGGAAGGATGGCAGGCCGGACGAGGCGAAGTCCGCAATCGGAATCGCCGAGGCGTCTTCGGTGGAAGGCGCCATCCGCCGTCTCGCCGGGGATCAGGAGATGCCGGTCTGCGAACTCGAGGTGGCCCGGGCGCAGACGCTGTGCACCTGCGGCTCCTTCGAGTCCTCTGCAGTACACGGTCTTCCCGCGGACCTGCGGGTGAGCGGGCCCGACGATGCCATCGCCATCGACGGTATGAGCGCCGCCGTGCAGACCGCCTTTGCCACGGGCAGGTCTTTCAGCGACCTCGGCCTCGACTGGGCGGTTCCCGGCGACGAGATCGACCTGGTCGACTACGGTTACTTCCCCACCTACCGGGACGTGTCGCGATGAATTGAGGAATCCGGGTCTCGCAGGTTGGCTGTGGCCGTCTGCGCTTCAGCCTGGGACATCCGCCCCGGGCGCAGACGCACCTGGGCCACCTGGCCCCGCAGAGCCCCACTCCCACCCTCCAGTTCTCCTACCGTCATCTCGCGTGTCGGTGCCACCGCCGGCCCTCGCCCCGCCTGACGGGCAACACACTCACCGTCAATCCATAACTCGGCTCCGTCGTCACTGTCGTAGATCCCGGCCACATGATGCCAGCCGGCCCCGAAGGTCGCGTGCGCCTGAACGCAGACGAGACCCTCTCTGCAGTTGACGAGAAACGCCGGACCCGGCACCGATCCACCGAGACCACCGTTGTGGCCGCAGTCCATCCAGCGCAGCTGGAAGCTCGAATCCGGCGCGGCCGTATCCAGGCGAAGCACCTGCCCGTGAGCCCGGATCTCACCTGACGGATCGTTGCGCCTCCAGGGCGCCATGTAGAGGAAGCGACCGTCAAAGGCACCGCCGTTGAATCCGCCCGGATTCGGTGGCGCCAGGGCTTTTCCGTCCGTCGCCTGCCACGATTCTGTTCCCGTGAACGGCCGTGTCGTGTCGTAGCGCAGGAGCCGGGCATGAAAGCCGTCCGTCGTCGACTCACCATCCCAGAACGGGATGAAGGTCACCCAGCGGCCGTCGAAAGAAGCGCCGTCGTAGCCGCAGCACTCGAGCCCATCGACGTTGCCAGGAGTGCAGGCCGTCCAGCTGTCGGCATCGACGAAGGAAAGCGCTGTATCGTATCGCACCACCGTGCCATGAGCGTAGGGCACGAAATAGACGAACTGCCCATCGAACACGGCCCCCACGCAGGCACCGAAGCCAGGCAACAGGGACGTGTCGAAGGCCTCCCAGGCCCTGTCATCCTGGAAATCGTCACCCGGATCGTAGCGCAGGACGGGACCACCGGTAAGCGGCGCGAAGAACACATGTCGTCCGTCATACACGGCGCCATCGTAGCACCGACAGTCGAGGCCATCCGTAGTGCTGGCGTCGTGCCAGACCCAGCTGCTCTCATCACGAAAGTCCGCCTCCGTGTCCAGCCGCAGCACACAGCCGCTGGAACCGTCTTCCTGATGCATGCCCGGAGCGAAGTAGGCGAAGTGACCATCGAAGGCGGCGCCCTGGCAGGAGATCGGTTGCCCTGCATCGTGGGCCGACCAGCTGCCCTCGTCGGTAAACTCACCCGCTGTGTCCAGGCGCAGCACGCGGCTGTGCAGCGTCTCGCCATCGAAGCGCGGCACGTAGTAGACGTAACGGCCGTCGAACACGGCGCCGTAGTATCCCGTTGTCGTGAGACCGTCGGTGCTGGACGCGTCGTAGGCCTGCCATGCTCTGGGGTCGTCGAAAGCCTGGTGGGTGTCGTAGCGTAGGGCATGGCCGTGCCGACCGTCGTCGTTGCACTGCGGTGCGAAGTAGACGAAACGCCCATCAGAAATGGCACCGAAGAACCCTTGCGTCGGTAGTCCACCGACATGACCGGCGTCGTAGGTAGCGAATTTGTTTGGGTGTGCTGCGAAATCCCAACTGGCGGCGATGACCTGGACTGCCTCCGGGCGAGACTCGTCGACGTGGATCCAGCCTTCCACCGAGAAGGTGGTTCCGTCTGTCGGGGTCAGGTCTTGTGCCAGTGGAAGCGCCATGCAGTTGGCAGCGTGGAAGGAGAGGCGGACGACTCGGTTCTGCGTCAGCCGCTGCCCAGCCGATACTGAATGAATGCGACGAGGATCACCGCCAGCACGCCGGTGAACCCGATCATGGCCATCAGGCTGTGCCTGATATCCTGCCGCAGATCGCTCAACTGCTGGGCCATCTCCTTGCGAAAGTCAGTCGCCTCCGAGCGCACCTCGCCGAACTGCCGTGCCACTTCCGTGCGAAAGTCAGTCGCCTCCGAACGCACGTCAGCGAACTGCCGCGCCACTTCCGTGCGAAAGTCAGTCGCCTCTGAGCGCATCTCGGCGAACTGCCGCGCCATTTCCTTGCGGTCGTCTGCCGCTTCCGCACGCACCTCAGCAAACTGCTGCGCCATCTCCTTGCGGGAATCGCTGGCTTCTGAGCGGAGTTCACGGATGTCCTGCCGGACCTCCTGAACGTCCATGCGTAGTGCGATCCAGTGCATCTCTTCCGGCTGCGGTTGGGAAGGTTGGGAGTCAGCCATCGTCCTCTCCTGAAGATAGAAGTGCGCCTCGAGGATGACCAACCCTGCATTCCCATCATGTATCGAATCCCAACGTTCGTTATTCGTCCCCTGCTCCGTCTTCGACGACAAAACCATCCAGCCAGCTGATATAGGTCAGGAATGTATCAGACAGGCCTTCGCGATGGAGGTGCTCACGAGTCACCGGCACTTCGACGGGAGTAAAGTTCGGATCGTTCTGATACTGATTCGGGAAGTCGTGGTGCAACATGGCGGCGCGGCCCAACATGATCCAATCGGCTCCTGCCGCAAGTGCACTCTCCGCTTTCTGCGGAGTCCTGATATCCCCCGTCACGCCTAGTTTCACGCCGCCGCGATCCAAATCGGTGAAGTAGGACATCAACGTCCGGCCTTTGAACTCCTCTTCTTCTGGCTCCTTATCTACATCCCACAGAGACATGTCCAGAAAGTCGATCTCACCCTCGTGCATCAGCCGCTGTGCGACCTCAACCACCTCACCCAATCGCATACCAAACCGCTCGGGTGACAGACGAACACCCACGCTGAAGTCTGAACCGCACTGCCGGCGGATCCCCGCGAGAATGTCAAGCAGTACGCGGCTTCTGTTTTCCAGAGTGCCGCCGTATTGATCGGATCGCTGGTTGATCTCCGCACTCAGGAACTGAGTGATGATGTAGCCGTGGGCACCGTGGATTTCGACGCCGTGAAAACCGGCTTGCTCACAGCGAACTGCGGCGGCAATGAAGTCCTCAACCAGGTTCTCCACTTCTCTCGTGGTCAGCGCCCGGGCCTTGGTCTCTGCATCATCAGATGGGCAGACCGGCGTCTCGCCAATCAGCTCAACCGGCGAACGCATACCCCCGTGGTGTATCTGAACAATGGCGACGCTGTCGTGGGCCTTGATGCCCGCAGCCAGGCGAGTCAACCCCGGGAGATGAGCATCGGAGAACACTCCCAGTTGACCTGGAAAGCCCTGCCCGATGGCCTGCACATGTGCGGCGCAGGTCATGGTGAGGCCAAAGCCGCCTTCAGCCCGCATTGTGAGCCACTTGTATTCCTCATCGGCGAGCACGCCGTCGTCACGACTTTGCGTATTGGTCAATGGTGCCAGCGCGAATCGGTTCTTCATGCTGGGACCTCGGGTAAAACTCAAAGGGTAAAAGAGCTTGCTCATATTCCCTGTTCTGGTGTATGAAGGACTGGATGGGCTGGCGAGATCGTGACGACTGCCTGGATGGTGTGGATCAAGCCCGGTGTCGGACGAAACCCGGACCTACGTTCTCTCGCGGCAGAAGCGCTCCTATCAGCGTACCAGAGTCGCGCGGCCCGCGCATCATCCACAGCCTCAGGGTGAAACTCGACGTCGAGGGGCATCAGCCAGCTAAGATCTGGCGGCGAGCCTCCGGCCAGGGGATCGTCTGCAGCCGGCCGGTGTCCAGCTGGCGCAAACGGCGTTGAATCTCAGCATTCCAGTCTTCTTCCGCGGTTTCATCCACGGATTCGTCAAGACTGTCGAGGAGGCTGCCTGCCAGAGCGGCTCTAGCGCCTGGTGGCAGTTTGAGCGCCTGGTCGAGAACCTGATCTAGTTGGTCGGTCACCTGCATGCTCCCGGTTGCGGAACGACTGTCCTGTCAAAGGTGCATTGAGCGCCGCACCGACACAAACGCTCAAGCTTGTATGACCTGTCACCGCCCTCGGCGTAACACAGTTGATCCGGTCATCGGATCAACTGTGTTAGTTATGTCCCAGTGAACTGACGGGTCTCTGTCAGTTCCTCTCTTCCCTACTGTGACGACAAAATGCAATCGATGCTGTACAATCAAACCATCGACTGCACTTCTGCTCCTGGGGGGCCATGGCGAGCATAACCATCCGCAACCTGGATGACACGACCAAGAGGAAGCTCCGCCTACGCGCAGCAGCGCATGGCAGGTCGATGGAAGAGGAGGTCCGCGAGATCCTGCGCACGACTCTGTCGCGGGAACGGGACACCGGAAGCCTGACCGACGACATCCATCGGCGCTTTGCGGCACTGGGTGGTCTGGACCTGCAACTGCCTGAGCGGGAGGCGCTGCGCGCTCCCCCGGATCTGGGTTGATCATCCTCGACACAGATGTGCTGTGGAAGTTGATGCGGAGTGCAAGACCCTCCTCAAACACCTGGGGAAAGACCAGTGGCGAGTGTTGCCCACCGGCGGCCACGTTGAGCGCCTGGCCCAGGACAACACCATCCACCCGCGCAAGGAGGTCCGTAAGGCGTATTGGTCCAACCGGCCAGGCGAGCTTCCGCAGCCCCCCTGGTTCTGGAGTGAGCGAGGCGAGGCGGCCATCCGCACCATCAAGGAAGAGGCCGCACAACATGACTCGGTCACCTTCTACCTTGCAGCCGACCCGGATCGAGAAGGCGAACTCATCGCCTGGCATCTGCAGAAGCTGCTCGCGGGACTCGGCGCTCTGCACCGGGTGTCCTTCCAGGAGATCACCAGGCAGGCGGTCGAAGCGGCCGTAGCCTCGCCTCGCAAAGTGGATCAGACGCTCGTGGATGCCGCTCTCATCCGCATGTTCATGGATCGAACAGTAGGTTGGCGGGCGAGCCGAATCGCCAGACGCTACACCACGACCTCCACCAACTCCATGGGACGGGTGCAGACGCCCACCTTGGGGTTTATCGTCGAGCGGGAGTTGGAGCGGGAAGCCCACGTCCCGGTACGCTACTTCGAAGTCTCGGCGGTTACCTCGGTTACGGACTGGCGCGTCCGCTTCCATGAGAAGTCGGATCCGGACGCCTGGCTGGATGAGAAGCATCAGTTCTCCGCCCATCGCACAGCCAAATCGTCACTGGCAGAATCGTCCCATGCCGCGCTGGAGGCAGCGGGACAGATTCGAGTGAGCTCCGTGACCCGCCGCGAGAAGTCCCAACCGGCGCGCCCGCCATTCAGCACCGACACCTTGTTTCAAGCCACTGGAAGCCGTTGGGGCTGGTCGCCCAATAAGACCTCCGCTCTGGCGGGAAAACTCTACGAGGCGGGACACCTGACCTACATCCGCACCGACTCCACGCGTTTGGCCAATGAGGCGGTGGATGCCGGTCGGTCGTTGATCTCCGAGGCCTGGGGGGCTGAATTACTTGGCTCAGTCAACACCGCCGAGGCTGGCGCGGGTGTGCAGGATGCCCACGAAGCCATTCGGCCGACGAATTTTCAACTTGAAACCGTTCCCGACGCTGAGCCCGATGTCCAGAGGCTCTATGCCCTTGTCCGCGCGGGGACGTTGGCGTCTCTCATGGTGCCCTCGCGGCGCGTGACACTCTCGCTCAAGGGGCAGTGCGAGGGTTTGGATCGAGTCTTGGACGGCTCGGTGGGTTGGTATGCCGAGCCCGGTTGGCGGCGCGCTTTCGAGGCCTTGGAGGATCAGCTTGACACGACCCCGGTCACCGTGGACACCGGGGCGACTTTC
>PBSR01000034.1 GCA_002726335.1 Gemmatimonadaceae bacterium
CTGGATCGGCTTTGCCTCGCCGACGCAGGGGGCGATCGTCGTCGACGACGGCGCCGTTCGGGCCATCACGCAACAGGGGCGCAGCCTGCTGCCGGCGGGGGTGACGGCATGCGAGGGGACATTCGGGGCGCGGGATGTGGTGCGCATCGAAGATTCCCGCGGTCGCGAGGTGGGTCGGGGTGTCTGCCGCTATCCCGTTGGCGATCTGGCAAGGATTCTCGGCCGCAGCTCACCGCAGGTGCGCGGCATTCTGGGCCGTCCGGCGTTGGAGGTCGTGCATCGCGACGATCTGGTGCTGACATGAACCGCTCCGCTATGACCCAGGGCGGCCGCGCTGTCGCATCACTGGCGGAACGTGGGCCCCGGGGAAGACTGTGGAAAGCGGCCGCACTTGTGGGGCTGCTGGCGGTCTGGGCCTACGTCTTCTTCGTCGGCGATGGCGGCTGGCTCGACCTGCGTCGGGAACGCCAGCGTCTGAGCAAGCTGGAATCCGAAGTGGCCCGTCTCGAGACGCAGAACGACAGCCTGCGCCTGGTGTTGGAACGGATGGAGAATGACCCGGGCTTCCTCGAGAAGGTGGCCCGTGAAAAGCTGCGTATGGTCCGGCCCAACGAATTCCTCTACGAGATCAAGCAGCCTGCAGCCGAGCAAGAGGAATAGAGCAGAGCATGGCGCGGACCCTGATCAAGACGGATGCCATCGTGTTGCGCACGATGCGGATGGGAGAAACGAGCAAGCTTGCCACGTTGTTCACCGAGCATCATGGCAAGCTGAAAGTCACGGCCAAAGGAGCGCGACGTCCCAAGAGCAAGTTTGCCGGCTGTCTGGAGATGAGCTGGCAGGTGCACATCACCTGTCCCGTGCGTGACGACCGTGATCTGCACACCCTGACCGATGCCGAAACCGTGACAGCAAGGCCCGAACTGCTGGCTGACCTTCGACGCCTTTCCTACGCCGCGGCGGCCTGTGAGATGGTGGACCGACTCAGCCTCGATCACGTGCCGAACTCGCGGCTCTATCTGTGTCTGAAGGGAGTTCTGACCGGTATCGAGGAGGTGGCGACAGAGCAGCTGGAAACTCTGTTCTGGTACTTCCAGTTGCGCGTTGCCGAGGCTCTGGGATATCGCCCGGAGCTGGCCAACTGCGCCAACTGCGGCACACCACTGCCGGCAGAGTCAGCCTGGTTCAGCCCGGCCCTCGGCGGGGGCGTCTGCCGCGATTGTGGCCGGCAGGCCACAGATGAGAGCGAGGGGCAGGGGGCACCTGAGTACCTGCGGGCTCGCCGGATCAGTGCCGACAGTCTGCGACTGCTCAATGTCCTGCAGGGGCTTCGCACCTACACACGCGAGGCGATTCCCGCAGTTGTTCCGGCACGTCAGAATGAGGTGCGGGGGCTGCTGCGCAGTTTTTTGGAGTATCACGGCGGCACCAGCGGTCGCCTGCGGTCATTGGAATTCCTCGACGCTATGGGCGTTGGCGCCTGAGGGCGCTGAAACGTCTGAAGACGTTACTAACACACAAGGATCATCCACGATGTCCGACACGATGGATAAGCTCGTCTCCCTGTGCAAACGCAAGGGATTCATTTTTCAGAGCTCCGAGATCTACGGTGGTCTCAACGGTTGCTGGGACTACGGCCCCCTCGGAGTCGAACTGCTGCGCAACATCAAGGAGGCCTGGTGGCGGGCCATGACCTACCGCGACGACGTGGAAGGCATCGACGCCAGTATCCTCATGCACCCACGGGTGTGGGAGGCGTCGGAGCACGTGGACCGCTTCAACGATCCCATGGTGGAAGACTGCAAGACGAACGAGCGCTTCCGCCTCGACCACCTGCTGGAAGAGAAGGGCGTGGAGTGCAGCGATCTGGACTTCGATGGAATGACGGCGAAGATGGTCGAGCTCGACCTGAAGAGTCCGAAGGGCAACGACCTGAGTGAACCGCGCCAGTTCAACATGATGTTCAAGACGCACGTGGGTCCGGTGGAGGACGCGGCGAATGTCGTCTATCTGCGACCGGAGACGGCGCAGGGCATCTTCGTCAATTTCCTCAATGTGCAGCAGGCCATGCGCCAGAAGCTTCCCTTCGGCATCGCCCAGATCGGCAAGGCATTTCGCAACGAGATCACGACGAAGAACTTCCTGTTCCGCACACGTGAGTTCGAGCAGATGGAGATGCAGTATTTCGTCAACCCGGGCGAAGAAGAAAAGTGGTTCGACTACTGGAAGCAGGAGCGCCGCAACTGGTTCACCGAGGCTCTCGGTATCCCTGACAGCCGGCTGCGCTGGCACGAACACGGGGCCGGCGAGCTGGCACACTATGCCAGGCAGGCCTTTGATGTCCACTTTGAGTTTCCCTTCGGCTGGGATGAGGTGGAGGGTATCCACAACCGCGGCCAGTTCGACCTGAGCCAGCATGAACAGTTTTCAGGAAAGAAGCTGCAGTTCTTCAATGAGCAGTCACGGGAGAAGGTCCTGCCGAGCGTCGTGGAGACGTCGATCGGCGCCAGCCGCTCAACGATGATGGTGCTGGCCAATGCCTTTGCCGAGGAAGAGATCAAGGAGGGGGACGTGCGCACCGTCATGCGCTTCCATCCGCGGATCGCGCCGTTGAAGGTGGCGATTCTGCCCCTGGTCAAACGGGATGGCATGCCCGACATTGCCCGCAAGATCGAAGCCGACCTGCGGCCTCATCTGCGCGCCTTCTACGACGAAGGAGGCGCCATCGGCAGGCGCTACCGACGCATGGACGAGGTGGGCACACCGTTTTGTCTCACCGTCGACTCCGATACGCTCGAAGATGACACGGTCACCATCAGGGAGCGCGACTCCATGGCCCAGGAGAGGGTGAAGATCTCTGACCTGCTGACGGAGATCAACGCCAGGATGGGGGCCTGGAAACACCCTGATAGTTGAACACTTATATGGTATAGGGTATATTCTGCTCGGCCACAGACAGAGCACCGAGGGCAGTCGGGACTCGGTGCTCTGATTTGGTTTACTAGCGGCAGTCACCCCCTGTCTGCGAAAGTGGCGGAATTGGTATACGCGCTGGATTTAGGATCCAGTGCCCGAGAGGGCTTGGGGGTTCGAGTCCCCCCTTTCGCAGGAAGAAACGAGAGAGTTGAAGACAAACGTAATCGAAAAGGGAAAGTGGGAGCGCGACCTCGAGGTCGAGGTGCCCGCGGAGCGGATCAACCGGGAGATGACCTCGGCCATGCGCCGCTACCAGAAGCGTCTCGAGATCCCCGGATTTCGCAAAGGCAAGGTGCCCCTCAAGGTCATCGAGAAGCGGTTCGGGCCCTCCATTCGACACGGTGTCATCGAGGATCTGCTACCGACGCTGATCCACGAGGCCTCTGAGCAGACCGGCCTGGTGCCGGCCGGTTCGCCCCGGATCATCGCCCTCGACGAGGTCGACGACGGCGGGTTGACGTTCACCGCCAGCATCGACATCTGGCCCGAGGTCGACGTCCAGGGAGAGGACAGCCTCGAAGTTGAGCGTCTCGAGCACGATGTGACCGACGCCGAGATCGACGAGCAGATCGAAGAGATGCGTGGACGCAACGCGTCGGAGCGAGGCGTCGAGAGAGCTCTCGCCAGCGGCGACGTGCTGATCGCCGATCTGCAACGACTCGATGAAGAGGGCAACCCGGTGGAGGGCGAGAAGTACGAAGAGCGATACTTCCAGATCGGCGCTGACGATGCACCCAGTCCCGAGTTCGAGGAAGCCCTCCTCGGTATCGAGGCGGGCGAGGAGCGCAAGGTCAGTTTCTCCTACCGTAGCGATCTGCCGAACGAGGAGCTCGCCGGCAAGGAGGAGCACTTCGATGTGAAGGCGCGTGAAGTGCGCGAGCGGGTCCTGCCCGAGGTAGACGACGAGTTCGCCAAGGATGTGGGATCCCAGTTCGAATCTCTGCAGGCCCTCAAGGATCACATTCGCTCGCAGATGGTGGAGCGCTGGGAGTTCATGTCGAAGCAGAAGATGCGCAGCGATGTCATGGAGTCGTTGTTGAAGGCCAACGATATCGAACTGCCGCAGGCCCTGGTCGAGAACTATGTCGAGTCGATGCGCCGTGAGCAGAAGCAGCAGCAAGGGCACAGCCACGACCACGACCATGATCACGATCACGACCACGATCATGGTGACGATGAGGGCATATCGGACGAGGAGCGCGAGACGGCCGAACGCCGCCTGCGCAGCTATCTGATCATGGAGAGCCTGCGCAAGAAAGCCGACATCGAGGTCTCTGACGAAGAGTTCGAGGAATATCTGGCGACGCGCGCCGAACAGTCGGGCATGAAACTCGAAGAGTTGAAGCGCTCGCCCCGGGCCGCCGATCTGCGGCGAGATCTCGAGGAAGACAAGATCTTCGAACAGCTCCAGGCGGGCGCGAAGGTCACCGACAAAGCGATCTAGGGGAGAGAGAACAGGACGATATGTCGTTGATACCGATGGTCATCGAGCAGACGGGGCGCGGCGAGCGCTCGTACGACATCTACTCGCGTCTGCTGAAGGAACGTATCGTTTTCATCGGTACGCCCGTGGGCGACGGCATCGCCAATCTGGTGATTGCGCAGATGTTGTTCCTCGCCTCTGAGGACCCGAAGAAGGACATCTCCCTCTACATCAATACTCCCGGTGGTTCGGTCACGGCCGGCATGGCAATTTACGACACCATGCAGTATATCCAGCCTGATGTGGCCACGATCTGTATCGGCCAGGCATCGAGTATGGGAGCCATCCTGCTGGCCGGCGGTGCCAAGGGCAAGCGCCAGAGTCTGCCCAACGCCCGGGTGCTGCTGCACCAGCCCATGGGCGGGATCAGCGGCCAGGTGGCGGATATGGAGATTCACGCACGCGAGATCATCAAGATCCGTGAACAGATCAATTCCATTCTCGTGGAATGCACCGGTCAGGATATGGAGCGTATCAAGACGGACACCGAGCGTGACTTCTTCATGAGCGCCGAAGAGGCCCGCGACTACGGGGTCATCGACGAGATCATCACTCCCTCGAAGCTCGCCCTGGCTGCCGAGGCAGCTGGCTAGCCCCGGCGGGCAGGTCTGCCCAGGACGTCCATGAGACGCCGACCCTCAAAAACCGAACCCAGGTGTTCCTTCTGCGCCCGTAGCGCCGGCCAGGTGGACAAGATCATCACCGGCCCGTCGGTGCATATCTGCAACGAGTGCGTCAAGCTGTGCAACGACGTACTGGCGGAGGACAAGAAGCAGACCCTGCCCTGGGAAACGGGCACCCTGCCGAAACCCCTCGATATCAAGGCCCATCTCGACGAGTACGTCATCGGTCAGGATCGGGCCAAGAAGATCCTCTCTGTGGCGGTCTACAGTCACTACAAGCGCATCCGGACCAACGTCGATCTCGACGGCGTCGAGCTGGAAAAGAGCAACATTCTCCTGCTCGGCCCCACCGGCGTGGGCAAGACGCTGCTGGCGCAGACGTTGGCCAAAGTGCTGCAGGTGCCATTCTCGATGGCTGACGCCACGATTCTCACGGAAGCGGGGTACGTGGGTGAGGATGTGGAGAACATCCTGGTGGGCCTGCTGCAGGCCGCCGACTACGACGTTGCCCGCGCCGAGAAGGGCATCGTCTACCTCGACGAGATCGACAAGATCGCGCGCAAGTCGGCGACTCCGGCTGTCAGCCGTGACGTCTCCGGTGAAGGTGTGCAGCAGGCGTTGCTGAAGATCCTCGAAGGCACGGTGGCCAACATCCCGCCGAAGGGTGGTCGCAAACACCCAGAGCAGCCGATGATTCAGATCAACACCAGCAACATCCTGTTCATCTGTGGCGGCGCCTTCGAAGGGATCGAGAAGGTCATCGCGGCTCGGGTGGGCAAGCGCACCATGGGCTTCGGCGCCACCGGTGTCGAGGACAGCGAGCACGTGGAAGATGCCATGAGTGTGCTTCCCGAGATCCAGCCGGAGGACCTGCTGCAGTACGGTCTGATCCCGGAGTTTATCGGGCGCGTACCTGTGGTGACAACCCTCGACGCACTTTCAGAAGACGATCTGTTCCGCATCCTGACGGAGCCCAAGAACGCCATCGTCCGGCAGGTGAGCCGCCTGTTCGAGATGGACGGCGTCACCCTGACTTTCACCGAGGAGGCGTTACATCGCGTCGTCGAGTTGACGGTGAAGAAGGGAACGGGCGCCCGGGGTCTGCGGTCGGTGCTGGAACAGGCGATGATGGACGTGTTTTACGACACCCCTTCGCACGAAGAACTGACCGAACTCGTGGTCACTGGTGAGATGATCGAGAAGGGTGTGTCGAACGTGGATGACGGGGACGAGTTTCTGCGCAAGAGCGCGTGACTCGGCCCCCGGGATTCCAGCCGACATGCGGATCCAATCGGCCGAATTTGTTGTCGGCGCCGTAGGCGAGAAGAACTCACCCGTTGACGAGTTGCCGGAGGTAGCGTTTGCCGGACGATCCAACGTCGGCAAATCGTCCCTGATCAACCGGCTCGTGCAGCGACGCAAGCTGGCCCATACCAGTTCTACGCCGGGACGGACCCAGCAACTCAACTATTACCGCGTCAACGACAGGATCTACCTCGTCGATCTGCCCGGGTACGGGTACGTTCGCGGGGGCGTCGACCTGCGGCGCGCACTCGGCCGGCTCACCGAGAAGTACCTCGGCGGTCGGCGCCAGTTGCGCGCCGTCGTGCTGTTGATCGATGCTCGACACGGACCCACCGCGCTGGATCTGGAGATGGTGGGCCGCCTGCGTGAGGCGGACCGGCCCTTTCTGCTCGTGCTGACGAAAGCGGACAAGCTGTCCCGCCCAAAGTTGAGCCGGCAGCTGGAGAAACTCGAGAAGGGTGGCGAACTGGCGGATCTGGCCTACCTGACCTTCTCCGCTGAAACCGGCGTCGGTCGCGAAGACCTGTTGCGCTGGATCGAAGAAGTGACAAGTGGCGATGGTACACCGACAGAAGAAGAGGGACACGCAGAGTAGATGAAGGTTCTCATCAGTGACAAGGTCGACGCGGGTTGCGTCAGCATTCTGCAGCAGGGCGGCCTGGAGGTCAATGTCAGCACCGGCCTGTCGCCGGAACAGCTGCTGGACAACATCGACGGCTACCATGGGCTGATCGTGCGCAGCGCCACCAAGGTGACGGACGCCGTCATCGAACGTGCCGGAGTCCTCCGGGCCGTGGGGCGGGCCGGCGCCGGCGTCGACAACATCGACATGGAGGCAGCCACACGTCGGGGCGTGGTTGTGATGAACACGCCCGGTGGCAACTCGGTCAGCACGGCCGAGCACTCGCTGGCCATGCTGATGGCGCTGGCCCGCAACGTGGCGCAAGCTACGGCTTCGGTAAAAGCGGGCAAATGGGAACGCAGCGCCTTCACCGGTGTCGAGCTGGCAGGCAAGACGATCGGCGTGCTCGGCCTCGGCAAGGTGGGGCGGGAGGTCGCCGAGCGTGCCAGTGGACTCCACATGCGAGTCCTCGGATACGATCCGTTCATGACGGACGAGGCGATCCAGTCGTACGGGACACAACCGGCGGACCTTGAGCAGATCTGGGCCGAAGGAGACTTCCTGACCTTTCATCTTCCTCTGACTCCCCAGACCAGACACTACCTTTCCTCAGACCAGCTGGGCAAATGCAAGGACGGCGTGCACATCATCAACTGTGCCCGCGGCGGCATCGTCGATGAGGCGGCCCTGCTGGCGGGTCTGGAGTCGGGCAAGGTCTCTGGTGTCGCCCTCGACGTCTACGAGGATGAGCCCCCCGCAGCAGATTCGAAGCTCATCGGCCACGAGCGCGTCATCTGTACGCCACACCTGGCGGCCTCAACACAGGAAGCCCAGTCGAACGTGGCCTTGCAGGTCGCAGAGCAGGTACGGGACGTGCTTGTGGCGGGAGTGATCCGCAACGCGGTAAATGTGCCGTCCATTGAACCGGAAGCCTACGACAAGCTGCGCCCCTATCTCGACCTGGGCGAACGCATGGGCCGGATCCAGGGGCAGCTGGCAGAGGGTACCGTGGAGCGCATCACTATCGAATACCGCGGCGAGGTCACAACCCACGCGACATCACCGCTGACATCGGCAGTACTCAAGGGCATCATGGATGCCTTTGTATCCGACGGTTCGATCAACCTGGTGAACGCCCCGGTGGTGGCCCAGGAACGAGGTATACGTGTAGACGAGTTGAAGAGCAGCGACCCGGAAGACTACGCC
>PBSR01000035.1 GCA_002726335.1 Gemmatimonadaceae bacterium
CATCGTGCAGGTAGCGAGCCAGGTCGCCTGTCCGGTAGACGGGATCGTCCCGGACACCTGTTATCGGGTTGGGGATGAACCGCTCGCTGGTCAGGTCCGGCCGATTCAGATACCCCCTGGCCAGACCATCTCCGGCCGCCAGCAGCTCTCCGGGTACGCCGACGGGAACGGCCTGCATGCTCTCATCGACGATGTAGATGCGACTGTTGGCGATGGGGCGACCGATGGGAACGGATTTCTGAGGAAGGTTGTCGGCCGGTACGTCGTAGCAACTGGAGAAGGTCGTGTTTTCCGTCGGGCCGTAGCCGTTGATCATGTGGCAGTGTGGATGGCGCTGCTTCATCTTGCGCACGTGAGGGACCGACAGAACATCACCGCCGGCGATCAATTGCTGGAGGCCGCCGAGGTCCTCAATCCGCTCATCCACCATCAGCCGGAACATCCCGGCGATCAGCCACAAGGTGGTGACTCCGTTCTCACGGATCACCGCTCCCAGTTCTTCCAGCGACGGGGTGCCGGGTGGCATGAGGACCAGCTTGCCCCCATTCAACAGGGGGCCCCAGATCTCCAGTGTCGACAGGTCGAAGGAGATGGGGGCGAATTGGAGAAACACCTGCTCGGGCGAGATGTCGATGAAGTCAGTATTGCGCACGAGTCTGACGACACCTCGATGGGGAATCAGCGTTCCCTTGGGTCGGCCCGTCGACCCTGACGTGTACAGGCAATAGGCCAGGTTCGTCGGCCCCACTGCGGTCGGCTTGCAGGACGGTTCATTGGATGACTGGGCCCCATCGAGATCGATCAATACCGGGGGATGCTCAAGAACGCACGAATCGACCAATTCCTGCAGATGGGCGAGCAGATCTTTGGTGACGAGGATGGCCCGGGTCGCCGTATCACCGATCATGAAGCGGAGTCGATCCTCAGGGTAGTCCGGATCCAGGGGGACGTAGGCACCACCTGCTTTCAGGATGCCGACGAGGCCCGCCACCAGGCTGAGCGAACGGCGGCAGCAGATGCCGATGAGTTCGTCAGGTTGTATGCCATGGTCTGCCAGGGCGATGGCGATCCCATCGGCCTCACGGTTGAGACGATCGTAGGTCCATTCGCTGGCATCGATCCGCAGAGCGGGTGCGTCCGGCGTCTTTGCCACCTGTTCTTCGAACAGTTGATGGATCGTCGACTGGCACGGGTAGTCTGTCCTGGTCTCGTTCCATTGATGCACAACCTGCTGGTACTCTTCATCCGTCGTCAGGGGAATCGAGGCGATGGGGTGATCGGGTTGGTCGGTCAGACGGTGCAGCAGGGTCTGAAAGTGTGCGATCATTCGGCGCACGGTCTCCGGACGATAGAGATCCGAGGCGTATTCCCAGGTCCCGGCGATTCCGTCGGCCCTTTCCTCGAGTTCGAGGGTCGAGTCGAGTCTGGCCGTCGTCTGGCCGACGTCAGCGCCGATGACATCGATGTCGCCCATGTCCAGCAACCGCAGGGGCTCGCGGCGCAGCACCAGCATGGTCTGGAGCACGGGGCTGTAGCTGGGATCGCGGTCTGTCTGCAGGTCGGCGACCAGCTGTTCGAAAGGAATGTCCTGGTTTTCCAGCCCGCCTCTGACAGCCTCGCGGGTTTGTTCGAGGAGCTCCGTGAAGGTCGGGGCCGATGTCAGGTCCAGGTGGAGTGCGATCGTGTTCGCGAACAGGCCGATGAGGGGTTCCAACTCCTGTCGGGGGCGATTGCCCACCGGTGTACCAAGCACGACCTGCGGCTGGCGGGTGTATTTCGACAGCAGAACCGCATAGGCAGACAGCAGGGCGATGAAGAGGGTCGAATCACACTGGCTGGCGATCTGGCGCAGGGGCTCGATGGTCTCGGCACTTATCGTGAAGCGTTCGATGGCACCACGATAGGACTGCGTCGGCGGGCGTGAGGCATCTGCAGGGAATGTGGTCAGGGGTGGAGCGCCAGCCAGACGCTGCCGCCAATAGGCGGTCTGCGATTGCAGCCGTTGGTCACTGATGACCGCGTGCTGCCAGCAGGCGTAATCGTTGTACTGGATGGCGAGCCCAGGCAGATCGGCGGTCAGGCCTTCAGCGTACTGCCGGTACAGGTGCCCTAATTCGCGGGCGAAGACCTCGAGCGAGGTGCCATCGGCGATGATGTGGTGGAGGCAGATCAGCAGCTGGCTTCGCTGCGGGCCGAGAAGCAGCAGCCGTACTCTGAACAGAGGCCCCCTCCTCAGGTCGAAAGGGTGGTGCAGTACTTCGTTGACCAGTCGTTCGACCTGCGGCTCCAACTCCGATGACCGCAGATCACGCAGGTCTTCAGTGCGCAGGCTCAGCGATGCGGTATCCTGAACGCGCTGGCATGGTGACCCGTCTGTTTCGGGAAACACCGTTCGCAGGATCTGGTGGCGTTGGACGATCTCGCTGAGGGCTCGTTCGAGGGCCTGTATCTGCAAGATCCCGCGAAACTCAAGTCCGCCGGAGACGTGATAGACTGAGGTGTCAGGTTCGAGTTGGTGGAGGAACCAGAACCTTCGCTGGGCGAAGGAGAGCGGGTATTGGTCACCAGCGTTCTGGCTAGGGGTGATCGGGGTCAGTGCCGGTGCTGGCAGAGCAGACTCAAGCTCCAAGAGCTTCAGAAGCTCGATCTTGTGCTGCTTCAGGAAAGATTGGACTGCCGGTGTGAGAACCTGCTTCGGTCCCTTTACACGAAGTTGGTCGCCGTCAGGCTGTAGCATCAGCCCGCGACAGGCCAGTTCTTTGAGCTGCTCCTGCAGGTTCACAGCACCATCTCCACCGTTTCGGACCCCTCGGACGGTTCGGCGCCCCCTGGGGGGGCCTGGATGGGAAGTCTCGCCTGAACCATCAGGACCACGCTGGCGACGGTTACACCGCCGATCAGACCGCTGAGGGGCAGTTCGATGCCCAGCCTTGTAGCAATCCGGTTCTTCAACTCCGTACCGGTGAGAGAGTCCATTCCGTACTCGTCCAGGGGACGATCCGGGTCGATGGTCTGTGCCGAATCGATCTGGAGGATGCCGGCCAGCAGGCGCTGCACGAATCGGGTGAGTCCTACCTCAAGAGCGTCAGCTGATCCGCCGAGCAATTCCTGGAGATCGGTCGAAGCTTCCAGACCATGGCTGGCGTCTTGGTCTTCCAATTCACTGGCAGTATCATCGACCAGATGCTGAGACCACTGTCGCAGGAAGGTTGGTCGATCCCCGGCAAGCACCTGCCGCCAGTCCACCTGGGCGACCACCACCTGCGCGACGTTCTCTGTCAGAATCTGTTCCATCGCTGCCAGAGCATGTCGCGCCACCATGGGTTCGACGCCAGACCGTTTCACAGTCGCCAAATGGTCTGGTTCGAGGGTGCCTGCCATACCTGCCCCCGCCCAGGGCCCCCAGTTCACAGCCAGTGCCGGCAGTCGCATGGCTTGTCGAGCGTGCGCCAATGCGTCCAGGAAGGCGTTGGCCGCTGCATAGTTCGCCTGTCCCGCAGGACCGACCATCGCGGCCAGAGAAGAGAACAGGACGAAGTGGTCGAGGTCCAGATCTCTGGTGAGCAGGTGCAGATTCCAGGCACCGGCCGCTTTGGGATGTATCACTCGCGTAAGGGCTTCCCGATCCAGTCCGGTCACGGTCCGGTCATCGAGCACGCCGGCCAGATGGAAGACGCCACGCAGAGCAGGGCCATCTTGCTGTATTGTCCGGATCACCGTCGCCATCTGTTCGTAGTCGGCGACATCCGCGCGTGGGGTCCTGACGCGTGCGCCCGCTGCCCTCAGGCGCCGCATTTCGTGTTTGACTGCCGGAGTCTCGCCCCGACGCGATACCAGCACGAGGTGCCGAGCGCCACGGTCTATGAGCCAGGCGGCCAGGCGCAACCCCAATGCCCCCATCCCGCCGCTCACAAGGTAGGTTGCATCCGCCTCGATCTGAGGGAACGCATCTCCCGCCAACACGTCACCCTTCGCAGGCTGCACTGTCGGCACGAAGGCCTGATCGCCGCGCAGGGCCAGCTGATCTCGATCCCACGAGATACAACAGACCAGATCCCGTACCTCTTCCGCAGATCCTCCGGGGGCCAGATCGATCAGGCCGCCGAAGAATTCAGGATGCTCTGTGGCGAATGTGCGTCCCAGCCCCCAGAGGCCCGCACGGGCCAGTTGATGAGGCGTCGAGGGTGGCTGACGCGCGTCGGTATGGCAGGCGCCCCGCGTAATCGTCCAGATGCGCGTTGTCGGTGACCGCGGGATCGTGTTGGCGCTCTGGATGAGATCGACCAGCAGTTGGCAGGCGCCAAGCACGTCGCGTGGCAGGGCGTCGGCGTGCTCGGGCCCCGAGGGTATCTCATCGATGCCCGAAAAGAACAAGATTCGTACCGGCAGTGATGGTGGCACATCTGCCAGGGCGTGGCGCACGGTATCTCTGATGGATCCATCCATCTCGGCCGTCCGGCAGTCGATCACCGAATGAGTCTGTCCGGGCCCTTCCAGCTCTTGTGTGATCTGACCCGGCACATCCCCGACGACGAGCCAGTGACACGGTTCATCGACGAAGGTCGAGGCTGGTTGCGGGGCCCCCACGCGGTCCCACGTGCAGTGATAGAGCATGTCTGTAATATCACTCCGGGGCCGGGTTGGGCCAGGTGAACCGACCCAGTAGGGCAGGTGCTGGAAGGGATAAGTCGGCAGCACGACCGGCTGGCGACGAGGAAACAGACGCTGCCAGTCAAGGGGCATGCCCTTGACAAAGGCTCGACCGATGGCGGCTCCATCCATCGGCTGGTCAACGGAGCGATCGAAGCGACCCGTGCCTTTCACCTGTCCGGCGAAGATTCCCGGCCCGGTTCCGCCTCCCAAGTAGGTGGAGAGTCTCTCCTGCAACGCCGCCACAGATGAGCCCGTGATGGCACAGCGGTGGCTCAGGTGGGCCCGACCGATGGCTGCTGTGTAGCACAGGTCAGCCAAGGGCAGGTTCGGGTCGTGTCCCAGGTGGCGGCGATAGGCTCGCAAAAGATCCTGCAACGCCTGGGGCGAATCGGCAGATAACAGCAGGACGTGATCGGCCCCCTCCGACACTTCGTCTGAAGGCACTTCAGGCACGTCCGGTGTTTCTTCCACGATGACGTGGGCATTGGTCCCACTGGCGCCGAAGGAACTGATCGCCGCAACCAACCGATCAGGGCTGGCGTCCCACGTGATGCTGCGATCGGGGATCTCGATCGGCAGCTTTGCCCAGGGGATGTCGGGGGTGGGCTCGGCGCAATGCAGGTGGGCGGGAATCGTGCGAGCCTGCAAGGCGAGCACGACCTTGATGAGGCCGGCGATCCCCGCCGCCGCCTCAAGGTGCCCGATGTTGGTTTTCACCGATCCCATGATCAGGGGGCGGGCGCGGTCACGATCCTGCGCATACACGCCAGTGGCAGCATTCACCTCGATCGGGTCACCTAACGGTGTTCCCGTACCGTGTGCCTCCAGGTAGCTGACGTCGCCAGCCTCAACCCCCGATGCATCCAGGGCCGAGCGGATCAGTTCCTGTTGGGACGGCCCGTGAGGGACCGTGAACCCCGCACTGGCGCCATCCTGGTTGACTGCGCTGCCTCGGATCACGGCGAGGATGCGATCGCCGTCGCGCGTGGCGTCGGTGAATCTCTTGAGCACCACCACACCACACCCTTCGCCGCGCACGTAACCGTCCGCTGCGGCAGAGAACGTCCTGCAACGGCCCGATATGGAGAGCATTTTCGCGCGGCAGATGGCGGCTTGAAGTTGGGGTGACAGCAAAAGGTTCACCCCCCCTGTGATGGCCAGATTACTTTCCCCGGTTCGCAGGCTCTGGCAGGCCAGATGCAGGGCCACCAGCGACGAGGAGCAGGCCGTGTCGATGGCCAGCGCGGGCCCCCGGAGTCCGAGGAAATAGGAGAGCCGACCGGCCAGAGCATTCGGCGCATTACCTGTCGCGTAGTACGTGTCGAGGGGCGTCTGATCTGCGTTGGCGAGCAGCAACTGCGTATAGTCGTGGGTCGTGGCGCCAATGTGGACGGACGTTGACGAGTCTTCGAGAGACCGAGGATTCATCCCGGCGCGCTCCAGGGCCTCCCACGTCACTTCCAGCAGAATCCTCTGTTGAGGATCCATGCTCGCCGCTTCTCGGGGAGAGATGCGGAACAGGGGGGCATCGAAGCCTCGCACGTCATCCAGGAAGGCGCCGTGACGGGTATACATCATGCCCGCCTGATCCGGGTCTGGATGGTAGTACTCGTCGATGTCCCAGCGCTGCGCCGGAATCTCGGTCACTGCATCTGTGCCACTGTCGAGCAGATGCCAGAACTGTTCCGGATTCGCGGCACCTGGAAACCGGCAAGCCATCCCCACCACAGCGATCGGCTCGCGCTTCTCGCGCTCGAGCTGCTCGAGGCGGCTTGCTGCCGCATCCAGGGCCTGGGCGATTCTGGCTGTATCCGTCATCGTGCTTCGCTCGCGCCGGCTTCCGGGGAGCTATCGTCGAGGTCTCTGACCAATGTCTCGAGGCGTTCCAGCTGTTTCCGGACGGCGCTGTCTTTCGTCTCTGCATCAGCGTCCTCGGGCACACCGGCGCAGAGATCCGAGGTCGTTTCTGTACCGGAAGACGGGGCCGTGCCGTCACTGGCTGGCGCCACGACATCGGCAAGTTCATGGCCAAGCAGGTCTGAGAGTTTGCCAACTGTCGGGTGATCGAAGGCAACCGTCGCCGGCAGGTCGACCTGCAGGTGGCCCTCAAGTTGTCTTCGTAGACTGACTGCCATCATCGAGTCCATACCTAGTTCGAAGAATCCCTGGTCAGCGTCGAGATCGGCCCCATCTCGATAACCGAGCAGTTGGGCGACCTCGCGGCTTACGACAGATCGTAGCAGCGCAGATTTTTCTGAGTTCGGAGTCAGTTCCCACGCACGCAGGAAGCTCTCGCTATCCGGGGTTTGCAGCCGGGTACCCCGGTCGGGGACCTCGATGCGACAGACCAAGTCGGATATACCGGCAGATTCGAACAATGGCCGCAAGCGGGTCCAGTCGATCTGGGCGGCAGCAAGCTGCCGACCCGTGCCGACGATGCGGTCGAGAGTAGTCGACATCTGGGCATCGGACAAGAGCCGGATCCCCAGTCCCTCCAGCGCATTCTTGTCGTCGTCTGTGACCATTCCGCCAGCCTCTACCGGTCCCCACCAGACACTGTTGCCCGGCATTTTCCGGGCCTGACGGTCTGCGGCGAAGGCGTCGAGGAAGCTGTTGGCTGCCGCGTAGTGGGTCTGTCTCTTCGAGCCCCAGAGGGCGGCGATGGAGGAGTAGAGAAGGAGGAAGTCGAGTTGAGGCCCGCCGAAAAACTCCTCCAGGTGCAGCGCCCCTGCGATCTTCGGCGCCAGCACTGACCGCAGGGCATCGGCACTTTGTTCGCTGATCGACGACACCCCCGGCAGACCGGCAGCGTGGATGATGCCCGCCACCGGGGGAAGCTGGGTTGCGATCTGCTGGCGGACCGCCTGCATGGTGCCATGGTCTGTGATATCTGCGCTGAGTACGAGGGTTTGAATTCCAAGCGCCGTCAGATCCGCTACTTCGTCCTCGACTGATTCGGTCAGTCCGCGTCGTCCGAACAATACGAGATACTGCGCCCCTCTTGCGGCCAGCCAGCGGGCAGCTCGCAGTCCCAGACCGCCCAACCCGCCACTGATGAGATAGGTGGCATCAGGACGGATCTTGAGTGCCGACGGGGCAGGCGTGGGTGTCGACTGGATCCGGGGTACGTGGGCGATGCCTGTGCGGAAGGCGACCTGACCGTGAGCGAGCGCGGGCTGCAACACCGACCACAGACGATCTGCGCTCTGCGACGGAGAATCGTCAGGATCCAGATCAACCAGCCCACCCCAGCGATCCGGTAGTTCGAGCGCCAGAGACCGGCCGAATCCCCACAGAGCCGAAGAGGAGAGGTCTGCAACCAGCTCTGCCTGCTCAATCGCTATGGCTCCCCGGGTGACAGTCCAGAGTCGCGACTCAGCATCCGTAGACTGCAACAGCTTGGCTAGATTGAGCAACGCCTCGCACCGCGCGACAGCTTCCGTCGACAGGCTGGTTCCCTGAGATGGATGGTCAGTGGCCCATAGGTTAGCGATCCCGACCGTACCGTCTCCCCGTGCCAATCGTTCGCGCAGATCTTCAAGCGCGTTCGTGGTGCCTGCGTCGCCCTCGGCTGGTGGATCGGCGTGGAGACAGATCACATCCAGGCCCGTCAGTTGGATCCGTCCCGCGAGATCATCGCCGATGCCACCACGGTCAGCGAGGATGATCCATGCATCGCATGGCACCAGCCGCCGCGCCAGAGATGACACCTGGGTCGGTTCCCAGTTCAGCCCGTAATAGATCCCGGCAGGTGATGTCGACTGCACCGCGTGGAAGGGTGTACCGTCGACCCAATAGGACTGGCGCTGGAATGGATACGTCGGCAGCAGGTCCGGGTGCGTGAATGGGCGACCCATGATCTGCTGCCAGTCCAAGTCATCACCTCTGGTGTAGCTCTGTGCCCGGTGCCGCGGCGAGCCCTCGGGGTGATCTGCTGTCTGGTCAGGCAGTCCAGGTCTGTAGACATCAGGCAATGGTGTGGTGCCAAAGGCGGAGCGCAGCTTCTGACAGATGTCATCCGCTGAGGTCCCCAGGACGGCCAGTCGATGCGCGAGGTGATCTCTGCCGAGGGCGGCACTCGCACAGAAGTCCATCAGATCAATGGCTGGGTTGCCTTCCAGTGCGGCGGCGCAACGCTCGGCATGATCTCGCAGGGCATCCTCTGTCCTGGCGGAAAGAACCAGGAGGGCTGCCGGATCATCCGCGACCGTGGTCGATACTGATGTCAGTGATGGTCTTGGTCCTTCCGCCACGATGACATGGGCATTGGTACCGCTCATACCGAACGAACTGACGCCTGCGAGCCGTTGTGTGGCCTCGTCCCACGCCGTCGTCTGTGCCGCGACTCTCACAGGGATCTCATCCCACGCGATATGCGGATTGGGTCGTGTGAAGTGGAGGTGGCGGGGAATCGATCCGTGCTGCAGAGACAACACGGTCTTGATCAGGCCCGCAATGCCCGCAGCGGCCTCCAGGTGGCCGATGTTGGACTTGACCGAGCCGATGTACAGTGGACGATCCTGCTCACGATTCCGGCCGTAGACTCTGGCCAGGCTCTCGACCTCGATTGGGTCGCCGAGGACCGTACCCGTACCGTGAGCCTCGACGAATCCCACCTCTTCCGGGTTCACTCGGGCCTGCCTCAGCGCCGCCTGCAGGAGGGCATCCTGCGCCTTCTGGTTCGGTACGGTCAAACCGCTGCTGGGGCCATCGTGATTGATGGCACTGCCGCGGATGATCGCCAGGACCCTGTTGCCGTCTGCCAGGGCGTCGGCGAGGCGTTTGACCAGGACCACACCGGCTCCTTCGCCGCGGCCGAATCCGTTGGCATGAGCATCAAAGGCTTTACATCGTCCGTCCGGTGCCAGCGCACCGGTTCGGGAGAGGAAGACGCCGACCCCAGGCGACAGATTCAGATGGACACCACCGGCCAGAGCGGCAGAGCACTCACCTGCCCGCAGGCTCTGGCAGGCCAGATGGAGGGCAACCAGCGAGGATGAGCACGCCGTGTCCAGGGCGATGCTCGGCCCCTGAAGCCCCAGGACGTGCGAGATCCGGCCGGCGGAGAAACTGAAACCGTTGCCGGTGCCGTCGTAGGCGTTGATGGCCGCCAGATTGCCGGCATTCAGTTTCCACTGCGAGTAGTCGTTCTGTCCGATGCCCACGAACACCCCCGCCGCCGATGCCCGCAGTGACGCTGGGGGTATGCCAGCCCGCTCCACCGCCTCCCAGCAGATCTCGAGGAGCAGGCGCTGCTGTGGATCCATGCTGATCGCTTCCATCGGCGAGATGCCGAAGAAGCCGGGATCGAACTTGTCGATCTCCTCCAGAAATCCACCCTCCCGCGCCGCGATGCCGCCGGCCTTCTCTGGATCAGGGTCGTAGTGCTCATCGATATCCCACCGGCTCTTCGGGTAGGGGACGATGGTGTCGGTGCCCGTGGCCAGCAGATCCCAGAACGACTCAGGTGTGTTCGCTCCTCCAGGAAAGCGACAGGCCATGCTCACGATGGCGATCGGGTCCTCGTGGGGCGTCGTCTGCCGGTCATGGCCGAAGGAGGCCGGGTGTCCCGAGGCGGGAGAATCG
>PBSR01000036.1 GCA_002726335.1 Gemmatimonadaceae bacterium
CGTCCATCTCGATCGCCGCCGTCTTGAGATCGAAGTCCACGGTCACCGTGCGGTCTACATTCACCGAAACTCCGGTCTTGGTGACCGCTTCGTAGCCGATGATGGACACCGACACAGCGTATTCGCCCGGGGGCAAGTTGATAACGAAGTAGTCTCCTTCGTCATCCGTGGTCGTACCCACATTGAGGCCTTCAATCCTGATGATCGCCCCAACCAGCGGCTCGCCGGTGCCGGCGTCCTGAATCGTCCCCCGGATCTTCCCGGTGGTTCCGGCCTGCGCGGATTCCGGTAGCCCAAGAGTCGCCACGCCGATGCCGATGACGAGCACCAGCAGGCTCAACAGGGATCTGTCCTTCATCACTGACTCCTCACTCCGGTTGCAGGGTTGATATCCCCACTGTGAGTAGCGCCCGCCCATCCCACGCGAGCGTAAAGATCATGCAGTCTAAAAAAAAGGGTGCCAGCGACGGTAAAAACGGCCCGTCACTGACCCCCTGTCCGGTGCATTCTCGAGCGTTTGCTGCTCCATCCGTGCACTGTATGCCCACCCATATTCGTCGTTGCAATTGCGGATTCCGATACGACTTGGCGCATACGTTACGACCATCCGATAGAGCAAGTCAATGCTTTTCAAGAAAAAGAACCGGACCGTTTGCATCTCCTTCTTACGGAAGCAGGAGTCGTCAGGCGAAGGTGAATACATTGCCCGTGACGCCGGTCAGGGCATCGACAACCAGCCAGACGCCAGCCGAAACGAAGGTTCCAAGCACCAATCCAAGGAAGAGGGGACGCATGCCGAGGTAGAGGCTGGCGCCACCGTATTTCAGAATGGCGGCCTTGACGCTCCACGCCAGGAAGACGGAAAACCAGGCGCTCGAAACCGGATGCGTCAGTCCCAGGGCCAGGCCAATGGGATGGAAGGGGAATCCCATGATGTGGTTCTTCAGGTAGGTCATGGCCGCCATGAGCATTCCGCCGACGACGGTAAAGCCGAGGTGCCACGAATGAAATGCCTGAGGGTTGTTGATGTTTCGGGTGATCCAATCGCCGGAGAATATGGGGATTCCCCTGAACTGCCAGCCCATCAGATTGATTCCCCCGTGGGTATAAGCGATGGACAGGATCGCCCAGGCCGACCCCAGCAGAGCGACGACGATGGCCGCGGCGATTGCCGGGAACAGGCGCCGGCATTCCAAGCGGGTCACCTCCGCCATCTTCAAGCCGGTGGCGGCGGAAGCCATGACGAAAGTGCGCAGATCATTCCAGGCGAAACTCAACCCCAGAGCGACGATCCCGGACGGTTCCACCAGGGCGGTGCCCAGGACGTTGACAGCGAAGATCGGCGCTCCCACCGGGGATCGGCAATAGGCCAGACCGGTCTGGGAGACGATCCGCGCGATACCGATGAAGGTCACCAGCGCGGTGGCCAGAAGGACGGCTGCGGCCAGTGGTGTCAGGCCCGCCATCGTCAGCCACACCATGGCAGAAGCGCTGCCGAGAAGCGCCCCGATTACAGCTGTCCGGTAGGAAAGTGGCTCGTCGGAGTCATCGATTTCGGCCGCACCGAGCAGCGCTTTGCGCAGGACATCGGCAAGGTGAGCTCTGGCATTCCAGAACCCGGATGCCACCAGGAACACGAGGGCCCCCATGGCCATGTGAGACACAGTGGGCGGCCCCGGGTCAGAGAAGGGCTGGGTCGGCCCGATGCTCCACCCGAGCAACCGCTGGGCACCGGTCTGCAGGTGGGCGAGGAAAGCGAAGAACCAGACGCCCAGAGACACATCTGTGTTCAGCAGGTAGGACAGGCCGACGATTTCGAAGTGTGGCGTCAGGTCGAGGCGGACGGCGTCGCGCAGAATCCAGATCGACGTCCTCAACTCGATTCTTGGTATATAGTGGAAGTATGAGTGCAGGGCATTGACGGTGTTGATGCAGGTAGGCACGAGGAATCCGACCCACATCACCTTGCTGCGAAAGAAGGCCGGCAGACGCCCGCCCTCGCCATCCCCACTCATCTGCAACGGCAGAATGGCGAGGGGGAACAGAAGTCTCTCCCGCTCGACCCACTGGCGGCGCAGTATTACCAGAAGGCACAAGGTGGCGAAGTACACGCTGCAGATGAACAGCCACCACATCAGCAGAGGCTGCAGCCACTGCGCCCAGGGCGCTGCCTGACCATCGCCCACACCCTCGAAGAGGGTCCGAAACCTACCCGGGTCGTCCGGGAGCAGCCAGGGGGGCAGGTTCTCCTGAATGGTCAGGGCCCAGCCGTTTTCCGGTGTGGCATAGTAGAAGAAGCCGCCCAGCAGCGGGATCAGGTTCAGGGTGAAGCCCCACGAGGGGATGGCCGCCGCCACGATCATCATGATGTGCACGGTCGCCAGTTCGCCCCGTCGCAGGCCAGAGCCCGTCACGAGCCGAGCCAGGGGGTTTACCACCAGGGTCAGCACGAAGAAGAGAAAGATCGCGGCGCCGGTTGAGAAATCGGCCGTCAACGGCGACCCCCCTACAACCAGGATCCCATAGGGCTCGCCCACGGCGATGGCGAGGCAGAACAACAGACCGATCAGCACTGCCCGGCGGGACACTCCGGGGGCCGACTGCGGCGGCGGCATCAGTCACCGGCCTCAGAGCGTCCCCGCCACACCGGTGGACTGCTGAGGGTGCTGTCGAGGAAGGCCAGCTGCCGTCGCGCCTTGTCCAGACCTTCCTGCGTGAAATCGCGACGTCGCTCGAGTTGCTGACGCCTGGCAGCCGCCTGGTCGGTCTCGACGACAGGCAGGGAGTCGATCAACGCACATACCTGTTGCAGGCGTCCGCTCACCTCCCCGACCAGCCGGGCGTTCTCGCGACGCGCGTAGTGCAACTCCTCTTCGGCGAGGCGCCGGTAGAGGGGTTCGTAGCGCCGGGCGAGTTCCAGGTCACTCAGTTCACCGGCCAGGTAGGTCTGCAGCAGAGCCAGGAGACGGGTCCGTGCCTCGGAAGAGCCGCTCTGCTGGGCTACGTACCACGGATACCCGCTCCATGGATGACCGGTGGCCGGAGCAAAGGCCTCGAGCGCCTCGGGAACCGGGTACTCCTCCAGGGCGCTGATGAAGGCCACGTAGTGCGTGAGAGTGTCGGCGGCTTCCGGTGACGTGAGGTAGCGGAAGAAGTCGACCACCTGGTCCAGGTGCCCCCGGTCGCGGGCGATCTTTCCCACCGCGAAGGACAGGTTGTAGTTGTTGTCGTTGCGCGGACCGTCGGCGTAGGGGGTGCTCTCGGCGGTCACCGTTGGCATGGGAAAGACCCCCAACTCGAAGTTGACGGATCGGGCCAGGGCCTCCGCATCCCATGAGCCATCCATGTACATCGTGCCGATGCCATTGGCAAAGAGCACCTTGGAGAGCCCGCGGTCGAGACCGTTGAAGCCGCGGATCCAGTACTGCGACCACTCTCGGATGAGCTGCGGCACTGCCAACACCTCGGGATCGGTCAGACGGATTCGGCCGCTGTAAATCGCCGCATTCATCTCGATGCCGTTGACCTTGCCGTCGTGATCGAGCCGGTCCAGCTCGGGGGTCAGGCTCTGGAAGATCATGTCGCCCAGATATTCCACGGCGGGGAAGACGTAGGAATTGTGCGACGTGTTGGGCATCAGGAAGGGCACGAATCCGGCGTTCTCGAGTTGTTCCTGGACCTCGAGGAACTCCTTCCATGTGGTCGGTGTCGATTCTATCCCGGCGGCAGCGAACTGCTCGACATTGTAAAAGATCCGCAGGGTGAAGAAGTTGAAGGGTACCGTCCAGTACTCCCCGTATATGGGATCCTGCACGTTCACCCAGACCACCGGGTAGAAGCTGTCCATCCAACGGCGCCCCGGGGTGTAAGGACTCTCCTGCTGCAGGTATTCAGTGAGGGGCAGCAGGTAGCCCTGTCTTGCCCCCAGGCGATGGGCCTCCCCCACCCCGATGCCGACGAGATCCGGCCCGCGCCCGCCGAGGTACTGCGTTTCCGCCCAGATGGCGAATCCTGACAGCGGCTGGTAGTGGAGCTTGATGTTCACCTCCGGGTGTCGTGCACGGTACCCCCGGATGACGGCGGCAAAACCATCGAGCCAGCCCGGGTGCTCGCCCATGTGGGTGGCGAACACGATCGTGTTCGCATCGACGTCACTCTCAGGCGCTTCGGACCGGGAGCATCCGACCAGCGACGCCCACTCCAGGACAAGGATGGCGGCGCAGCTGGCCCAGCGGTGCGGTCTCGGACCCATCCTCTAGGCCTTCAGCGCCCCTGAAGAGACACCTTCGACGAAATAGCGCATGGCGAAAGTGAACAGCAGGATCAGAGGCAGAGAGGCGAGAGTGTAGCCGGCCATCAGAGCACCCCAGGCGGTCGAGTGCTGTCTGGTCAGGAAGGAAAGGCCATAGGACACGGTCTTGAAATCGTCGGCCACCACCAACGGCCAGATGAAATCATTCCAGACGAAGATCACCGTCATGATGACGAGGACACCCAGAACCGATTTCGACAGGGGCAAAGCGATGGACCAGTACTGGCGAACGTGGCCGGCGCCGTCGATCTGGGCCGCCTCGAAAAGCTCCCGGGGGATCCCCTGAAAGAAGGAGCGGAGGATATAGACCTCCAGTACCTGGCGTCCGGCGACATAGAACAGGACCAACCCCCAGATGGTGTTGACCACGCCGAGCTTGAGCGCCAGGACGTACTGCGGGATCAGGTTGAGAACGCCCGGTATCATCAACAGGACGATGAGACCGGCAAAGAGTACCCGGCGACCCGGGAAGTCATAACGCGAGAACACGTAGGCTGCCAACGAACTGCAGGTCAGACTGATCACCGTCACCAGAGCCGCCACCAGAACGGTGTTGCCTACATAAGGTGCGACCGCCGCCCAACCGGCGACGTAGTTCTCCCAGTGGAAAGGCTGCGTCGGGTAGAAGATGTTCTGCAGGAACTGGCTCTGATCCTTCAAGGAGATGCTGAGCATCACCCAGAAAGGCGCCAGGACCGCCATCGTCGTCAGAGTGAGGACGAGTATCTTGGGAAATTCTGCCCTGATCGATCTCACCGCCATCTACTCTCCCCTCCTTGCCAACGTCGCCGGGACGCCCGACGTGTCTCTGCCGCGGACCATCAAGCGGCCTGCCGTCTCTCTTCATCGTGCGTCTTGAAGTACCGGATGTTGAGCACCGTCAGTCCGAGGATGACGAGGAACATGAGCACCCCGATTGCCGAGGCGTACCCCATGTGGGAGTAGCGGAACGCGCGGTGGTACATGAGGAGACCCGGCACCAGCGTTGAGGTCCCGGGGCCACCGTCGGTCATGATCAGAATCCGCCCGTAGTCCTGTATGGCACCGATAACACTGAGGACGAACATCAGCTTGATCTGGCCCAGAACCATGGGCAGTTCAACGTACCAGATGCGCGCCAGGGCGGGGGCCCCGTCGATGTGCGCGGCATCGATGAGGTCGGTGGAGATACGCTGGAAGCCCGCCAGGTAGATCAGCAGGGCGATGGTGTTCACCCATGGGAAACCCATGAAAATCACACTCGGTAGAGCCAGCGACGTGTCGGCAAGCCAGGTGGGCCCCAGCCACGGTGCCTCGATGATCCCAAGGGATGTGAGAAGACGGTTCAACAGCCCCACGTGAGGGTTGTAGATGAATTGCCACAGGAGCATGCCCACCATGCCCGGGACGACCATGGGCAGGACAAAGAGCGTACGGAACAGATACTGAAGACGCGGCAGACGCAGATGGTAAAGGACCAGAGCCAGCAGCAACGTCGGGATCTGCAGAAGGATGTTGCCGGCCAGAAAGAGGCCCATGTTGAGTACGGAGCGCGGCAGGTCCGGATCGTCGAAGAGGATGCGTCGGAAATTATCGAGACCGACGAATTCCTTGATGTTCGTGCCGTTCCACTTGAAGAAGGCGTGATAGATCGCCGAGGCTGAGGGGTAGTAGGCAAACACCAGGATGAAGGCGAAGGTCGGCAGGATGAGCAGGTAGAGGTACCCCGTTCTCAACCACTTCGCAGTCTGCGCACTGTCTGGGGATGGCATGGAACTTGTCGGCTGGTCGCCCGGTGTCGGATGGGCCACGAAGAAAGACCCACGCCTTTCAGTGGTCAACACACTCTCATTGGATTGCCTATCTTGCCCGCTCCTAGCAGCAACCGATCAAGAAGACGAGAAATCGATGAACGTACCTCCCAGCGAATACGTCAGAATTCCTGCCCAGCGCCTGCAGCAGTTCGCCGCTGGCTGTCTGGCAGCGGTGGGCATGCGGCAGGACCACGCCGATCAGCTCGCGAGACTGTTGACCCATTCCGATCTGCGCGGCGTCCGCTCCCATGGCACGCGGCAGATCTGCGAGCGTCCTCCCTTCGGTGACGGCTACTGCCAAGTCATCAAGAAACGCCTGGTTAATCCTGATCCTCAGTTGACCGTGGCTTCTGAGACGGAGAACTCCGTCCTGGTCGACGGTGATGGAAGCCTGGGCTACGCGCCCATGATGATGGCGACCGAAGCCGCCATCGAGAAGGCGAAGAAGCACGGGATGGCCATGGGAGCAACCGTTCATATTGGCCACTACGGAGCCGCCGGAAATTACGTCCGTCGCGCCATGGAGGAGGGCATGATCGCCTTCTCCGTCCAGGGATCTCCAACCCCGGAGGGGCGCCGCAAGTTGCCGGTCGAAGAGCGTCGGCCGGCGGCCCGCTGGGGCAATCCGCCGTTCTGCTTCGGTCTCCCGAGTCAGGATGAAGCACCCCTCGTGCTCGACATGGCCACCTGCATCCTGGCCGACTACCAGCACGGTGAGGAGTTCGACGCACTTGAGGAGTTGATCCCGGGGGCCTTCTTCAAGTCCCTGGGTCTCACGGCGGTGGCCCAGGCTCTTGGCGGCCCTTTCGTGGGCGCCGACGGCGAGAAGGCCGAGGCCATGCGGCAGGAGTGGCCGCGTGCCTCGCAGGGCGGGTTGATCATCGTCTTCAATGCGGGGATGTTCGCGCCTGAGAAAGAGGTCCGCCACGGCATCGACAACCTGATGTTCGGGGTCAACGCCACCCTGATGCCGATACGGGGCTTTGACGAGGCGGGACTTCCCGGCAGCGTCGAGGCGCGCCTCGAGCAGGACTACCGCAGCCAGGGAGTCGCAGTAGGCAGCGACGATGTTGCGCTGTTGAACAACACCGCCGAGTACTGCGGTGTCGAACCGCTGATGTAGACAACCCGGGGAAGGACACCAATGGCGACCCCCACAGCTTCGAGCAACGCACTGTGGCCGGCCAGGGCCGTGGGTCTCGTCCTGACCCTCGTCTCACTTGCGTGTGGCTGCGGCAGGACCGAGGACCCGACGATCGCTCACTGGCGCTTCGACGGGCCCGTCGAAGCCGGACTCACCGATCTTGCCGGCGATCACGACGGGGTGGCTCGCGGCGCGCTGCGATCGACGACGGCAGCCTGGAGCTTTCCGGGCGATACGTCCTGCGTACAGGTCTCGCAGGATTCCACCCTCGATCTCGTTGCCGGCCTGAGCATCGAGGCAATCGTGCAACCGACCCGTCTGGGCAATCCCGCCAACGGTGAAGGATACCAGGCGATTGTCGAGAAGCACGATTCCGCTGGCGGCTACCTGCTGGTGATCAAGCCTTCCGGTAAACTGGAGTACTGGCTCGAGACCGACGACGGTCGCATGGTCGACTCCAGCACAGTCGCCATCGAGCCGGGCAGCGGTTGGCATCACGTGGCCATGACGTGGAACGGCGCCACTGTCGGCTTCTACATCGATCACGTCCCGGCCGGCGAGCGCCCTTTTGACGGCACCCTCCGCCGCTGCCCTCAGGACCTGTTCCTGGGCAACGATGACAACGTCTGGTGGGGATACGGCGGCGACATGCGGGAGATGCGGATCTCAAACGTCGCTCTCCCTCCCGAGGCGTTTCTCCCGCTCGAGAAATGATCCTGTTCCCACATCTCCCAGGCATCGAGGAGTCTCTCTGAAGCGCTTACGTTGATGGCCCCGCCGATGAGGCGACCGCCTGCGGCCGCCAGATGAGATCCGGAGTCAGGCAGAACCGTTGGACCATGGCGTCGTAACACCGGGCCCAGTGGCGCAATGACTCGAGAGTGTGAGCATCACTGCCGGGAGCGATCAGGCCGCCCAGGGCGAGCCAGCTGTCAAACAACTCGGAAAGCTCGCCGGCCCGTTCCGGTTGACACCAGTACCGGGGTTGAATCTCCAGGGCGATGCGCCGCTCCACGGCGCGGCACAGAAGCTCACGAAGGCGAGACTTATCACACGAGCGGTACTGATCGTTGGGTGTGCAGCCGGGGCGCTTCACGTAGTCGGCGAAGGGGTGTACGATGACGTCGGTATGGGTCCAGTTTATGGCGGTTTCCATGGTGTCGAGTTCGTGGGCCGCGACGCTGGCGACATCACCCTCAGGTGTCTGCACCCAGTGGACGTGGTAGTGGTTGGGAGCGACGATGAAATACTCGCACTCAGCGACAATCTCTTCGGACTCGACCATCAGTCCTGGCGCCAGCACATCGAACTCCCCGCCGATGAACACCTCGGGCGTTGGGCCCATGTCCTGCCGCCTCCGCTTGTACTGCCGGAGCCGCGCCGCGTGCGCCGGTTGGTCAGTGATCTGTGGCGGATGGATGTGATCGCTGAAGCCGACGGTACTGTATCGCTCTTCGGCAGCCACGGCGACGGCGGCCTCGAAGATCATGTCGGGTTGGCCGCAATGTGACAGCTCCGTATGCGTGTGGTAGGAGACGGGAGGTGCTGCGGGTTGCTGAGTCATGGCGAGTCGAACTCAGCGAACCCGTACAGACGCGCACCGTTGTCGTGCATGATCATGCGCGCCACTTCCAATGCCTCATCTTCGCTCATCGTTTCGTTCTCGATGCGCCCCGCCAGCACCCGGCCGATCGAACGACGCGCCAGCTTCGCATGGGCGTAGGCCCCCTCGGCGAAGTTGTAGTCGCCACCGAATCCCAGAATCTTGTTCGCCGGTACACTGTCCAGCAGGTCGCCCAGAAGCCGCTCCGCCGCTCCGGCACCGAGGATATAGGTCCAGGCCATGTCCGCGTAGACGTTCGGGAATGACTTCGCCAGCGCCACGAACTCCTGCGTGTACGGCCATCCCCCGTGCAACAGCACGAACTTCGCCGCATCGTAGGTCATGAACAGATTCACCAGCCTCGTCGGGCGCGTATTGTCGACGAAGTTGGCGTTGTCATTCTGAAATCCCGTGTGAATCTGGATCGGGAGATCGCGCTCAACGGCACGGCGGATGATGGCATGAACCATGTAGTCCTGCAACGGCCTGGCTTCCTCAAACCCAACGGGCGTGTCGGCGTGCGCCTGCGTCGTTCGCAGAAGGACCTCCTCCGCCCGGGCCGCCGGCACCTGCTCGAAGGAGATCGGACGCCTGTAGGCGAGGAAGTTCTTGACCCCCACCATTCCCTCTTCGGCACGCTGCGCGAAGGCCACGTCGAGAGCGGCCTCAAGATCGTGCAGATTGTGGATGCTGACGTCGGTGTCCGCCTCCAGGAGCGTCAGGTCGCCCCGGCTGGCCACCGTGGCGAAGTGATCGAAGACGGGCACTGGGAACAGGTGATCGAGATCGCACATGGTCGAGCTGTGGGGCCACACGATCCGGCACGCCCGAACGATCTTCGCCCCCTCGCGCAGGACGGTGTCGTAGTAGCCGGGTCGCGGCAGCGCCGCGGCGTTGGCGTTGAGTTCCGCGAAGGTGTCGGGTGTGATCTCTGCCACCTCGAACAGATCCTCTGCCATGATGCGCAGCGCCTGCCCGTACCCGGTGAAGCGGACGTTGGGCCAATGACGGAAGAACGCCTCCTTCTTCTGTGCCGAGGACAGGGCCGATGCCTCGAGAGACACCTTCTCCAGGGCCAGTCCGCCACTCATCAGGTCGCAATGGACGTAGTGCAGATAAGAGAAGAAATCGCATCCGTGCTTCAGCCTGTCGGCTTCCTGCACGAAGTGCTCATGCGTGTCCATCAGGGCGATCGATTGCAGCGCCATCGACAGCCGTTCGCGCAACTGTGACATCATGCCTCGCTTCCTGCTTCTTGGGCCGTCCCGCACAAGCGCGGGCGCACCGTCCTCACCGGCGATCAGGCGACGCCGGCCCTCGTACGCAAGCCGCGTCGGTAAGATCCGTCAAGGCGCTTGCCCTTCCGTTCGGGATACCTTAGCCTCCCGATCTGGTCCACTGAGATTTCATCATCCGGAGCTCGAGATGAAGATTGCTCTTCAGGCTGGCGAGTCGGAAGACAGCGTCAAGTTCATTCGCCAACTGGGCCTGCAGCACGTCGTCAGCGGCCTGGGGGCACCCGCTTCCGGCATATTCGATGTCGAATCGCTGGAGAGCCGGCGTGATTTCTACGCGTCGCACGGCCTCTGTTGGGACGTCATCGAGAACCTTCCGCCCCAACACTACGTCGATATCATGTTCGGCCGCCCGGGCCGGGATCGTCAGATCGACAATATCTGTCGCACCGTCGAGAACATGGCCCGCGTCGGTATCGGGGTGCTCCAGTACGGGTGGATGCTCGTGGGCGGAATTCGCACGGAGTACAGCCCCACCGGTCGGGGCGGGGCCAGGTATCCCCGCTTCGACATGGCCGTGGCCCAACGGGCCCCGGCGGCGGCCCTGGACTGGCTCGGACTGGGCCGACAGCACTACCCCCATATTCCCGATGGCGAGCTTTCTGCCGAGCAGGTGTGGGAGGGCCTCCTCTACTTCCTCGAACACATCGTCCCGGTGGCCGAGGGGGTGGGCGTAAAGCTGGCCGCTCATCCCGATGACCCGCCGATCCCTTCCTATATGGGTGTCGCCCGTGTGCAGGCGAGCTGGGACGACATGCAGCGGCTGATCGATGCGGTGCCAAGCCCGAGCAATGGCCTCGGCTTCTGCATGGGCACGATCGCGACGATGGCCGGCGTGGATACGGTCGACGCCATCCGCCACTTTGGCGGCCAGGACAAGATCCACTTCGCCCACTTCCGCAATCCTCGAGGCCAGGTTCCAAGCTTCGACGAGGTCTTCCCCGATGAAGGCGATGTCGACATGGTAGCGGCGGTGGAGGCCTTTGATGAGGTTGGCTTTGACGGCGTGATCCGTATCGACCACTGTCCGGGAGTGATCGGTGACAATCGGGGAGAGCGTTCCTTCGCCTACCAGGTCGGGTATCTCAAGGGGGTCGTGCAGGCGCTCCAGGGGGCTGATCCAGAAAGATGCCCGGAGACGCCATGAAACTGGCCCTCGCCGTTGACTACGGCTTCGACGACCAACTCATCTTCGGCCAGCAACTGGGGGCCGACGCCGTCGTGGTGTCACTCGACGAGTGGCGCCACGACCTGCTGGCAGGCGCCCGGAATCGGGTGCAGCAGACCGGGCTGGCCCTGGCCGGCATCCGTCTTCCCGACGCCGGTCCCGAAGATCTGGATGCATTGCCCACGATCGTGACGGCAGCTGGCGCCGCGGGCGTGAACATGCTCAGCTGCGGCCTGCCTCCACCGCGGCCGTCCGGCTCCACCGAGGCCGAACCGGACGGCCGCGGTGGAGCCCTGGTCCATCACTACGGCGAGGCCGACGCAGCTGATCGCGGTACGCCGCCCGTTACCATCGCCGATGCACTGGAGCGTTTCGACCCCGTCGCTGCGGCGGCCGGCGTGCAGATTGCATGGCGCACGGGGACACCCGGCGCCCCGTACGAGGCCGACCTCCTTCAGCTCCTGGAAGCAGACCGCTATCCGGCCATGGGGCTGGACGTGTCCCTCGCAGGGCTGGCCGGCACCGACTACCTGCCAGCTCTGGAGAAGATGCTGGTTGGCGGCCGTCTGTGGCTGGTCGAGATGAGCAATCTCGTCGGTCAGCACGACCAGCGCGATGCCTTCCTCGACGAGGGAGTCATCGACATTCCGCGGGTACTGCGCCTCCTGCACCAAGGGGGGTATGCGGGATCGCTGAGAGCCGGCCCGCCACCCGGCATGAACGAGGACTCGGCGTGGGGGCACACGGGGCGGTCTTTCGATCTGGGTTTCCTGCGCGCTGCCCTGCAGGTTGTCGAGAATCGACCCGACCGGCGCGCGTGACTGGCGGCGTCGGACGCCCTCCCTGCCTCGCGCTCACACCGGACCACGCCACAGTTTACGGGAGATCGATCCATGGCATCCGCATCGCCGGGCGGCAGGTTTTTGCGCGGCCAGAAGTGGGAGAAGTTCTCGGTGCGAGACGCCCGGGCCGACTTCTACGTGTCGCCGGATGGGGACGACGCCTGGTCGGGTAGTCTGCCGGACCCGGCCGCAGCCGGGGATGATGGCCCCTTTGCCACCATCGACCGCTCGCAGGAGGCTGTCCGCGACCTGAAGCGACAGGCCTTCTACGAGAAGAAGCCACCTGTCGAGGCAAGATTCATCGGTTCGCCCCACAAGTACGGCAGGGGTCAGGACATCCTCGTTCTACTTCGGGGCGGGCAGTACTTCCTCGACAGGCCCCTGCGGTTTGGTGCCGATGACGGTGGCGAGAGGGTTGAAACCGACCTGCCCACGGGCGCCTTCGAATTCCACAAGCTGAAGGATCACTTCGTCACCTATGCCGCCTACCCGGGGGAAACCCCCGTTATCTCCGGTGGCAGGAAGCTCGGGCCCTGGCGGCGGGAGAGGGAGAGATGGGTGGCCGATGCCCCCGGACTGGACTTGACCCGGTTGCTGGCCAACGGCCATACCCAAACCCTGGCGCGCACGCCCGGCACGGGGTACTTCACGCCTGCAGAGATGACCGAGTCCCCCGACCAGTTCACCTTCCGGGACGAAGACCTGAAGCAGTGGCCGGGCATGGAGAACAACCGCATCGTCATGTTGCTCAGGTGGCACCGAGGGGTCAATTCGATCGCCTCAGTCGATACGACGGACAACGTAGTCAGGCTGGCCGAACCTCAGCCGGGGATCACCGTGGTGCCGCCGAGGTACTACGTGGAGAACGTGGAGGCGTTGCTCGATACACCGGGCGAGTGGTTCTACGCTGCAGACACCGGAAAACTGAGCTACATCCCGGAAGCTGGCATGGATGACCCCAACATGGCGACGATGGTGACGCCGGTGTTGTCTCAATTGCTGGTGGTTGAAGGTGAACCGCAGCGTCCGGTTCGCAATCTGCGGCTGTACGGCCTGAATTTCGAATCGACGAATCCCGGGGACGGCGCCCTGTCCTTCGCCTACGCCACAGCCTGCGAGTGTGTGGACCTGTCCCTGCGAGGTCTGGGCAACACGGCCCTGCAGTTTGGCAAGGGGTGCTACCTCAACAGGATCCTCGGAAACACCATACAGGGCGCTGACGAGGGTGGCATCAGCATGTGCGGAGAGGCCCACCCCGACTGGGTGGATCTGGTCCATGGCAACACCATCTCACACAATCGCGTATCGAACTGTGGCGGTACCAGCGTGCGCGTCAACAACTCCCGGGACACGGTGATCTCTCACAACGAGATCACAGAAACACGGGGCCGCACCCCTCTGCAAGTGGGGGGATGGTCTAACGTGGAAGTGGCAATCGACGGTGGGTACAGGATCGAGTACAACCACATCCACCATGTTCAGGACGAAGCCGACGACTCGGGCGCCATCACCACGACCGGCCTCACCAGAGACTCGATCATACGATTCAATCTCATCCACGACGTTCGAGCTGGCTTCTTCAATGACAACGTCGCCGTCTGGTTCGACAACATGTCCTCTGGCTGGACCATCGTGGACAACATCTACTTCAACCTTGAGCAGTCGGAGATGAAGCTGTGTGCCTCCGTGCTCGAGGACAATGTGTACCGGGACAACTGGCTGATTGAGTCGCCTGCCTCTGTTCCGGAGGGCATCCTGGAGGGCCATCCCGAGTTCGACACAGATGAGCTCAGGATCGAATCCGCCGATGGCGGCGTACCGCAGCGGGTTGTCACCGGCCAGATCCTGAAAGCCAGTGCGACAGTACGGAACGCCGGCGAGACCGGCGTGAGTCGCGTCGACCTGTACGTCGACGGGAAGATCGCTGAATCCAGAAAGTTCGCCGTAGTACGCAACAGCGACCGCACCATCAGCTTCGACCTGGTGTTCCACGAGCCCGGCCGCCACGAAGCGGCGATCGGCGCTACGCTGCCCCAAGTCGTGGTAGTTGGCGGTGAGACCCTGCGGACGCTTCACCGCGACCTGGAGGTGTCGGCAACGGTCGTGCCTCTGGGTGAGGACGTTGCTGTGAGTGCGACTGTCCAGAATGTGACAGACCGCGACACCTCTGAAGAAGTCGAATTCCGTGTGGATGAGCAGATCGCCGAACGGAAATCCGTACCTCTGGCGCCGGGCGAGTCCAGACGGGTTCGGTTTCTGACCAGGCCGGATGTGGGTCTGCACAGAGTCTCGGTGGGCGGTGCGGGGCCCGCCTGCCTGGAGGCCTATCCACACAATCCCGTGAATATCGCGAAGGCCGAGTTGCACACCCACGTGTCGGGGACCGCCAGGCCCTGTGAGTTCACCGTGGATCAGGTCCGCAATCGGTACACCATCAAGGCCAGCGGCACCGACCTTCTGCATGCGGAGGACTCATACGGGGCCATCTACCTGAAGGGCGTCATCACCGGCAATTTCACGGCAACGGTGAAAGTTGTCAGGTATCAGTCCCAGGTGAATCCCTGGTACAGGGCGGGCCTGTTCGTACGGAACGATCTGTCCAGGAGCCATGAGACCGAACCCGGCAGCCTCGGCTCCGTCTTGCTGTACACCACGCCGAAACTGGCGGGGATTCAGTGGGACGAGCATGGCGACGGTTGTATGCACAAGAGTGGCGGTGGTGGGATCCATGATCAGGAGCCGCCCTTCCCGGTGTGGCTCAGACTGGTCAGACACGGTGACACCTTCAGCGGCTACACCAGTGGCGACGGCGAGCATTGGGGAGACCCGTGGTCCACCGACCCGGTCCCCGGCTTGGCCGATGCCATGGACATCGGCATCGCCGCCGGCACCATCGACCAGGTACCAGCCCTGGTGGAATTGGAGGATTTCGCCCTGGAACTGGAGGACATCGGCTGAGTTCCTGGCGTGTCTTCACCCGATGTGACTTGCCCCCAGGAAGCGGCTCGGGTAGCGATCTACATGCCCGCCTGACGCACCACTTCCTCCACCTTCTCCGGGTCGGCGCCGGGCAGCAATACACCAGCACCCGCAACGACCATCCTGCAGGCTTTCTCAAAGCATGCCAGGCTCGCCCCTGGCCACCGGCACTACGACATGCAGATCGGCAGGAGCGGCAGGCGACACCGTCACGGTTGTGGCTCGATCACTGGACCTCGACCGGGCCACGTCCACGCGGTACTCACCCGACGGCAACAGCAACGCGAAACGTCCGTCGGCATCTGTCACGTCAACCGCTGCCAGGCCGGCGCGATCGACGGCCTGCAGCAGGATTCTGCGTCCAGCCACGCCTCGGGTCGTGCCCTCCCGGGTGACGGTGCCACGCAGTTCACCGAACCCGTCCACATCGGCGACCACCACATCGCCGAGAAGGTCACCGCCGGTGGCCTTGGCGATACCTTCCCCCCAGGTCATCCAGCTGTACGAGTTGTCGTCGTCCTTGTCCGTGACGACCACGTCGAGGCCGATACTGCGGTGGCGTGCAGAATCCAGAGCCACACGCCACTCGTAACGGTGATAGCCATCACCGTGCTGCCATCGGACTTCGGCAACAGGGGACACCTGGCGCAGCGACGCCGATACCCGCACGCCGTAGACATAGTGTTGCGCGGGCAGTTCGCCGGCGCCGTGGCCCATGTCGACGTAGAGTTCACAACCATCGTTGGTGTTCCAGAAGACATTGCTGCTGCTGTCGATGACGACCGATTCATCCTCGACCTCGACAGCTACGTACAGCTGGCTTCGGTCGACGCTGATGCCGACGCGGAACGACGCTGACAGATCCTGGCCGCCCGTCGGTGCCTGACCGTACTCGATCAACTGGATATCGTGTCGGGGCGCGTCCTCTGGCCAGTCGGCGAAATCTCCGTCGACAGTGATGTCGGCCACGGGGACGGCGAGGGCTACGGCGGCGTTGTGGGCTGTGGCGGGGGCTCCGGCGATCAGGGCCAGCAGGCAGAACCGGAGGACGAGGCGACAGCCTCGCTCTTGCGACACCAGGTTACTCGACAAGCTCGTAGATCTCCGCCGGACCAAAGGTCTCCGGGAAGTGGGGACGCAGGAACTTGCGGACCTCCCAGCACAGGCCGCACTTCTGCGGATATCCCTCACGCGGCTCATAACCGTGTTCCTCTGCCACTTCGAGAATCGCGAGGGGGCCTCGTTGGTAGGCCCTGTTCACGAGTTCGTTGCCCACGTGGAAGCCGCGCTGCATCCACTCGACGAGCGGCTTCTCGCGGGCATTGCCGACAATGATGCCGCAGCAGGTCTGGATATTGCCGTAGGGGTCGATGTGGATCTCCCACATCTCGTCGGCGTCGAACTCGGTGCGACAGCTCTGGTCACCCGACGTCCCGTGCCACAGCGGATCGTCGGCCAGCTCGTCCAGCGGCCGATCGGGAAAGAAAGAAGACAGGCTCTCGCCGGCGCGACCGACCAGGTTCGGCGCGTGCTCACGGGTGTACTCGGCCAGTTGTTTTTCGTCTCGCCCGATCCGGCGCAACTCCTGCAGGCGCTCCAGTGACAGGTCTTCTCCCGCCACGTTCTCACGCCCGAAGATCTCGGCCGCCCAGCGCCAGGCGCGATGCCGCCTCTCGGGTGACACGAATGTCTGATGGTAAGGATCGGCGCTGATGAGAGCACCCACCAGGCCCGCATCCCGGAGTGCTTCGTACCGGGTCCGGGTCACGTCGTCGTCGACACACCAGGAGGCATTGGTTTCGAAGAAGTGTGGCTCACAGCCTTGCTCACGGGCGGCCCGGCAGATGGCCAGCATCTCCTCGTAGAACATCATGGCCTCGCCACCGGCGATGTGAACCACCCGATCGGTCTGGCGCAGCTGGCGCAGAAACTCGACGCCGTCGTCGAGAGACACCCTCACCCCCGGGAGCTTCGGGCTGCAGCTGAACAGACAGTGCCGGCAGGCGATCGTGCACTTGTAGCTGAACAGCAGGCTGGCCACGTGCTTGATGCCGATCGCCTTCGACACACCCTCCCGGCGGACGACCTCGTCTACCGGCAGTGACCGGAGTTCGTCCACAGGTCAGACCGAGTGCCGCCGACGCTCGATGATCTCGCGCTGCAGATCCACCCCGAGCGTGGCGAAGCGGGCGGAGAAACCGCCGACCCGCACGATCAGGTTCGCGTGTTGCTCCGGATGCCGCAATGCCTCCTCGAGTTGTTCGACGCTGGTCGTGTTCCCCTGAAAGATCATGCCGCCGCGGGCGAGGAAGGTGGTGAGGATGACCCGCATGCGCTCGTGGTCGATCCACTGATCGTCCATGTCCCACATGGTGGTTGCACCCCCCGTCACACATTCGAAGGGCAGGGACGTGCTCGAGTTGATGGCGCTGGTGATCCCCTCCTTCATGGCGCGGCCCAGAGGCGTGACACCGTGCCCGATCATCTCACCGGCGTGGGAGCCGTCACCGCGAGCGCCCAGCTCGGCACTGGCTCCGGGGGTCCAGACGAAGTTGAAGACCATGGGCTTCAGACGCCCAGCGAAGCGGGTGCGCCGCGCCGTGGCCAGCGTACACACGCTGCGCAGCACGCGCCGTGTCATGGCGTCCGCCGACGGGTCTTCGACGCCGAACATCGGCAGCTGGCGAAGCCTGGCCTGCAGTACCGGGCTGTCCGCGAAGTCCGTCCGCAGGGCCTCGAGCATCTCCCCCGGGGTCACGAAGCTCTGATCGAAGACGGCGCGCTGGAGACCGTTGAGCGAATCGGCGGCGCTGGTGATCCCGAGGGGGGCGAAGCCGTAGTCGTGGTAGCGGGAGCCGCCGGCCTGTTGCTCCAGGCCGCGGTCGAGACAGTCGCTCATCAGGCTCGAGAGCAGGTAACACGGACGCAGTTCGGCGTAGCACTCGCTGGCGATGTCGAGGGCCCGGACCATGGCGTCGTACTGGCGCGCCAACTCGGTCTCGAAGGCCTTGTAGAGCTCTTCGAAGTCGTCGTAGTCGGTCAGGTCGCGGTCGTGGGGGATGCGAGACTCACCGGTCAACAGATCGACCCCGCCGTTGAGCACCAGCTCCAGCACCTTCGCCACGTTGTGGGTGCGCGCGAAGTTCAGGTCGCAGTTCATGCCCTGCGGGCTGATCTCCATGCAGCCGCCGGCCATGTACATCGCCGCATCGTCACGGGCAACGCCACCGTTGACGATGGCCGGGATGCAGACGTCGTCATTGTAGATCTGGGCGCGGTTGCTCCCCTCCAGCAGGTAGCGGACCATCAGCTCCATGAAGTCCGGCGGGCACTGGCTGCAGACGCGCGGGTAGACGACCGGGTGGGTCTGTTCGAGGTCGATGATGGATTCGACCATGATGTACGACAGCGGATTGACGGCACAGGTGCCATCAGCATGGGTGCCGCCCGGCACCACCGCTTCGACCCAACCGTCGCCGTTCTGGAGACGCTCGTGACAGCGGATCCAGAGCTCGTCGATCAGCTCCCTGGCTGTCTCCAGCGTCGTGACTCCCTGCGCCAGATCCTTTGCCAGATACGGCCACAGAAAGGTGTCGGCCCGCCCGGGACCGTTGCCGCCGAAGGGATTTTCGAACATGACAGCAAGGTGCTGAAAGTGGAAGAACTGGACCGCTTCATGGAAGCTTCGAGGCGGCTGGCGTGGCACGCGCGAACAGATCTCGATCAATCGCTCGAGGCGTTCGCAGTCGGCACCCGAGCTCGACTCCGACTGTGCCCGCAGAGCGGCCACGTGCCGGTCGTTCCAGCTGAGCACGCTCTGCCACAGAATGATGGCGCCCTGCAGGAGCTGCCGGGCACTCTCCGCGGTGGCGTCGGTCAGACGCGCGGTGAGGTCGGCGATGTGTCCCTCGACGCCCTTCTCCAGCAGGTGGTCCCAGCGCCAGCCGATGTGACCCGGAGCGCCGCCGCCACCCACGAAGGGATCGATGAGGTCACGCTGACGCTCTCCCATCTGCTTCCATGCGTCATATCGCTCCCACCTTTGGGCGTGCTCGTGCTCCGGCTCCAGCCAGCGGTTCGGGATCTGGTAGAGCATGCCGACGAGGAGTTCGTCGGGCAGGACGTGGACCGGCTCGTTCTCGAGGGCGTAGGCCAGCGACTTGGCGTAGCGCTCCCAGTACGGCGCCGACCCATGGAGCTCGAAGAACGCTCTGGTCTGGTTGCGCCGGCGCGGGCTGGCGGTGTCGGCCGCCCCACGTTGGCGGCTGGCATCCCGAAATCGTGTGATCCGTGGGGACAACGTCGTGATCAGTGTCTCGTTGGGACTTGGCAGGATCATGGCGCCTGACTGTCAGTCGAAAGCGGAAGGAATCGGTTCACGATCCAATATCAGCAATAATCGATGGGCGGTCACTCCGGGTGATCTGGACACGTCACCGTATCATTGACCCCAACCCGCAATCCCTTCTATGTACATCACATGTGCCCATCATTCGGAGGAAACTGAATGCGTATCACAGCCGTGAAGGCCATGGAGCTGAGAGATTCCGCCGGCCAGAGTCTGGTGCGGGTGGAAACCGATGCCGGCCTCTTCGGCATCGGCGAAGCCGGGGCAGCCGGCCCGGCGGCGCGCGCCAATCTGCAGTGGCTCGAGCCCGTTCTCATCGGCGCCGACCCGCTCCATATCGACAGGCTATACCAACAGATGATGGGCCTGCAGCACACCTACCAGGCGCATGTGCCAACCGTCAGCGGCGTCGACATCGCGCTGTGGGACCTGGCGGGCAAGATCCTCGACCGCCCCGTCTGCGACTTGCTCACGGGCCGCTACCGCGACCGCGTTGAGATCTACTATGGCGGGGCGCCATCGGCCATGACCGATCGCGCGGTGGTCGACGATTGGGTCGCCGAGCTCCGCTCCCACCCTCATGGCTACCGCACGGCGAAGGTGGGTTTCACCGGCCTGCTCGATAGCACACGTCTCTCCCGCCCGTTTGTGGGTGGCGCCCCCAGCCAGACGTTGAAGGTCAGCGATATGAGGGTTGTGCAAGCAGGTTTTGAGACGCTGCGCGACGTGATGGGTTGGGACCTCGATTTCATCGTCCACTGCCACAACGAGTTTGACGTACCCACGGCCATCGGTCTGTGTCAGGCCGTGGAAGAGGCGCGGCCGATCTGGATAGAGGACCCGCTGCAGGTGTGGTTCAACGACGGTTACAAAGCCCTCAGATCGGCGTCACGCGTGCCGATCTGCACGGGCGAGAAGATCGAGGGCTACCGCGATTTTCTGCCGTTCATCGTAGAAGGTGGAATTGACGTCCTGCACCCCGACCTCTGCTGGTGTGGCGGCATCAGCGGGGGCAGAAAGATCGCCGAACTCGCCGATCACTACGGCTTGCCGGTTGCGCTCCACAACTGCGGCAGCCTGGTGCACAACATGGCCAACGTCCACTTCGGGGCATCGGTGCGCAATTTCAGCATGAGTGAGACGCGTATTTACGCGCGCCCCTACATCGCGGCGATGGGCGGCCTGGATGGATTCGACGTGGTGGACGGCATGCTCGCCGTGCCCGCGGGGCCTGGCCTGGGGTTCAACCTCGTACCGGAGATCCTGCGGGCAGAGCTGAAAGAGGGTGAACCTTTCTGGGATTGAGTCGAACTCATCCGCCAAACCACAGCCTTCCTGGCGTGGTACTGAAGATGGCTTCCTCTTCAGCGTCACTCAGATCGAGGGACTGGCTGAACAACGTACGGCTCTGCGCGTAGGTGACCTGTGGGGTGTATTTCTCGCACGGGAAGTCACTCCCCCAGACACAGCGATCGGGACCGTAGACATCGATCACCGCCCTGATGAGGGGAGGCGTATCGACGAAGGGATAGGGCTGCCCTGAGCCTGCTGCCAGCCAGGTGAGTTTGGCGTGCAGGTTGGGGTATTTTGCCAGCTGTAGTGTTCGCTGGATCGTCTCGCCTTGAATGCCATCGTCCCCGTGAGCGAACATGCAGTGGTCGAGTACCACGGGTAGATCGGGGTGCCTCTGCAGCATGGTTGCCAGCTCGTCGGCGAGAGGCAGCCGGATGAGAGCGTTGATGACGATCCCGAGCTCTTCAGCGGTACTCCAGAGAGCGTCGACACCGGGATGGTCGAGGTGCTTCTCGACGCTGTAGTCCAGGTGTTTCTCGGGCTGTCCCGCCGGGACACTGCGCATACCCCGCACATTGCAGTCCTGCACATAGGCTCTGAGCCGAGAGGGGCTCTCCGGGTCCTCCGGGTGCAGGGTGCAGACACCCGCCATCCAGGGAGTGTTGTCGCGGGACGAGTCCGTCAGAAAGCGATTGTCGAAGCCATAGGTCATGCTCGTGTGGATGGCGACGACCCGCTGCACTCCGGCCGAACTCATGTCCCTCCGCAGGTGCTCGACCGTACCGATGCCGGCAGGACGGTGGCCTGCACTGTCCAGGACCGGATAACGCTCCCGGTCATCGCTGAATATGTGTGCGTGTGTATCGGTTACCTGCATGGTGTCTCCCTACCCCCATCTCGAGTCAGCGTCCGCTGGACGCGGCAGCCGGCCAGCCCTCAGAAGATAACACACACCCACCAGCACAATCGCCACACCGAACGCTTCGAAACCCAGCCTGTAACTGCGATCCGTCACGGCAATCCCCATGGCCATGACCACCGGTATGCCGGCGACCTCGCTGGCGAAACCCTTCACCGACGATGCTGTGGCGCGGTGCTCGCTGGGAATGACGGCCTGCAGTCGGGCATCGTAGACAATGTCGATCGCCTGGAAGACAAAGACGAACAGAACCACGAGAAGGATCGCTGCCGGATGCATGGACCACGCCGCAACGAACAGTCCAGCGCCGCAGGCGGCGAACACGGAGAAGACGGTACGCGATGACAGGTCGACGAACCGATGAGCCATGAAACTGGCCAATGCCTGGGTGCCGCACAGCACCGCCAGCAGCACACCGGGAGCGTATTCCGGCAGGCCGATCTCCACCGCAAGAATCGGCCAGTACTCCTCGAGGGTGCCGCCCAGCGACAGGGCGACAGTGGCGAACAGGACGAGGTGGCGCACATAGGGCCGCAACACGACCTCGCCTACCCCTGCCCGCAGAGTCACCGCATAGGCCGCCCACCCGGTGGCTCCGGTGGGGGCCACCGGAGGGGCCGTCGGCAGGGACAGCAGGAGGCCGCCGGCAGCGAGGGCCGCGGCGGCACTGGCGGCGATGAGGATCTCGTAGCCCGAGGACACTACCCACGAGGCAGCGAGAGAAGCCGCCACGATGCCGGCCTGGCCGAGGCCCCGGCATCTGCCCTGGACCCTGGCGTAGTCGTCCTGCCGGCCGAAACGCTTCAGCTCATCGTAGACGAGAGCCTCGAAGGCGCCCGACCCGAGGGCCCCCTCGATCCCCCACAGAACGAAGCCGACGAGAAACCCCCAGAAACTGGGGAAGAGGGCCCAGCAGGTGTACCCACAGGCGCGCAGAACCGCGCCGAAGACCATGATGGCCTTGCGGGAATGGCGATCGGCGAGCACGCCGGACGGCACTTCCAGCACGATCGTTGTGGCGCACCAGACGGCCAGGAGGGTAGCCAGCTCCATCGGGCTCAAGCCATGATCGACGAACATCACGGCGTAGAACGGGTAGATGAGCATGAGCTCATCCACGAAACAGTGGCTGTAGAGACGGAAGAGAAAGGAGTTCATGTACGGCACCTCATCGGGGGCGGGAGTTCACGAAGGCGAGAACGCAACAAGACCCGGCCTTCCTGTGGCGGCGCCCGAGCGTGGTACGGGCACGGACAGGTGGCGTGTTGCCATCCGTCGGAACGGCGATGAGGTAGGTGCGACCAGCCGCTGTCAGCGGCCGGTTGGCTGGTGACTCAGAGTCAGGTGAATCCGCTCATGATGCTCCAATATACAACCGGGGAAGAAAGACGACACCGAGTTGATCCCTGTGTGGGGCCGGGTCTGGTCCGACATAGCGCGGATGCGCATGTTCTCTGAACGCATCCAGGCTGAATCCACGACCACACATATAGTAGAAAGAGACAACGTATGAGTATCGGTCATCGTAGTGCGGGGCGTCTCCGTCGGAACCTGACACGCTCCTGCATCGCCTTCGCGGTATTGCTGCAGCTGATGTCTGTCAGCATGACCTCCCACGTTTCCGCCCAGCAGCCTGCCCAGCCGGCAACAAGGCGGTCGATCTCAGAGCGGCACCTCGATCCCTCGGGGTTCCCCTGGCCATCCGGGGCGAAGGCCGCCCTCAGCCTGACCTTCGATGACGGGCGCTCCAGCCAGGTCACCCACGCCGTGCCGGTGCTCGATTCCTTTGCTGTGAAGGCCACGTTCTACGCCCAGCCGAAGAATCTTCTGGAGGAGCTCGAACGCTGGCAGCATGCCATCGCTTCGGGGCACGAGATCGGAAATCACACCGTCGGCACCCGTGCACGGGGAATTTCGCCTGGGTCCGGTACGATGGTGTCGTGCTCGAGTCCTACGACCTCGACCGCATGCGTGCCGAGATCCTGCAGGCCAATGATGAGTTGGAAGAGCTCGTGGGCTCCCGCCCCGTGAGTTTCGCCTACCCCTGCGGTCAGACCTTCGTCGGTCGTGGCCGCGAGACGCAAAGCTACGTGCCGCTGGTGGCAGAGATGTTCCAGACCGGGCGGCGCTGGCTGGATGAGACCTCGAACGCACCGGACCATTTCGACACGGCCCAGGTGATGTCGATGCGGATGGATGGGGAGGACTTCAGCAGGGTACGTCGAATGATCGAGCGCGCGAAACGAAATGAGAACTGGCTGGTCCTGGCCGGCCACAGCGTTGGCGAGTCAACTCAGTGGGGGACCAACCTGGCCATGCTCAGGGAGCTGCTGGCCTACGCCACCGATCCGGCCAATGGCGTCTGGGTCGCACCCGTGTCGGAGGTAGCCACGTTCATCGCCAGAGAACGGGCAGCCAGGGAGTAGGAATCGCCGGATTGCCTACAGCTTGATCGCTGCCAGCAGCGCCGTTGTCATCAGACCGGCGAGAAGAACCATACGCTGAGTGAGTTCGCGACCTTGCTCGCGAATGACCTGCTCAATCTCGACGAATCTCGACTCATGGCGATTGAGCCGGTCGTCAAGTTTCGTCTCCAGGCGATTGAACCGGTCGTCGAACTTCGCCTCCAGGCGCACGATCTGAGCTCGGACGTCCTGAATATCTTCGCGCAGGTAGGAAATACCCCAATGCATCTCGTCGTCGCCGGGTTCGGGTCGAGGGTGAGAGGTCTCCGCCATCCTGCTCTCCTGATCGTAGTCTAACGTCGGGTGTCAGGACCGGCAACCGATCCCTGTCCCGGATACGCAACAGGTGTGCCAGTGATTCGTCGCAGGCAGATCACCCGAGGCCCGCGGGTAACGGCCACGACTTGACTCAGTACTGCGGGAGCTACAGCACACATCAGTGTGAGTCAGTGGCGCCAGGAGTCCACCGCCAGAGGCCACCATGCTGCCGCCACGTATTCCGTATTCTATTGGACATGACCGACCACTCCATCACGGACAGCGCCGCCCGGGACTTTATCGAGTCTCACTATGGCCGCCAGGTTGGCGACGTCGAATACGTCGGTGAGGGCGCCTGGTCTCGCTGCTTCGGTTTCACCGACCGTGGTCGAAGTCTCGTCGTCCGCTTCGGTCGCCATCTCGATGACTTCGAAAAGGACCGTCATGCTTCGTCGCATCGGTCGCCCCTGTTGCCGATCCCGGAAGTGTTGGAGATCGGCCAGGCCTTCGAGGGCTTCTTCGCCATTTCCACTCGTGCCTGCGGGCAGCCCCTGGAGAGCTTGAACACCGAGGCGGAGTGGCGGGACGTCCTGCCGTCCTTGTTCGCCGCCCTCGACTCGATGCGCCGTGCGGACCTCAGCAGAAACCGGGGCTACGGTGGCTGGGACGCCCGGGGCAATGCCGGCAACATCTCGTGGCGCGAGTTCATGCTTGCCGGGGGCGAGGATTCGCCCGCCAGCCGGACCCACGGCTGGC